>NZ_KV787394.1:0-34000 GCF_001807075.1 Corynebacterium sp. HMSC14B06 | reverse complement strand
CGGAAAAGACACACTTTTCTTTACTTAACCCGCTGCCGCGAAAGGGCAAAACAGGCAAGATACGACAAAACCCCAGGTTGCTAATGACCTGGGGTTTTGCGTGCTTGTGGGCCCTGCGGGGCTCGAACCCGCGACCTGCGGATTAAAAGTCCGTAGCTCTACCAACTGAGCTAAAGGCCCGCGCAAGAAAATAGCCTAGCAATTGCGCGCCAACTTTTAATAATCACCCCACACTTGCGACGGAACTACTGAAACACTCGTGGGATAAATGAGCGCAGTCAAACGCACGACCAATCCAACCGGCCGACCAAAACAGATTCGAAAACGGCAGTTCAGCGTGACACAATACTGTACGTGTTAGATACCTCCACGAGTCCACTCAGCGCCGCCAAGCCCGCCGATGCCACGTCCGCGCACATGCACATCGGCCCCTTTGAGCTCGCTTCCCCCGTGGTACTCGCTCCGATGGCCGGTGTCACCAATGTGGCATTCCGCACGCTGTGCCGCGAGCAGGAGCTGCAGCGTACAGGCACGGTCTCCGGCCTCTATGTCTGCGAAATGGTCACCGCGCGAGCACTGGTCGAGCGCAACGAGAAGACCATGCACATGACAACCTTCGCGCCCGACGAAAACCCGCGCAGCCTGCAGCTCTACACCACTGACCCAAAGTGGACCTACGAGGCCGCAAAGATGATTGTCGACGAAAACCTCGCCGACCACATCGATATGAACTTCGGCTGCCCGGTACCGAAGGTCACTCGCAAGGGCGGCGGCTCGGCACTGCCGTATAAGCGCCGTCTCTTCGGCAACATCGTCGCCGCAGCGGTAAAAGCCACTGAGGGCACGGACATCCCGGTGACCGTGAAATTCCGCGTCGGTATCGACGACGAGCACCACACGCATCTCGATGCCGGCCGCATCGCCGCTGAGATGGGCGCCCAGGCTGTGGCTCTGCATGCCCGCACCGCAGCGCAGCGCTACTCCGGCCACGCTGACTGGTCGCAGATCGCGCGGCTGAAGGAGCACATGGTCGACTCCGGCTACAGCGATATCCCGGTGCTTGGCAACGGCGACATCTTTGCCTCCACCGATGCCCGCAAAATGCTCGACGAGACCGGCTGCGACGGTGTCGTCGTCGGTCGCGGCTGCCTTGGCCGCCCGTGGCTGTTCGCGCAGTTGTCCGCCGAGCTGCGTGGCGAAGAAGTGCCGCCGGCACCAACATTTGGTGAGGTCGCGGGGATTATCCGTCGTCACGCGGAACTGCTCGTGGAGCACGAGGGCGAACGTAAGGGCTGCCGCGACCTGCGCAAGCACATCGCCTGGTACCTGCGCGGTTACCCTGCCGGCAGTGAGGTGCGGAAGTCTCTTGCGCGCGTCGATTCGCTGGCAACGCTCGACGAGATTCTCGCACCGCTTTACGACGGCCCCAGCGCCCACGCCCGCCCGGAGGACGCCGACGGCGCCCGCGGCCGACAGGGGTCCCCTGCAAAGGTGGTCTTGCCGGAGGGCTGGCTGGACGACCCGGAGGACGACACCGTGCCCGAGGGCGCGGAGATTATGCACTCCGGTGGCTAAGCTTCGGTTCTGAGCGAGTGTTTACATAACTTTACGAGGGGTAATTGGGGGCTCCCCACTAACGCGCGACGTTGTTGAGGATTGCCTACTATGGAACGCATGCGCACTGTCTACCGAGAACAAATGGACAACTTGGCCCACAGCCTGATTGTGATGTGTGACCGAGTTGGCTCCATGCACAAGCTTGCGAACAAGGCCCTCTTCGAGGCTGATTTGGTCTCGGCTGAAACAGTTCTTTCCCAGATTGATTCTCTCGAGGACCTGCGCCAGGATGCGGAGCAGCGAGCCTTCGAGCTGTTGGCCCGCGAAGCTCCTGTGGCTGGTGACCTCCGACAGATTGTCAGTGGCCTCTACATTGTCGAGGACATCTCCCGCATGGGCGCATTGAGTGTGCATATTGCCAACGTTGCCCGGCGTCGCCACCCGAACAAGGCACTACCAGAGCCCGTGGAGGGGTTCTTCCGCGAGATGGCCTCCGTATCTGAACAGATGACGCACGAAACCCGTCAGGTGCTCATCGACTACGACGTTGACCAGGCATTGGCCTTGGATAAGACCGATGACAGCATCGATGACATTCACCAGCACCTGTTTACGCTGACCAACGACGATAATTGGCCGCACTCCCCTGCGCAGACAGTGGATGTCACTCTGCTGAGCCGCTTCTACGAGCGCTACGCGGATCACGCCGTCGAGGTTGCCGCCCGAATTATTTACCTGGCCACCGGTTACAAGCGCGATGTCTACCTGGACAAGCTTGAGGACGAACGCGACCAGCGCAGCTTTAACCAACGCCTGCAGGCCTTGGAGCGTCACCTGCGGATGTAGGTTCGTGGAGTTGCAGGCTGCTGGGCTAGGTGTTGGGTTGCTCAGGGGACTGGGTGTTGGGCCGCTGAGCTGGGCTGGGTGTTGGACTGCTCGGCGGGTTTCAGGCCGGAGTGGAGCCGTTTTTAAGTCACACCAGGCTAAACACTGCCCCACCCCGAGAAAGTGACTAGGTTTATGACACTTTACTGCGAGTAAACGCTATTCACCTGACATAAACCTAGTCAGTAACTGTTTGATCCCGCCACAAAAACTGTGTGCCCCGGCACAAAAACCTCCGCGGTTAGACAATCGGGTGGCAAAACATGTGCTCGACATAGCAATCTCATAAACCGCAACAACAAAAAGAGCCCCGTACCTCGCGTGCACACGCGTGAGGTACGGGGCTCTTACTTTTTGATTATTTTGGCCATTAAGGCATACGCAAAGCGTTTAGCCGAAGCGACCGGAGATGTAGTCCTCGGTTTCCTTCTTGTCCGGATTCTCGAAGATCTTCTTGGTCGGGCCAACCTCGACCAGGCGACCCGGCTTACCGGTTGCCTCGAGGGAGAAGAATGCGGTCTGATCGGACACACGAGCTGCCTGCTGCATGTTGTGGGTCACGATGACGATGGTGAATTCTTCCTTCAGCTCGTGAATCAGGTCCTCGATTGCCAGGGTGGAAATCGGGTCCAGTGCGGAACACGGCTCGTCCATCAGCAGAACTTCCGGCTCAACTGCAATTGCGCGTGCGATGCACAGACGCTGCTGCTGACCACCGGAGAGGCCGCCGCCCGGCTTGTCCAGGCGGTCCTTCACCTCATCCCAGAGGTTGGCGCCGCGCAGGGACTTCTCGGCAACCTCCTGGAGACGAGCCTTGTTCTTAACACCGGCCAACTTCAGGCCAGCCACGACATTGTCCTCGATGGACATGGTCGGGAACGGGTTCGGACGCTGGAACACCATACCGATGGTGTTACGAACGGAGACCGGGTCGATCTTCGGGCCATAGATGTTTTCGCCGTCGAGAAGCACCTCGCCAGTGACGTAGGCACCCGGGATGACCTCGTGCATACGGTTCAGCGAACGGAGCACGGTGGACTTACCACAGCCGGACGGGCCAATGAATGCGGTAACGGAACGCGGCGGGACGTGCAGGTCGACGTTCTGCACAGCGTGGAAATCGCCGTAGTAGATGTTGACATCGTTAAGGTCTAGGCGCTTAGCCATGGTCTTTCAAAAACCTTCCTTGAAATAGCGGACGTTAGGCGCCCAGCATTAACTGCTCTTGACGGAGAACTTGGCGGATACGAAGCGCGCCAGGATATTGATGAGGGCAATGATGAGAACCAGCGTGAGCGCTGCGCCCCACATCTTGTCAAATGCCGCACCGGTATTACCGGCCTTGTACATGTCCAGCATGAACAGTGGCAGCGAGGACTGCGACTGGCCGAACGGGTTGTAGGTGATGATTCGCGAGGTCGCAACCAGAATCAGCATCGGTGCGGACTCACCCATAACGCGGGCGACGGCCAGCATGATGCCGGTGACGATGCCCGACAGTGCGGTCGGGAGCACGATCTTCAAAATGGTCTTCCACTTCGGAACGCCCAGAGCGTAAGAGGCTTCACGCAACTCGTGCGGAACGATGCGCAACATTTCCTCGGTGTTGCGGACCACGATCGGCAGCATCAGCAGAACCAGTGCCAGCGACACGGCGAAGCCGGAGCGGCTCATGCCGAACATGACCACCCACATCGAGTAGATGAACAGCGACGCAACGATCGACGGCACACCGGAGAGGATGTCGACCATGAAGGTGGTGACCTTGCCCAAGCGGGAGTTACCTGCGTACTCGACCAAGTAGATGGCGACGAAGATGCCGAACGGCACGGTCATGAGAGTTGTGACCAGAGCCTGAACCAAGGTACCGACGATTGCGTGAGCAACACCGCCGGCAGACGCACCAACGGTGACACCGCGCTGGGAAGCAGTCCACCACTCACCACTCAGCAGTGACGGGGTACCTCGGACGACAAGCTCAAAGAGAACCCACACCAGCGGGATTAGGGCAAGAGCCATGCAGCAGTAAATGAGGACCGTGGAGACGTTGTCCGCTACCTTGCGGGAACCCTTAATCTGGGTGAATGCCGACTCCGTGGTGGGGACCATGTCTGCGGGGCCGTGAGGCGAAGAATCAGTAGTTGAACTAGTCATTGTTACTTCTCGTTTCTTTTCCTACGACCTTGCTACTTCTTCGCAATGATTCGGGCTGCGGAGTTGACCACGAAGGTCAGCAAGAACAGCACCAAACCTGCGGACATGTATGCGCCGGCCTTGAGGTTGTCATTGAACTCCGGTGCCGCATTGGCAATCGCGGTTGCGAAGGTGGTACCGCCGTCGAAAAGCGAACCACGGAATGCCGAAGACGGGGAGATCACGAGGTACAGAGCCATCGTCTCACCGAGGGCACGTCCCAGACCCAGCATCGAGCCAGAGATAAAGCCAGAACGACCGAATGGCAGAATGGCCAGCTTGACCATCTCCCAACGGGTCGCACCGAGAGCCAGCGATGCCTCAATGTGACCACGCGGGGTCTGAACAAAGACCTCACGGGTGGTAGCCGCGATAACCGGCAGAATCATAATTGCCAGCACAATGCCACCGGTGAAGAGATTTCGACCGGTCTCGAATGCCGGCGAGTTTGGGTACAGGGCAAACATCGGGATAAAGCCCAGTGTCTTAGCCAACCACCCGTACAGACCGGCCAATGCCGGACCGAGAGCCATAAAGCCCCACAGACCGTAAACAATCGACGGCACTGCGGCCAGCAAATCCACGAGGTATCCCAGCGGCTTGACCATCTTCTTTGGAGCATAGGCAGTCAGGAAGATAGCAATACCCAGCGCAACCGGCATCGCCAGAATCAGCGCCAGGATGGAAACCGCGACGGTCACCAGAAACATGTTCGGAATACCGAAGTACATGGCGGAGGTATCCGCCAGGTTCCATCGTTCGGTGTAGGTGAAGAAGTTCGCTTCGTTACGGGACATCGCCGGAACTGCGCGCAGGAGCAGGAACACTGCAATTGCGATGATGGCAGCAGTCACCAATGCGGAAGATCCTACCGCCAGAATCTTGAAGATTCGGTCACCAGGACGAACAACGCCGGACTGAATGGCTTGCTCTTCCGAGCTCTCGTCGCCGGAGGAATCCACCTGCGGTGCTGAGGACTGCAACAGACTGCTGTCTACAGCCTCCTGCTTCCCTTCAATGGGAGTCGAGGAACTCATGATCTCATTTCCTAAGTAGAAGTGATTTGTGCTTCAACGCACATGAAGACCGATTGGCCTCAGTACCCCTCTACGAGCGGTACCCAATCAACTGAGGTGTCGATATATAAAGCCAACCGGTCTACGTCAGGTTTTCGGCCTACAGCTCAAATCTGCGTGGCCGGCTGAAGTAATCCTCGCGCCAACCGGGTAACAACAGAACCAACTCTGCTTTCACCCGCGTTGCACGCAAAGAATTACTTGATAGCGTCAACCGCTGCGGACAACTTGTCCTTGAACTCACCCTGAACCGGGATGTAACCCAGCTCTTCGAGCTCTGGGCCCTGGCCCTCTTCCAGAACAACCTTCAGGAAGCTCTTAACCAGATCACGAGTCTCCTCGTCGTAACCAGCGGAGCAGACGATTTCGTAGGTGGTCAGAATCAGCGGGTAAGCGCCATTCTCATCCATTGCGAACAGAGCGTCGGTGTCAACAACCATGTCGTGCCCCTCAGTCTTGAACGTGACGGAATCCAGAGCCTTACCGACGGTGTCGTTGTTCAGCTCAACCGGACCATGACCAAAGTCCATCTTGGCGATGCCCAGGTTCTTGTCCTTAGCGAAACCAGCCTCAACGTAGGTGATAGCACCGTCGATGTTGGAAACCTCGTCGACAACACCAGCCGAGCCGTTAGCGCCCTGTCCAGTAGCAGTCGGGAAGGACTTGGAAGCCTCGTGCTTCCACTGCTCCGGAGCAGCTGCGCTCAGGAACTTCATGAAGTTATCAGTAGTACCGGACTCCTCAGAGCGGTAGACAACCTTGATGTCCTTCTCCGGCAGCTTCGCGTCCTTGTTGACCTCAGCAATCTTCGGGTCGTTCCACTTGGTGATCTTGCCGTCGAAGATTTCAGCAACCAGTGCCGGGGTCAGAGTGACATCAACGCCCTCGAGGTTGTAGGCAACGGCAACCGGACCGATAACCATCGGCAGGTGCCATGCGTCGTTACCATCGCAGCGCTTCTTAGCCTCTGCAACCTGGTCCTTGCCGTCCTTCTCCTTCAGCGGAGAGTCGGAGCCAGCGAAAGCAACGGTACCGGCAATGAACTGAGTTTGACCGGAACCAGAGCCAGATGCGTTGTACGACAGGGTCGAACCGGCCTCTTCAAACTTGGTGGCGAACAGGTCCATCGCACGCTGCTGCGAGGTAGCGCCCTCGCCCTGCAGCGTTCCCCCTTCAGCACAAGCGGCCAGGGTGAGACTTGCAACAGCGGCCAGGCCAATGACGGATGCCGCACGGTTCTTCTTCAGCACAGTAAATCCTCCGGGTTTACACAATGAGTGAAACAGTTCTCGTGGAACCGCCACACTCCGGTCCACTGCGCTGAACCTATCTACCGATAGTAACCGGAACCTGTTCAAAACATTAACAATCGGTGAACGGCGCAAGTAATTCTTTATTTATCCTCATTTCCCCTGTAAGAGGCCCTAAAATGCGCCCCTGAAACACTGAGGATTGGACAACATCTCCCCAAAATCACAAGTATCATTGCCCCCGCGACAGAGGAAAACCACCTAAAACTGAGACAAACCTAAGCTCGCCCTCTCCAATAACCTCTCCAATAACTCAGCCCTTCCCCAACAACTCGCCCCCAATAAACCGAACCGTCGCATCTACGCGCCGTACATCACATCACGGCGGGCCACCTCGAAACCGACCGCACGGTACGTGCGCACTGCCGGCGCATTGTCGCCTTCGACATAGAGAATTACCTTTTCCGCTCCCCGGTTTCGGAGATAGGAAAGCCCAACGTTGGTCAGCCATCGTCCGAGACCACGCCCGCGTGCCTTCGAGCTCAGTCCAATCACATACACCTCGCCAGTTGGCACAGACTCCTCGGCATGCCACTTCGTCCAGTGGAAACCGCAAATCTCCTCCGCACTGTCGCGCGCCCCGGCCACATCCGCAGCAAAGAACACGCCCTCCGGGTCGAACCACTGCACGTTCCGAGCGCGATCGAGTTGTGGCTGCGACCAACCTCCCTGCTCCGGATGCCAGTCAAACGCCTCATTATTCACAGCCAACCACGCCCGATCCACGGCCGCCTCACCCCACTTCGCGCGTGCCGCAGTCAGGGTCAAGGCTTCAACATCATCACGCTTATCGACGTCCCCCGCCGCCTTCTCCAACGCTGAGCCCGAAACGGACATCTGCAACAGCTCGCGGACAACCTTGCGTCCCGTCAACTCTGCCAAGCGGCTGGCACCGGCGACATCACCGTGAGCCCAGATAGGCAGACGCTCACCGACTTCAGCATCGATGTGCGCAAGCAGCTTCGCTCCCACGCCTTGCCTGCGAAACTCCGGATCAACAACCATCTCCATAGCATCTGGCGCAACGGCTGCCAGGCCCAAATAACGGTCGTTCTTGATAATCGCAAAGTGTCGATGCCCGAAAGAGTCGTCGTCAAGCCCTCGGACGAAAGCCTCGCCGAACGCCTCCACGCCGTCGGTGGAGTGGGCGCGCTGCAGTAGCGTACTGGCGGCGGTGGTGTCTACGTCAAGCAGTTCGGTTACGTTCATACGCCCCACCCTATACACAGCCGCGGATTCAACACTTCCCCGATGTCCGCTGGGCCAAAAGCGATGGGGTACTAATAGAGTGTGTCCATTTCCCGACGACAGAAGAAAATCGGTGGCTCTATCCTCGCCGTTGCCGCGCTGGTGATTGCCACCGACATGGGCTTCGCCAGCCATGCGGAGTACAAGCTCTCCGAGCATATTCAGGAGACTGCTCAGCTGGAGATGACCCCATACGTCGCCATTGGTGGCAAGGCCTACTTGTCCTCTTTTGTTACGGGAAAATGGAGCTCCGTAACCTCGCGCATCCGCGATGTCGAGGTGCCCGACTTCGGCTTGGTATCTCTGGAGTACGGAGCCTCCAACGTTAAGGTCCCGGCATCGGCGGTGCTCAGCGGTAATTTCCCAGAATCGCCGACGAAGCAGTACTTCACTAAGCTCTCGCTCGACGGTGTCTCTCTGGGAAACAAGCTGGGACTGACAGACTTGAGTATCCAGAGCCTGAAGGACTCCTCCCCCACCGGCGGCTGGGAGACCGAGGCTATCTTCGAGGCCACGCCAGCCGGATGGCAGGGAAAAACCCAGGTTACGGCGAAGTTGCGCATTGTCAGCCGCGACGTGGTCATTACGCCGATGGAGATTATTTCTGCGCCCTCGTCCCCAACGGATTCTAAAAGCCACATCAAACCTGAGCTGTCTGAGGCTGATACGCAGCACATCATGGACACCTTCGCTCTGACGCTGCGGGATTCAGAGATACCGATGGGCATGCCGGCGACTCGCGTGTACGTGTCGGGCGGTTCTATCACCATCGAAGGCGAACAGATTCTGTGCACCGTGTCGCCAACAAACTTCATGCCGCCGACATCCCAGCAGGATGCCGAGGCGTCAGCTCAATCCACGGAGAAGCTGCCGGAGAAGAACTGTCGGGTGCGTCGCTAAGGCCGTCGTCAAGCATCGCCGTTAAGCGTCGGTGCAGCGTTAGCACCATGCGACAACAGCCCATACATGGCCACAAGAGCTTCAGCGGTAGAGTGTGAAGCATGACCGAGAAGAATGGCAGCAACCAGACAGACGCCGCTGCACAGGAGCCTGCAGCTGCGGAAGCCCCTCGCCTCGACGGCAACGAGGCCATCAACCGCGCGGCCGAACAGGCCAAGAGCACCGCTACGCGCAACATCACTGAGCTTGAGGGGCTCCCGATCCCCGACGAGACCGCTAACCTGCGCTTCGGCCCGAATATTCACGACGGCCTGCTGGCACTACTGCCGCTGGTCGGCGTGTGGCGCGGTGAGGGGCAGGCGAACACTGTCGTCGACGGCGAGTACAACTTCGGCCAGCAGCTCATTTTCAGCCACGATGGCGAGAACTACCTGAAGTATGAGTCGCGCATCTGGAAGCTGGACGAAGAAGGCAAGCCGACCGGCCCTGACCAGCGCGAAACAGGATTTTGGCGCATTAACAACGAGGACGAGATTGAGTTCATCTGCGTCCACTCCACCGGCGTCACTGAGATCTACTACGGCAAGCCGGTTTCCGAGCGTGCATGGGAACTGCAGGCAGCCTCCACAATGGTCACTGCTACCGGTCCTGCATCCCTTGGCCCGGGCAAGCGCCTCTACGGTCTGATGCCGAACAACGATCTCGGGTGGGTGGACGAGCGCCTGCGGGATGAGGAATTCGCTCCCCGCATGTCCGCGCAGCTCAAGCGCTACGCGGGCTAGGTTCTCCCCGCTTTACGACGGGCGTTGTGTGGCCTTACTGCGTCGCCCAACTGCATCAAGCCCTACTATTTGGGGCCCTACTGCGTCGCCAGCGCCTTGTCACACAGGTCGCGGAATTCCTTTTCCGCGATTGCATCCGGCTGCCGGATGGGCTCACCATCGATGGACTTAACCACGACCGCGATACGCACCGAAGACACCAGCCATACCGCATCGGCGGTGAATAGGTCCCCGGGCACCAGGACCGTCGGGGTGACTTTCCAGCCGCAGTTGGCAGCTGTTTCAAACAGCGCTGCCTGAGTCGTGCCCGGCAGCACTCCTTCACCGGGGTTGGGAGTCAGCAGTTCATTGCCGCGCTGAACGATGATGGTCGATGTTGGGCCTTCCAAGAGCTTGCCCTCTGCGGACGTGAAGATGACATCGTCAAAACCCTTGGACCTGGCATAGCGCAAAGCGGCCATATTAGCTGCGTATGACAACGTTTTCGCGCCGATGAGCGCCCACGGTGCACGGGAGCCAAGGTCGAGCGAGAAACCGCGCTCTGCAAGCATGACCGATACCGGCTTCAGACGGTTTTCCGCCACCTTTTCCGCGGAGCTAGCCAAAACGTAGCCAGTCGGCTCTCCGGTGGACTCACGACCACGCGAGTACACCCACCGCAACGTCGCATCCCCCTCAATTGACCTATCGCGCAACTCCTGTAGTGCGACCTCGGTAGCCGCCCGCCACTGCTGCAGATCTGGGGTTGGCAAATCCAGCATTAGCGCTGACGATGCGAATCGCTTCTCGTGCCGGTCAGTATTACAGGTATGACCACCCCTGACCAGGAGTGTTTCAAAAACTCCGTCGCCGCGAATAGCTCCGAGATCATCCGCGTAGAGGAACGGCTGTCCTGCCTCGACAGCAACCGGGCCGCCGTCTGCGAAGACGTCGATAAGCACTAGAGAAGAAAGCGAATCCGTCATACACACAAGCTTAATCCATGCTTAATTTGAGGATTTCTGGTTAACATGAGGGAGTGAGTGTTGAGTATGTAAGTCCTTTGATGTCTCACGTGGCTGGCGCCGCTGCCCTCGAACTGGGCGGACAGATGGAAGGTTTGGAGAAGGCCTCAGAGAACGCCCCAGACGGAAACTCAGCGAAAAACGTTGAGCAAACCACAGGGCAAGCTAGCGTGGCATGGCACTACGGCCGTCCGCTGGTAGAGCAACGTCACCTGCAGGAGGACTGCGGCGTAGTAGATCGCTCGTACTACCGCGTTATTGAGGTCACTGGCGAGGATCGCCTGACCTACCTCAACACACTTTTTTCGCAGAAGGTCGACGAAGCCGCTCCCGGCACTGTCACTGAAGCACTGAACCTGGATGCAAACGGTCACGTTCTCCATCACATGACGCTGACTGTTTTGGACGATTCCGTGCTTATCGACGTGCCCCCTGCCGGCTTCGACTCCCTGTTGAAGTACCTGAACATGATGGTGTTCTGGTCCAAGGTGGAAATTGCTGAGGTAGAAAGGGCGATTATTTCCGTCATGGGGCCGAATGCCCCTGAGGTCCTGGTAGCCGCTGGTCTCGCATTCCCGCAGGTGGGTAAAGCTACGACTGTGGGACATTCCTACGTCCGGCACCTGCCGTGGCCACGCGGCGGGCGTGTGGATGTGCTCGTACGCCGACAGGATTTAGTCGGTGCTTGGGACGCGCTGGTGGCCGCTGGCGCCTCCCCAGTCGGCCTGATGGGCTGGGAGGCCGAACGCGTAGTCTCCTTGCGGCCCGAGCTGGGAATCGACGTAGACGAGAAGATGATTCCGCATGAGGCTCCCCGCTGGATTGCTTCTGAATTCGACACGGCTGCCGTGCACTTGGACAAGGGCTGCTATCGCGGCCAAGAGACGGTATCACGTGTCCACAATGTTGGTCGCTCCCCACGAGTTTTGGTGATGCTGCAGCTCGACGGCTCTGCTACTCTGCCGGAAACCGGCGATCCGGTGATGATGGGCAAGCGCGCCGTGGGCCGCGTAGGCACCGTCGTGCAACATGCCGATTACGGCCCGATTGCATTGGCTCTGCTTAAGCGCTCGGCGCAGGAACGCGAGGGCCTTGTGGTGGGTGACTGCGCCGTGGCCGTCGACCCTTCCTCCATCGACCGCGTCGAGCAGCTGCCACCGGGTCGTGTGGCCATCAACCGCCTGCGTGGGAAATAAGTAACGGGAAATAGGTAAAGCCACCAGACAGAGTGGTGAAAAAATAACTTTTTCCATTCTTTTTCAGAAAGGTTATTCCCCCAGGTCACAGTACATATTGAGTTGCCTGAGCGCGAGGACACAACCCACTATGGGCCTCCCCGCGTAACCCCTTCGTCTAAAAATCGGCTATGGTGTCTTACAGGAATTAACGCAATAAGACATAAGTGGGTCGGCCGTATCCCCGTGCCGTCCCACGGATTACACAAGGGGGTCAGGCCATGGGTCGCGGCCGTGCGAAAGCAAAGCAGGCGAAGGTTGCCCGTCAGCTCAAGTACGATTCACCAGAAATGGACTTGGAGCGTCTGCAGCGGGAACTCGTCGGCAAGTCGAACGAGTCCGATCGAGACGACTATTACTCTGACTGGGAGGAATGGGCCTCAGGCGCTGGTCGCGACAGCTAGCGCAAGCTAACCGCTGTCGTATTTTCCGCAAAGCGTTTCTATTTCAATAAAACAAGCACCCGCCAACGATTCCGTTGGTGGGTGCTTGTTTTTGCTTAGTGACTGCGTTTATGTTCGGCCGATCATGCTCGGCCACGGCGGATCAATCCGAGTTACTGACTGCGTTTATGACAAAAACAGCCCGAAAAACGGCTCGGAAGTGTCATAAACTCAAACAGTTTCACATTTGCAGCCCCACGTTATTTCTGGGTTGTCAGTTTTGTAGCCCAAATCCAGTCCCGACCAACCCCAGTCCCCGGCCGCCCGACCGAATGCCGGCCGACGCTTAGAAGCGCGGGTGGCTGCCGCGCAAAACAGCCCCGTCCTCGCCAGCCTCGCTCTTGCGGACAGTACCCAGCTCCCAAGCGTTGATGTGGCGGGCAGTCAGCAGAGCCAGTGCACGATCGCGGTCCTCTGCGGAAACAATCGCAACCATGCCAACACCCATGTTGAAGGTCTTCTCCATCTCCTCGCGGGAGACGTTGCCGAGCTCAGCAATGGTCTTGAAGATCGGCCCCGGGGTCCATGTTGCGCGGCTCATGTCGGCGGTCAGGCCTTCCGGCATGATGCGAACCATGTTGCCAGCCAATCCACCACCGGTGACGTGGCAGAAAGTGCGGACCTCGGCCTCGTTCATCAGAGCCAGGCAGTCCTTCGCATAAATCTTGGTTGGCTCCAGCAGCTCCTCCCCGAGGGTGCGGCCGAAGTCCTCGACGTAACCGTCGAGCTCCAGACCGGCCTTCTCCAGGAGAACGTAGCGAGCCAGCGAGTAGCCATTGGAGTGAAGTCCAGAGGACTCCATGGCGATAATGACATCGCCCTCACGCACGCGGTCCGGGCCGAGAAGCTTGTCCTCTTCCACGACACCGACGCCGGTAGCGGAGACATCGTACTCACCCGGTTCCATCACACCCGGGTGCTCTGCAGTCTCGCCACCAAGGAGGGCGCAACCCGCCTGGACGCAACCCTCGGCGATGCCGGAAACGATCTCGGCGACGTGCTCCGGCACGACCTTGCCAATTGCAATGTAGTCCTGCAGGAACAGCGGCTCGGCGCCGCACACAACCAGGTCATCGACGACCATGGCGACCAGGTCCAGGCCAATGGTGTCGTGCTTGCCGACGGCCTGCGCCACGGCCAACTTGGTTCCCACACCATCGGAGGATGCGGCCAGCAGCGGCTTTTCGTAGTTGCCCAGTGCAAACAGGCCGGCAAAACCACCGAGCCCGCCACGGACCTCTGGGCGAGTGGCCTTCTTGGCAATCGGGGCGAATAGTTCAACGGCGCGGTCGCCGGCTTCGATGTCGACACCGGCTGCAGCGTAGGAAGCACCAGAAACGTTCTCGGTCATTAGAGGCTCTCGCTTTAAACTTTCTCCCCCGGGCGGCGTTACTGCCGTATCCGGGAGTATTGGCGGACCGGGAACAAAGCAACGGCTGCAATCTACAGCACCGCTTGCGCTTCGTTCTCGGTTCAGTTCTCGTAGTTCATTCTAAGGAGGTTTCGAGGCTAATTGCTCGTTGCGGCTTTGGCAGCCTGGGCTGCCTGCATCCTCTCAACCGCTGCCGCATTCGGATTGCCCTCCGGCAGACCCAGCGGGTACTTGCCATCGAAGCAGGCACAGCACACTTCGCTCTTTGCCTGTTCGGAAGCGGCGACCATGCCATCGATGGAGACAAATCCCAGGCTGTCGGCACCAATCGCGGTTGCGATACCGGAGACAATGTCATTCTCATCGACACCGTTGGCCAGCAGCTCGCCCGGAGAGGCGAAGTCAATGCCGTAGAAGCACGGCCATTTCACCGGCGGTGCGGCGATGCGCACGTGCACTTCCTTTGCACCGGCCTCACGCAGCATGCGAATCAGGGCACGCTGGGTGTTGCCGCGGACAATGGAATCATCGACCACGACCAAGCGCTTACCGGCGATAACTTCCTTCAGCGGGTTCAGCTTCAGTCGGATGCCCAGCTGACGAATCGTCTGCGAAGGCTGAATGAAGGTACGCCCCACGTAGCCGTTTTTGGTCAGCCCCTGTCCAAACGAGATGCCCGATTCCTGGGCGTAGCCAACAGCGGCCGGGGTACCGGATTCCGGCACCGGCATCACCAGGTCACCGTCAGCCGGGAACTCACGTGCCAACTGGCGGCCCAGCTCAAGACGCACCGCGTTGACGGAGCGACCACGGATGTTGGAGTCCGGGCGCGCCAGGTAGACGTACTCAAAAATGCATCCAGCGTGGGTGGTCTCGGCAAAACGCTGCGAACGCACACCGGAAGCATCAATGGTCACCATCTCGCCTGGCTCGATCTCGCGGACGAACGATGCACCGACGATATCCAGCGCGCAAGTCTCGGATGCGACTACCCAACCACCGGACAGGCGCCCCAGGCACAGCGGGCGCACACCGTATGGGTCACGCGCGGCGTACAGCGTCTCGCCATCGGTGAAAGTAAGACAGAAAGCACCCTTCAAACGCGGCAGCAGTGCCATCGCGGCCGCTTCTACATTGGTGCTGCAGCCGTAATCTTCGGGGTGGTCAATCTTGCCGGTTTCGTCGGCAAGCAAAGTGGTCATGATTGCGGAGTCACTGGGCAGCTCGCCCTCTTCACGCAGCAGGCCCTTGTCGACCGCCTCATGGAACAGCGTGAGGTGGTTGGTCAGGTTGCCGTTGTGCCCCAGCGCGATGTCCGTGCCGTCGGAGGCCATCTGGAACATCGGCTGTGCATTCTCCCACGCAGGAGCGCCAGCGGTGGTGTAGCGCGTGTGCCCCACCGCTACGTGCCCCTTCAGAGCGTCGAGCGTCTGCTCATCAAAAACCTGGGAAACAAGGCCCAGGTCCTTGAATACGAGAATTTGGTCGCCGTCGCCGACTGCGATACCGGCGGCTTCCTGGCCGCGATGCTGCAGGGCAAACAGGCCATAGTAGGTGAGTTTGGACACGTCTTCGCCAGGTGCCCAAACGCCAAAAACGCCACATTCTTCGCGCGGGGATGTCTCCCCCAAATCGTCGTATGGCGAAATTGGCAAAAGTTTGGTCTTTGGTGCACCTGAAATGTTGGTATCGGCCACGACATTCACACTAATAGCCCCACCCGCCTGGGCACCAATTCAGCATCCCCCCACGGGCTTTAAGAAATGCGCGCCACCGGCAGATGATTCCCAATTTCCGCCGCGCGCGTTCCCGACATATCGATGTGCGCCTGCACCTGCTCTAACGTGATCATTCCGCACGCGAGTCCCAGCCAAATCTCCGGCGACATCTCCACGACATTGGGCGGCGTACCGCGCGTGTGCCTGGGGCCCTCAATGCACTGGACCGCGACGAAGGGCGGCACGCGCACCTCGACGCTATGCCCCGGAGCCTCTTGGGCGAGCATCCGCACGGACAGACGTACCGCTTTGGCAAGGCTCGCACGGCTTAACGACGACCCCTGCGCCCCATCCGGCCCGATGAAGGAGGCAGCCTCTTGGTCAGATAGCAATTCGCGGCCGAGAAGCCGTTGCGCCGCCCAGGGTGCGGCGGTGGAAAGAGCGCTGCGAACGTCGAAAGGCGAGATTTTGGATACCATAACCTCATCCTAGAGTTATGCTTTCATATATGGATACGCAGTCAACTGAAAAAGCTGAACAGGTGCATGCTCCAGCGTCACCATCTCTTGTACTCCGTTTTATGGCATCGCCGACCGATGTCATTATGGCCGGAACCAATTCTGTCCACGGCGGCCGTGTGTTGCAGTGGATTGACAAGGCCGCTTACGCCTGCGCGACCGGCTGGTCGGGACGCTACTGCGTGACTGCGTACTTCGGTCACATTCACTTCACTCGCCCGATTCCCAGTGGCCACATTGTCGAGGTGCGCTCCAAGATTGCGCATACCGGCCGCAGTTCCATGCACATCGTCAACGAAGTGCTCTCGGCTGATCCGCGCGAGGGCAAGTTCACCCGCGCAGCTGACTGCCTGGTGATCTTCGTGGCCATGGATGAAAACGGTAAGTCGACTCCGGTGCCGAAGTGGGTGCCGCAAACAGAGGAAGAAGAGCGCGTTGAGAAAGCCGCTCTTTCCCGTTTTGAGCTCCGCCGCGACATCGAAGCCAGCATGCGCGCGCAGACCTACTCCGCGGACTCTTCCGCACCCGAACTGACCACACGTTTCCTGGCAAAGCCGACCGATGTCAACTGGGGCGGAAACGTCCACGGCGGCACCGCCATGGAGTGGATCGACGAGGCTGCGACGGCAGTTACCACCAACTGGGCAGGGCGCCAGACCATTTCTGTCTACGCAGGTGGTATTCGCTTCTACAGCCCAATCCACATTGGCGACCTGGTTGAGGTGCGCGCACGCATCCTGCGTACAGGCACGACCTCGATGCACCTGTCGGTGCAGGTCTACTGCTGTGAGCCCCGCAAGGGTGTCGGCGGCCTGCGCAAGGCACTGCATTCGACCATGACGTATGTCGCAATTGATGACGATTTCAACCCGCAGCCGGTACCGCACTTCCAGCCGACGACGGATGAGGACAAGCGCCTGCACGCTCACGATCTGTCACTGAAGGCATTGCGTGACAAGTACAGCCCGCTGCCGCTGATTGAGCGCGAACAGGATTAAGCCGCCTGGCTACCCGGCTTCCTGTTTTTCCACCAGATGGATAGGAACATCCAGCCAATCAGCGCGAAGGTGATGTAGGTGACGTACCGGTCAATCGTCTGCAGGGAGCCCTGGATGCTTGGGCCAAACTTCAGGCCCAAGTACAGGTAGAAGCACTTGAGCATTGCGGCACAGAAGAAGAGGTACACGCCTACTACCCAGCCGCGCACCTTCGCAATACCACCGATGGCCACGACAATCGTGGCCGGAATCGGCGAGAATGGCACAAACGATGCCAGCACACTCAGCCCGATGCGTTCATAGATGAAGTTCTCCATCTTCTTAAACCATCGCGGTGGGTGTCCGCCGAAACTCATCGTTATGAATTCCGTGCCCCACTTCTTGCCCATCCAGTAGAAGAACGGCATGAACTTGATTGTCGAAAGCGCCGCAATCACTACAACAGCGAAGAGGAAGAGCGGCCGGTCCTCGTTTTCCGACGCGAGAATCAGCACCGACAGATTCGATCCTGTCAGCCATGTGTGCAAGAACGTGTACTTGAGCAGCAAAACCGCACGGAACGGGATGATTGCAAAGCCGTACACGGCAACCAGCATCAGCGATGCATAGAGAAGCTTGTCTATTTTGTCCGGCTCACGCAGGAAGCTCGGCAGATCCTCACGAGGGTCGTGCTCGGCCTCGTTACGCATGTCGGGTGAAGTCATGAACCACAGTTTAACTGCACGCCCTCTTCTGCAGCAGGAGCCGCAGACTAGGCCATTACGTACGGCTCAGACGCACTCGCCAAGGACGAGCGCAGCGCCGCCTACTATCCTGAGAAGATATGACCACCGATTCACCCGCGCCTGTGCCCGCACAGCAGCCTCACGCAGCACGGTCTGAGTCTTCCTCACCATCGCTTGACGACGGCCAGGAGAACGCATCCTCACCGAGCATGCTGCAACGTGTTCGCGCCGCTATCCCGCCTGTTTCCATCCTGGTACTGACGGCGGTATTCCTCTTCGCCGGGTGGTTCACGCTCTTCGGTCCTATCAATGTTCTGGCGTGGCGTGGTGGCACGTTCCCCCGCACCGAGGCAGACCGCCCTTACTATCAGCAGGCTCTGAAGGATGTTGCGCGCTATCAGTACGAGGAGCAGCCCTCCCCTGAGGTTTACTTCGGCCTGGCGTGTGGCGCTACTGATGACGACATCCGCAGCGTTATCCCCAAGGTCGGCGAGCACCCGAATTCAGACGCAGACCCAACTGCTGATGCAGATGCCGTCGCCGCCGCTGCTGCCACCAGGCCGGGTTCTGCACCCACAGCTGCGAACCAGACCGCGAAGCTGAATCCAAACCTTGACGCATTCGGCAACACGGTCGACTGCTCCGGTTCCTGGACTGCGCCATTCTTGTCATTCCTGCTCGCGTCCGCGGGTGTTCCGGTCTTTGATACGCCCGAGGATTCGGCTGCCGCAGCCGAGAACCCATGGCTGGTTACGGATGTCGAACAGCTCATGGATGCCTACAAGGCACATGATGCTTTCGTCACCGACAAGGACTTCTCTCCTCAGGTGGGTGACATCATTTTCTACCGCTACCCCGCAGGCCTTGGGGTGCACGCCAACATGGTTGTCGCGGTTCAGGGTGACTGGGTCACCATCGGTGGCGATGAGCTTGGCAAGGTCGGTCTAGCTAGCATGACCCTGCGCAACCGAGGTGGCATCGTGGGCTACGGTGCCACGGGCTACTTCGAGCAGGCACCGCTGGACGCCACCAAATAGCCAAGTTTAAATAGGCAAGTTTTCCTCGATGAGGTCGCGCAGAGCATCGTCGTCAGGCGAGACCTTGGAGCGGAAACGGCCGATGACCTCACCCTCGGGCGAGACAACGAACTTTTCGAAGTTCCACTTCACATCCCCAGCCTCGCCGTCGGCGTCCGGGGTTTCCTTCAACAGCTTGTACAGTGGGTGCGCGCCATGGCCGTTGACCTTCGTCTTTTGGAAGAGCGGGAAGGTAACGCCGAATTCGCGCTGGCAGAACTGCTTGATTTCCTCGGCGTTGCCGGGCTCTTGCCCACCGAACTGATTGCAGGGGAAGCCGAGGACGAAGAAGCCACGGGGTGCGAATTCGTCGAAAAGTCCTTGCAGATCGTCGTACTGATCCGTGAAACCGCACTCCGAGGCGGTGTTGACGATAAGCAGAACGTGGCCTGCCCAGTCATTCATCGTTGCTTCGTTGCCGTCGATGGTGGTCACTGGGATGTCGAAGAGATTGCTCATAAACCCCACACTAGGGCAGTCCCCCGATAGCCGTCAGAGGTAGCGACTAGCCGACCTGCTCCATGCCTTCAAAGAGCTCGCGGCCCAGCGGCACCGAAGAGTGGTTGACCGGCTGCGCACCCCCATCGACCGCCTGGTCAATGATGCCGACAACATCCTGGCGCAGCTTGTGCTCCCGCAGTTTCGAAGCGTTAACGGAGATGCGCACCGCGCGGCCCTTCTCCAGCGAGCGCTGCACCGAGGAGCGCACCGCACGGCGCCACCAACCGGCGCCGCCGAAGCCCTCGCCGATAGCCAGCACGCGAGTCGGATCAACAGCACCAGTGGTCAGGTCGCGGACACCATTTCGGTCCGCTGCCACTCGGAAGCCCAGCTCCGGCAGCACGTTCATGGTCTCGGGCGACATGGTCCACTTCGGTGGTGCAAAGACGTCCGTCTCAAAACCCATCGCACGCATCTGGCGCGTTGCGGCGGTCAGGCGCAAACGCGCTTCATGTTCGCTTAACGACGCAAATTCCGCGCCTCGGCCTCGAACTGACTGATCGAACCCCGCGAGAACAATCTCGATGCCGTCATCGCTACGACGGCGGAGCCAATCCAGCACCGCCGGAGCTTCCCGCAACGACCAGTTTTTACCCGCATGCGGCGCTACCAGCAGAGACGGTGTAATACCGCGCTGTTCCATCGCTGCCACGAAACGAGCGACGTCGAGCAATGTGCCATCGCGCAAACCCGACACCGACACCAAAAGCGGCGAACCGACCACACCACCGTCAACAGTTACGAGCTCTTTGCCCGCTGGACGAATGACCTGGTCGGTCGTCCGAATCTGTTCTTGCACCCCACTGCCTGCCATGGATTCAACAAAAACAGGCGTATGTAAATTTTTGGTAACGGAGAGGACAAGGCTTGGAGAATACTCAGAAGCCTTTCAAATAAGAGTTCAAAAAGCGCCATCGCAGCACATCAATGTGCGTCTGCAGCGCGGATTATCCCCAATGCACAACCTCATCGAGAGCCAGTCCCTTGCGCCAACCGAACTTCTCCAAGTCACGCTCCTCGGCCAGGTGCGTTACTGGACCAATGCACAGCCAGGCCACCGGGCGCACGGGTGCCTCGACACCGACAAAGTCAGCCAGGAAATCCTCATGGTAGAAACTGACCCAGCCGACGCCGAGCCCCTCTGCCGTAGCAGCCAGCCACAGATTCTGAATAGCCAGCGCGACTGACATGAGGCCGGTGTCATCGACGGTGTCGCGGCCGAGAATGTTCTTGCCGCCACGGGTCGGGTCATAGGTGACGACGATGCCCGTTCCCGAGTCCACGATTCCTTCAATCTGAATCGGATTGAAGGTCTCACGCCGCTCGCCTTCGAGCTTGGCCGCGAATTCAGCGCGACGTCCGGCTACGTGGTCGGCAAACTGCTGCAGGCGGTCCGGATTCTGAATGATATGAAAGTCCCACGGTTGGGACAGCCCCACCGACGGGGCTGCATGGGCCGCCGCCAACACGCGCATCAATCGCTCCCTGTCCACCACTTCTCCGGCGAATTCGCGGCGCACATCCCGCCGCCGAAAAAGGGTGTGGTAGACGGCCAACTGATCGTCGGAAAGCGAATCGGTGTCAAAACCCTGCGCGGACAGCAGCGTGCGCATATCCATGCCGTTACTCCACCGCACCAGCAGTGTGGACAATCCAGGCGTACTCGAAGGCAGTCTGACGCCAGCGTTCGTAACGACCGGAAACACCACCATGACCTGCGGACATCTCGGTCTTGAGCAGGAACTGCCCCGGCTGACCTCCGACAACCTCGCGCAGCTTGGCGATCCACTTTGCCGGCTCCACGTAGAGCACGCGGGTGTCGTTCAAACTAGTAATCGCGAGAATCTTCGGGTACTTCGCATCGGCCGAGATGTTCTCGTACGGCGCGTAGGAGGCCATGTAGTCGTAGACCTCCGGGTCGTGGTAGGGATCGCCCCACTCATCCCACTCCACCACGGTCAGCGGCAGCTCTGGCATCAGCATGGATGTCAGGCAGTCGACAAACGGGACCACGGCCTGAATGCCCGCGAACCTATCGCCAGCAATGTTCGCGACCACGCCCATCAGCATGCCGCCCGCCGAACCGCCGAGTGCTACCAGCTGCTCGCGTGTGGTCCACCCAGAATCCAGCAGGTAGTCAGCGACGGCGACGAAGTCAGTGAATGTGTTCTTCTTCGTGGTTGCGCGACCGTTCTCCCACCAGCCGCGGCCCATTTCGCCACCACCGCGGACGTGTGCAATGACAAAAATCATCCCACGATCCAGCAGCGACAGTCGCGCGATGGAAAAGCCAGGATCCATCGAGGCTTCATAGGAACCGTAGCCGTAGAGCAGCGTCGGATTCGGCTTGCTCAGGTCCAGGTCCGCGCGGTGGATAATCGATACCGGAATCTGGGCACCGTCGGCTGCACTCACCCATTCACGCTTGGCGACGTAATCACCGCGATTAAACTTCCCGCGAATCTTCTGCTCCTTGAGCAGCACCCGCTTGCCCGAGGCAATATCAATCTGCCAAAGCTGCGACGGCGTGGTGAAGGAGCCGTAAGCGTAGCGCAACACCGGGGTGTCCCATTCAGCATTGCCGGTAGTGCCTGCAGAGTAGAGCTCTTCGTCGAAGTCGAGCTCGACGAAGTTCACAGCGGACGCTGGCACTGGAGCAGCAGCATGGCTTGTATCAGAGGCATCACCAGCGGAGCCAGCACCATCCTCATCCTGACCCAATACCGCCAGCGCCACACGGCCAATACCGCCACGACGGTAACCAAACGCGATGTGCCCAGCGAAGCAGTCGACGCCCTCAACGCGGACGTCATCGCGGTGCGGAACCAGCTCAGTGAGATCCGAAATGCTGTCGAAAGACCCCGCCGGCACCATGGCCAGTGCGAAGTTCGAACCAGTCATATTGTGTGTAATCAGCCACATATCCCGGCCGCTAATGACGGCGTGATCGATGTCGTATTCAACACCGGCCTCACGCGGGCGCACGCAGGTGAACTCACCGGTCGGGTCACTGGCGTCCAGGTACCAAACCTCGGAAGTAATCTTCGAGGAGCTCTCAATAATCAGGTACTTTTCGCTGCGTACCGTGCCGACTCCAACCCAGTAGGCCTCATCGGGCTCATGGAAGACACAGACATCATCCTCGGTGGAGGTGCCCACGCGGTGACGCCACACGGAATCCGGCCGCCAGGCTTCGTCGACCTTCTGGTAGAAGATCCACTCGGAGCCGACCCAGGTAGCACCTGCGGCGATGCCCGCAATTTCGTCATCAAGCAGTTCACCCGTGCGCAGATCCTTTACGCGCAGCGTGTAGCGTTCGTCGCCTGTGACGTCGGTGGAATAGGCCAGCAGATTGCCGTCCGCGGAGACGCTCGCTGCGCCGAGGGCGAAGAAATCATGGCCTTCGGCCAGCTCGTTGGCATCCAGGATGACCTGTTCTCCTGGTGCTGGGGCATCGTCGGCGATGGTCGGCGGCGTCCACGCGGCAAGACCGTCACCGGCCTCCGCACGCACGCGACAGCTCATCCCGTAGGACTTGCCCTCCTGCGTGCGCGAGTAGTACCACCAGCCGTTAAGGCGAGTTGGGACCGACATGTCGGTCTCCTGCACGCGCGACTTGATCTCCTTAAAAATCGCGTCCGCGGTGCCGTCAAGATCGGAGGTAAAAGCCTCCGTATAGGCATTTTCAGCCTCTAGGTAGTCGATAACCTCGGAGTTTTCCTTATCGCGGAGCCACTCGAAGTTATCGGTGAAGTCCCTTCCGTGGAAGGACCGAGTCACCGGCTTCCGTTGTGCACGGGGTGCGGGCAAATCCTTTTTTGCAGGCTTGCCGACGGATGCCGAGTCCAAGGTCACTTCGCTCACGCAGGTTCTCCAATCCAGTCCGAGAAGCGGCGGCCCGACAGTCGTTCGTAGGCCTCGACGTACCGCTCGCGAGTTGCTTCCACAACACTACCCGGCAGCGCTGGCGGCGGAGTGCCCTCGTCCTTCTTCCAGCCGGACTTGGAGCAGGTCAGCCAGTTTCGTACGTACTGCTTGTCAAAGCTCGGGTTAACCGAACCCTCCTGGTAGGAGTCGGCTGGCCAGTAGCGGGAGGAGTCCGGGGTGAGAACCTCGTCGGCCAGCACCAGATTGCCGTCGGAGTCGAGACCGAACTCGAACTTGGTGTCGGCCAGGATGATGCCGCGCTCAGCAGCCAGTTCAGCAGCCTGGGTGTAGATACGCAGGGTGGCATCGCGCAGCTCTTCGGCGCGCTTCTGCCCCAGGGACTCCACAACGGCGTCGAAGGAGACATTCTCGTCGTGCTCGCCCAGTTCGGCCTTGGTGGCCGGGGTGAAAATCGGTTCTGGCAACTTGGAGCCCTCGACGAGGCCCTCTGGCAGCTCAATGCCACAGACAGTGCCGTTTTCCTTGTACTCGACCAGACCAGAGCCGGTCAGGTAGCCACGTGCGACGCACTCGAATGGCAGCATGTCCAGCTTCTTGCACACCAGCGCACGGCCGAGGCACTCCTCCGGAATGCGCTCATCGTCAGCCGGGCCAGCCATGTGGTTCGGGAAGTCAATCTCATCGAAGAAGAACACGCTCATCGCGGTGAGCACTCGACCCTTGTCAGGAATCGGGGTCTCCAGAATGTGGTCGAAGGCAGAAATACGGTCACTGACCACAAGCAGCAGAGTCTCAGGGTCAATCTCGTAGATTTCCCGGACCTTGCCCGCGGAAAGATGGTTATACGAGGAAAGTTCAGGTCGCATGGCGATAAAGTCTAAACCCCTATACGCCTTTGCACTCTATTGATACCTCCGGCCGCCACCCCAACTAGTGGGGATTGACGCAATTACCGTCGTCAAGCGGGAAAACTTTTGAGATTCCGGAGTGCTGCCCATCGAATTTTTCACAGGTGGACGACGGTGTTTACCCCTCACCTCCCCCGCTCGGTAGATGACTGGGCAAAAATATTTCTAAAAACGTGACAGAAAACACCGATACCAGTATTGTCTAAATTTAGTAATTCACGTCACACTTCAAGGATTTTGAAGGGAACAATCACATGGCAGCTCAGGCCAACAATAACTCTCTGCGCCGCGCAGTCGTCGTCGGCGGTAACCGCATTCCGTTCGCTCGTTCTAATAAGGAATACGCTAACGAGTCGAACCAGGACATGCTGACCGCTGCAATCGACGGTCTCGTCGCCCGCTTCGGTATCGGCGGCGAGCGCCTCGGCGCAGTCTCCGCCGGCGCTGTGCTGAAGCACTCCCGTGACTTTAACCTCACCCGTGAGTGTGTCCTCGGCTCCGCACTGGCGCCGGACACCCCGGCTTTCGACATTCAGATGGCATGTGCCACCGGCATGGAAGCCCTCAACTCTGTCTCCAACATGATCAAGCTGGGCCAGATTGACTCCGCCATCGCCGGCGGCGTGGACACCACCTCCGACGCTCCGATTGCTGTCAACGACCGTCTGCGCAAGATCCTGCTGGAGGCCAGCCGCCAGAAGTCCACTCTGGACATGGCAAAGGTCTTCCTGAAGGCTCGTCCGTCCGACCTGGCTCCAGACACTCCGTCGACCGGCGAGCCGCGCACTGGCCTGTCCATGGGTGAGCACCAGGCCATCACCACCGCCAAGTGGGGCGTTACCCGTGCTGAGCAGGACGAGCTCGCCGCCGCTTCCCACCAGAACATGGCAAACGCTTACGACGAGGGCTTTTTCACTGACCTCGTCACCCCGTACAAGGGCGTTTCCCGCGATACCAACATGCGCCCGGACTCCACCCCGGAGAAGCTGGCCAAGCTCAAGCCAGTCTTCGGCCGCGGTCTGGAAGCAGAGCCGACCATGACCGCTGGTAACTCCACTCCGCTTACCGACGGCGCCTCCGCCGTCCTCGTCTCCACCCCGGAGTGGGCCGCTGAGCGCGGTCTGCCGGTGCTTGCCGACGTCGTCGATTCCGAGGCAGCCGCAGTCGACTTCGTCCACGGCGACGAGGGCCTGCTGATGGCTCCGGCTTACGCCACCCCGCGCCTGCTGGCCCGCAACGGCTGGACCTTCGACGACTTCGACTTCTTCGAGATCCACGAGGCCTTCGCCGGCACCGTCCTGTCCACCATGAAGGCATGGGAGGACGAGGAGTTCTGCCGCACCAAGCTCGGACTGGAAGGCCCGCTGGGCTCCATTCCGCGCGAGAAGCTCAACGTCAAGGGCTCTTCCCTGGCAGCCGGCCACCCATTCGCCGCTACCGGCGGCCGCATTGTGGCAGCCCTCGCCAAGATGCTGCGCCAGAAGGCAGACGAGACCGGCAAGACCACTCGCGGCCTGATCTCCGTTTGTGCTGCGGGCGGCCAGGGTGTTGTCGCAGTTCTCGAGGCTCGCGTCTAAAAGCGCACCACCGATAAAGACACTTTTACTTTCAAGGAGAATTTTCCATGACCGATAAGTACCAGGAACTCGTCAACGGTGGTCCGCTCACTGGACTGGCTAAGGCCGCTGGCCTGCCGCAGCCACCGTTCCTGCGCCGCCACAAGCCGGGCGGTCCGCTGCTGAACAACGACAAGGTGCTCGTCACCGGCGAGGGTGCAGATGCAGACGCAGTTGCAGCTCAGCTGGCTGAGTGGGGTCTGCAGGTCCGTCGTGGCAACGCCGCTGACGACAAGATTGGTGCCATTGTCCTCGTCGCCACTGAGGCCAAGCGTCCGGCAGAGCTGCAGGGCCCAGTGCTCGCTGCTGCAAAGCACATGCGCAAGCTGGACAAGGGTGGCCGCATCGTCACCGTCTCCCGCGCCAAGGATGCTCACCACAACGCAACCCCGGCCGAGATCGCTGAGAACGCTGTCGCCGGTGGTATCGAGGGCCTGATTCGCTCCCTCGGCCACGAGGTTCGTGGCGGCTCCACCGCCAACGGCATCCTCGTTGCTCCGGGGGTCTCGGTCACCGCGCCATCCGTGATTTCCTCCCTGCACTTCTTCCTCTCCGGCCGCTCGGCCTTCATCGACGGCCAGTTCCTCCGCGTCACCTCCGACGCTGGCGAGATCCCGTCCGACTGGGATAAGCCGCTGGCTGGCAAGGTTGCCGCTGTCACCGGTTCCGCCCGTGGTATCGGTGCCGCTATCGCTCGCCAGCTCAAGGCTGACGGCGCAGAGGTCATCGTCATCGACGTTCCACAGGCGGGCGAGGCTCTGTCCAAGGTTGCCAACGAGCTCGGTGGCCTGGCTCTGCAGCAGGACATCACTGCCGACGACGCCGGCAACGCCATTGCCGATGCCGCTGTGGCCCGCTACGGTCGCCTGGACATCGTCATCCACAACGCAGGCATCACCCGCGACAAGATGTTCGCCAACATGGACGACGCCAAGTGGGGCTCGGTCATCGCCGTCAACATCGAGTCTCAGCTGAAGATGAACGAGCAGCTGCTGAACCACAAGGCCTTCGAGAAGGCTCCGCGTATTGCCACCATGGCTTCCACCTCCGGTATCGCAGGTAACCGCGGCCAGACCAACTACGCCACCTCCAAGGCCGGCGTTATCGCAATGGTCGAGGCTTACGCTGAGGAGTTTGCTAAGCGCGGCGGCAACATCAACGCTGTTGCTCCGGGCTTCATCGAGACCGACATGACCGCTGCTATTCCGTTCGTCAACCGCCAGGTTGCTCGACGCGTGAACTCGCTGCAGCAGGGTGGCCAGCCGGGCGATGTCGCCCAGGCAATCGCCTTCCTGGTCTCCGACCGCGCTCTCGGCGTCAATGGTCACGTCCTGCGCGTCTGCGGTCAGAACATCGTCGGCGCCTAAGCGAAGTCGCGGCTTCCGCATAGGCTCCCGATAAGGAGGAAAGAGGAAAACTTATGGCTAAGACCCTGGATGCCATTCCCAATCTGGTTCCGCTCTACGCCAAGGCAGCTGCTGGTTCGGCGAAGAAACGCCCGAACTCCACCGAAATCAAGGTCGATGAACTAGTGGTCAAGGGCGTCACTGTCGATGCCGACCGTGACCAGGACTTCCGCGACGTCGTTGGCGCCCCGAAGTCTGAACAGGCTTTCTTCGGCCACATCCACGCCCTAATCATGCCCATCCAGATGGAGCTAATGGCTGCGGATGATTTCCCGCTGCCGATGATGGGCCTGGTCCACACCGAGAACACCTACCGCGAAATCTCGCCTGTCACACTCGGTGGCAGAGTTGATATCGCGGTGAAGGTTGCCGCATTCCGCGCTCACCGCTCGGGCACTGAGGTTGTTCTGGAGTCAACTGTTACATCGTCCACATCCGGCGCCACCTTGGTCGAGGAGCAGTCGGTGTATCTGGCCAAGGGCGTTCGCCTGAAGGATGCCGAGGGCTTCGAAGAGGTCCAGGCACAGCGTGAGGCCATCAAGTCCGGCGCCGAGACCATCAAACGCGAGCAGTTCAAGGTTCCCTTCCCCACCGCTCAGTGGAAGCTGGCTGGCAACACCGGCCGCAAGTGGGCCAAGGTTTCCGGTGACTGGAACCCGATTCACATCACCTCTGTCTCCGCGAAGGCTCTGGGCATGCCAGCAGCGATTGCACACGGCATGTACACCGCCTCCCGCGCGCTGGCTGAGGCACAGGTTCTACCGGGTCAGTCGTACGAGTTCCAGATTTCCTTCGGTGCGCCGGTCGTTCTGCCGACCACCATCAATGTCGCACTCACCCACACCGGTGACGGTGCAGGTGCTGCTCACAACCTGACTGAGGGCAGCTCCAACATCGGCCGCGCAGTCAACATTGTCGCGTGGGATCGCAAGAAGAAGCGTCCGCACTTCACCGGAAGTGTTCGTCCGCTGAAGTAGTTGATGCGAAAGCGCTGTAGAAAACGCCGCGCTTTGGAAAACCAGTCTCCTCATCGACTGGGCCTTTCCAAAGCGCGGCGGTTTTGTTTCCCTGTTGTGCTTTTGCCCGGGGCACGACTGGAGCCCCCTCCGAGAGACACCACCTCCTCCCTCTCCCCCCGGCCGGCAACCCCGCCACTTTCCCGCCTTGAAGATCAGCTGCTGGGTTTTTCCGCCGTTAATGAAGAGTCGCGGCTTTACTTCGCAATTGCGTGACTAAGCACTTTTCAACCGCACGTAAGCAACGCCTTGTTGACACCCCATTCACTCCTCTATTTTATGTTCAATCCATTGAACATAGGAGGTAATCGAGTGTCTTCATCATCGAAGACGCCGCTGACTTTCACGGAACTCCCACCGGAGGAGTCACCCCGAATCGTGTACTTCTCCAGTGCTTCTGAAAACACTCACCGGTTCGTCCAAAAGCTGGCTCAACCAGCAGCACGCATCCCGTTACATCCGCGAAAAGACGGAATGATTCGCGTTTGCAGCCCATTTGTCCTGATCACACCGACTTATGGTGGCGGATGTCGGCGCCGCGCGGTACCTAAGCAAGTCATCGCTTTTCTCAACGACGAAACCAACAGGAGTTTCATCCGCGGTGTCATCACCTCGGGCAACACAAATTTCGGCACCGACTTTTGCATAGCCGGAGCCATCATTTCTGCAAAATGCCAGGTTCCGGAGCTATACCACTATGAGCTACTGGGGACAGACCACGATGTGGAGAACGTCAAAGAGGGCCTGGAAAAATTCTGGAGGAGCGCTACTTCTTGAACATCTACAGCTATTCAACTACGCCACCGTCTTTTCGAAAGGACCCAGCTGCCCGCCTTCGGCCAATCAACTGGAACCGAGTGCAAGATGACAAAGATCTCGAAGTGTGGAATCGCCTAACAGCAAATTTTTGGCTGCCCGAAAAAGTCCCACTGTCCAATGACCTTGCAGACTGGCGACGTCTCACCGATCTAGAACGCGAGCTGACCATGAAGGTCTTCACCGGACTGACCATGCTCGACACAGTCCAGGCGTCTGTCGGGGAGATTTCCCAAATTCAAGATGCCCGCACCGAACATGAAGAGGCCGTCTACACGAATATCGCTTTCATGCAAGCAGTGCATGCAAAGTCTTATTCTTCAGTATTTTCTACGCTATCCAATACCCCTGACATCGACGCTGCCTACCAATGGGCAGTCGCCAATGACATCCTGCAGGCTCGGTCAAAAGCTGTGCTCAAACACTATTACGGCGACGTTCCACTCAAGCGAAAGGCGGCAGCAACGCTTCTTTCGTCCTTCTCGCTCTACGCCGGCTTCTACCTCCCGCTGCACTTCGCATCACGTGGCATCCTGACCAATACCGCCGACATGGTGCGCCTGATTCTGCGTGACAAAGCTGTTCACGGCTATTACTCCGGCTACAAATTCCAGCGAGGCGTAGAAACCTACGACACCGCCACGCAAACGCAGATGAAGGCTTTCGTCTTCGAACTTCTCGATGATCTATACCAGCTCGAACTGAGGTACTCCGAAGCCCTATACCAACCACTCGGGCTCTACGACGACGTTGCCAACTTCATTCGATACAACGCCAACAAAGCGCTCATGAACTTGGGATACCCGCAGCGGTTTAACCATGAAGAGACCGCCTTCAAGCCCGAAATTCTCGCCGCCCTCACCCCGGGGTCAGATGAAAACCACGACTTTTTCTCCGGTTCCGGCTCCGCATATGTCATCGGAAAAGCCGAAGACACCGCAGATGAAGACTGGGATTTCTAAATCCACGTCTTTCCCCATACATCCTAAGAAAGGAACATTCGCATGACTGCACAGATTTCTATCCTGGTAGGAAGCTTGCGTCGAGCCTCCTATGCACGAAAGATTGCACTCAAGGCAGCCACGTACTTCCCCGATGACTTCAAAGTCGACATCGTCGAGATTCGTGACCTCCCTCTCTACAACTTCGACTACGACGACCCCGCAGTGTCCGATATTGCGACTCCCGCGGAATACACCAGTTTCCGGGAAACCATTAAAGCCAGCGATGGCATCCTATTTGTCACCCCAGAAAACAACCGCACAATTCCTGCAGCTCTGAAGAATGCCGTTGACATCGGATCTAAGCCCAACGGTGATGTGGCATGGAAGAACCTGCCCGCGGGAATTATCAGCCACTCCGTCGGCCGTATGGGCGGTTATAGCTCTCAGAAGAACTTGCGACTCGCGCTGTCGTACTTCGACATGCCGATGCTCGGTCAGCCAGAGGTCTTCCTGGGACAATCGCCAACACTCATTGACGAACAAGGAGAATTCACGTCGTCAAGCACTGAGGACTTTGTTCGCGACTACATCAACAGATTTGCAGACCTAGTTCGCGAGCAGAGCCCACGCCACTAACTGAAATCCCCTAATCAGCGCAGCGTTACTGGGGATATCGCCGTATGAAGATTCTTCACTGACTAGGATCAAACGCTGCGTTCTCTGCGCGGTTAGGCGCTCGTCGTTAGGCTCATTTTCATGACTGTTTCTATCTCGGCCGTGATCGCGCTTAACGACGACCCCCGCGCCGCTGCGCGGTTTTACGCCGAAGGTTTTCACTCCAACATCAAGCCCAACTCCACCACGCTCACCATCGGCGGGATGGACTTTGAACTCATTGAGAACGGGAACCGCCGATTAACCCCCGCTGTGTCTTTTATGGTGCGATTTGCCCCTGGTCAGGAAAACCAGCTGCGCAGACTGTGGGAGCATCTGATGGCGGGTGATGAAACCATCAGCGGTGGTGCTACGCTCATGCCCCTGACCAGCTACGATTTCTCGCCGCTCTTTGGCTGGTTGGTCGACGGCAATGGGGTCAACTGGCAACTGATGATTGATTCCTTAACCAGCGGGGCTGCAAGCACGGACGCTGCCGCAAAGACAGCGAATCCCGCCGTTATTCCCTACTTCATGTGGACAGGCGACGAACCACAGGCTGCCGCCGCCACCGAGGTATACAACCGGCTTTTCGGGTCAGGGAATTTCATGACGCTCGACTCGCCGGGCATGCACAATTTCACCTTCGGCGACGGTGTGGCGATGCGCCTCTCCAGCGATTCGGCCGAAGAGGTCGAAAGCGCCTGCCAAGCGCTTGGCCTAACAGGCGCTGAGGTTGCCGAGGGCACGGAAGCCGTCGTCAAGCCTGACCGATTCGGCGTGTACTGGACGCTCTAGCGTTACTTACGGGTCAACGCGATTGCCGCGCCGACGACGGCTAACAGAACTGCACCAATAGAGAACCACATCATGTTGGAAGAGCCGTCATCCTCGTTTTCTTCGGTGCCCTTCGGATTCTGCTGGCTACTAGTCGGGGCCTCGCTACTTGGCGACTTGTGCGCGACCTGTTCAAAAGCTGGGCCCGGAATCTTCTCGCCGACCAACTCCGTGGTCAGCTGGTAAGTCACCGGGACGTTTTGAACACCCGCGACATCGTGGGATTGACCGGCACCCCAGCTGTTGTTGAAGAAGACAACGATGTACTGGTCGCCATCCAACCAGGCTCTTTCAGCCTCGTAATCGCCCGACTTTTCACTATCTTCGCCGATCCGATTGCGATAGTTAATCCGGGCCGAGTTACCAAATGTAGTCTCTTCACCGATCTGGTGTTCATTGGCCGGACGGTTTTCCTCGCTGCCGGCGAGCTGGCGTGCCGAGTTCAGCGTCTTGATATCCAGGCCGGAGATCTGTGCAAGCTTGTCCGCTTCTGGGGCGTCAATGAGTTTGACGGCGCCGCGGAGCTGCTGCCCATACTCGGACTTGATCTTGTACACGTGTGTCTCACCAGGAACGATGTCGGCCGTGACGCTGCTGATGCTGTCGGCAGTAAGTTCCGTGGCGTCATCGAACCACGAACCTGGGGTGACCTTCTTAGCCTGATCCGCTTCCGGTGTCGCGGGCGGAGGGGTCAAGCTCTCCTTGTCGGACGGGAACGCCTCCGGCACATCAGTCAGGTTTTCGTTGGCGAAACGCTTGATGGTTACTTCTGCAGGAATGTCCTGACCTTCGAAGGGGCCTCCTTTTCGGGCCACGGAGAACACCACATTGCCCGGCTTACAGTCCCCCTCAGCTCCCCCGGACTGCTTGGTTGTTATCGATGCGAAAAAGGGGCCATTGGAGTCGATGATGCCATTGCCGAAATCATTGGCCAGGAAGCAACTGCTGTCATCCAAATGCATAGTGAGCGCGAAGTTACGAACATCTAGGTCCATCAACGTCGCGCCTGACGACGCTCCCGGCACGGTAGCCGCACTAATTGCAAGCCGCTCTCCCTCAGCAACCGGGACGGAGAAGTACTCAGCACCGTCGCCTTCCTGATTACCGATGCTGCGCTCGGACTCAGGAGTCTTTTCCCGCAGCTTGGTCGAGAACGTTTCCACGTCGGCAGGCACCTTGGTAGCGCTCGTAGGAGCGTCGCCGCCCTGTATCTCTTGCGCGCTGGACTGCGCGGTGCGTGCGGTGCGGGTCGCCAGCGTCTTCATGGACTCAGCCAGCGAATCGGAGTCCTGGGCGTCCAGGTACTCACCGCCAGTGGCCTCAGCAATGCACTCCAGTTCAGCACGTGCACCTGCATCAACAAGGAAACCAACTGTGTTGATGACCAGGTCAATGCCCTGCTGCTTGAGTTCCTTGGCTACCTCGCACACCGGTGGCGGAGCACAGGTGTCCTCACCATCGGAGACCAACACAATCGAACGTTGCCCTTCTTTCGGCAACTCATCGGCAGCCTGACGCAGCGCAGGCCCCATCGGGGTGTGGCCGGAGGCTTGGACCTTTCCTACTTCAGCAGGAATCTTCGCCGAGTTACCCGCCTGCACGGGCAGCAGCGTGGTGATGTCCTGACAGCCAGCTTCCCGCTCCTCCGGCGAATTGCCAACTTCCGTGCCGTAGACCATGAACCCAATTTCGGAGTCCTCTGACACCGATCCCGCGAACTTACTCGTGGCAGTCTTCGCTGCCTCCATTCGGGTCTGGCCGCCCGCGTCGTCGGCAAGCATTGACCCTGAAGCATCCAGGATCACCATGGTTGGCGAGATAGTACTCGCGGCCTCTTGCGCCTGTGCACGCCCTGTTGTGATTCCCGCAAAAGAGCCTACGAGCACCAGCAGCATGGAGATGGTGAGCACGACCGCTGAGAGTTGTCTTCTTCTGATCATGTGGTCGGTTCCTTTTCTTCAAGCGTAAATCTTCAAGCGTAAAAAGAACGTTACATGACAAAAGTATGTCTGATTCTCAAGATAATGACTGGGCAGACCCCAAAAATTACGGGCGCCAAATATGATTACGGGCTGCAAATGTGAAACTGTATGAGTTTATGACACTTTCAGGCAATTTTTCAGGGGTAGGTTCAGGCGGTGAATGCATCACCACTTTCGACCAGGAGAAGTAGTGAAGCAAACCCGCCGAACGAAATACAGTGCCATCAAACCGATTGCGCTTCAACACATCGCCAACGGGGCATCAGCAAGCGCAGTTGGACGTGAGTTAGGGATACCCTCACCAACTGTCAGGCGGTGGGCGCGACAAGCCGGAATTGCGATTCAGCACCAATCGCACTGCCCGAAGGTCTCGATGATGCATAAGCATCGCG
>NZ_KV787393.1:0-1845 GCF_001807075.1 Corynebacterium sp. HMSC14B06 | reverse complement strand
GCGTCAGCCAGCGATGCTGTATCAAAGATGGGAGTAGGCCTCCCGGAGTCTGCTTGCAGGAGCTGGCTTCAAACCGCCCGGTGCTGCTGCGTTCAAAAGGCGTGGTGGTGAGCGACCGTTGGAAAAGGCGCCGATAACGGCGTCAGGTACGTATTGAGAAGATGAGCGAAAGCAAACCGTCCGAAGACGCATCGTTAAGGATTCAAGCGCTGTCAAAACCGAGGTCGCCCAGTAGCCTCGGGATTAGTCTGGAAGATACCTGTCTACTGTCCAGATGGCAGCCGGTGTATAGGCGGCATGAGCTCAATACAGGCTTTGATATGGAACGTGAGAACCTCGCCTTTGATGCCAAGGGAAATGACAAGCGGCTACCACCGCAAGGAAGAATACCGATGCAAAGGCCGAGGGGCGGAGCCATTCGTAGTAGTGATGAAGTTCTTGTAATGAGAGTGGAGCGAAGGGATGGCGTTGCCCAGCTCGCTTATGTCGTCAACCGGCTTCGGCGGGGAAGAGCGGCATGAGCGCAGCAAAGTCGTACAGCATTTCCAAGCTGACAGTTTGGGAGGCCTTCCAGCGAGTGAAAGCCAATCGAGGAGCCGCTGGGATAGATGAACAATCTATTGCCCAGTTCGAGCAGAAGCTGCAACGGAACCTGTACAAGGTTTGGAACCGCATGTCGTCGGGTTCCTATTTTCCGCCACCGGTTCGGCAGGTGGAAATTCCGAAGCAATCAGGATGCAAACGCAAGCTGGGTATTCCAACAGTAGCCGATCGGGTGGCGCAGACCGCCATCAAGTTGCTTATAGAGCCGAGTCTGGACTGTCTGTTCCATCCGGATTCCTATGGATACCGGCCGGGAAAGTCAGCCAAACAGGCAGTGGAGATCACTCGTAGGCGTTGCTGGAATATCAATTGGGTGGTGGAGTTCGATATCAAGGGAGCCTTTGATCACATTGATCATGAGCTGCTGCTCAAAGCGGTCAAGCATCACATAAAGGATGAATGGATTCTGTTGTATATCGAACGGTGGCTTAAAGCGCCGTTTGAGACTGCTGACGGCGTTCAGGTTCCGCGTGAAAGCGGTACACCCCAAGGTGGGGTTATCAGCCCCTTATTGATGAATCTGTTTATGCACTATGCGTTCGATGCCTGGATGCAACGGACTTTTCCAGGTTGTCCATTTGCACGCTACGCCGACGATGCGGTGGTTCACTGCCGTAGCGAAAAGCAGGCGTGTGAGGTCATGGCGGCAATCAAGGCACGGTTGGAAGTATGTCTGCTGACCATGCACCCGGAAAAGTCGAAGATTGTGTATTGCAAAGACAGTAACCGCAAAGCAGCGTACCCAACGACGCAGTTCACGTTTCTAGGGTTCACCTTCCGGCCACGGGAGGCATGGGGCAATAATGGACGCCGGTTTACCAGCTTCCTGCCCGGGGCCAGTAATGAGGCGTTAAAAAGAATGCGTCAACGAACTCGCAGCTGGAATATCCAGCGACAAACACCAGCCAGCCTTCTTGAACTGTCAAAACAGTACAACGCTATCCTGCGCGGGTGGTGGAACTACTATGGGGCTTTCTACAAAACGGTCATGCGCAAGGTCTTCAATCACTTTGACTTGAAGCTGCAACGCTGGGCCCGTCAGAAGTACAAACCACTGGCGGGGCACAAGCGCCGCAGTGTTGATTGGCTCAACCGGATGAAGAAAGCCTGTCCATCGTTGTTCGTGCACTGGCATGTTTATGGAAATGAGTTTCGACCGGGCAACGGGAGCCGTATGAGTTGAGAGGCTCACGTACGGTTCTGCGAGAGGCTGAAGGTGAAACTCCTACGGCCTACTTACCA
>NZ_KV787392.1:0-154099 GCF_001807075.1 Corynebacterium sp. HMSC14B06 | reverse complement strand
ATCCATGATGCAATGACCGCCTGACCCTACCGCCTGAAAGCGTCATAAACTTGCACAGTTTCACATCTGCAGCCCGTATTCACACGAGCATCCCCGCAATTTTTTCAAGCTGTCCGACTCGGAGTTAAAAACGACCCCACCTGGCACTGAAAAGTGCCAAGCGGGGTCGCTATTGTCTTCGACTGCTAATCCAAGTTGTGAGAGTTAGATGCGAGATGCATAGCTACTCGCATCTATTCACAGCCCTTCGCAGCTATTCGCGAGTCATGTCTGCGGTGGCCGGGTCAACGAGCTTGGAGCCCGTGACCTTCTTATGGATGAACCACAGCAGGACGAATACCGGAATACCCAGGTACGGAGTGAGGATAGCAAAGATATTTTCGCCAGTACGGATCGGATCAAGTGCCTGTCCTGCCACCACAAAGAAGCACATAATCAGTGCCAGCACAGCACCGGCGGGGAAAAAGTTCGCCTTGTAGGGAAGCGAATCCAACGGGATATTTTGGGCTTTCAGACACTTGCGGAAGCGGTAGTGGCTGAAAGAGATACCAAACCAGGTGATAAAGCCCGCGAGCGCAGACAGCGTCAGCAAGAAGGTGTACGCCACACCATCGCCTACCAATGAGGTAATGAAGCCAGCCATACCGATGACAGCGGTGGCAATCAGAGCGCGCAGCGGAACGCCATGCCCAGAAAGCTTGCCAAAGTAACGCGGAGCGTGTCCCTGACGGGCCAGGGAAAACAGCATACGAGTGGACACATACATACCGGAGTTACCCGCGGACAACACCGAAGTCAGAATGACAGCGTTCATCAGGCCAGCGGCAATCGCGATACCTGCGCGTTCAAAGACCAGGGTGAACGGTGAAATGGAAATATTGTCCTCGGCGGCATTCAGAAGATTCGGGTCCGTGTACGCAATAAGGAAACCAATAACAGCGATGGCACCGATGTAGAACAGCAAGATACGCCAGAAGATAGTGCGAATCGCGCGGGGAATCGTGCGCTCAGGATCTTCAGCCTCACCTGCTGCTACACCAACCATCTCGGTGCCCTGGAAGGAATAGCCAGCTACGACGAAAACGGCCAGCAGTCCCATTCCGCCATTGACGAATGGGGCGTCGCCCGTGGTCCAGTTTTCGAAGCCGGGGGAGGCCCCACCCAAGATGCCGAAAATCATGCCGACACCAAGAACGAGGAAGACGATGACGGTAATGACCTTGATGGTCGCAAACCAAAACTCACCCTCGCCGAATGCACGTGCGGACAGGGCATTCAGCCCGAATAGAATCGCGAGGAAGAGCGCGGACCAGATGATTGAAGGCACATCCGGGAACCAATAGCGCATCACCAGCGCAGCAGCGACGAGCTCTGCGGCCACAGTAATCGCCCAGTTAAACCAGTAGTTCCAGCCCATGGCAAAGCCGAAGGATTCTGAGACGTATCGGCGACCGTACTCCTGGAAGGAACCGGGCACCGGCAGGTAAGCGGCCATCTCGCCGAGAGACTGCATAACCAGCCACACCATGATGCCGATAAGAGCGTAAGCGATAAGCGCACCGCCTGGACCGGCCTGCGAAATGGTCGCACCGGAGGCAACAAACAGGCCCGTACCAATGGCACCACCAATGGCAATCATGTTCAGGTGGCGAGCTCTCAGCCTGCGCTGAAGCTTATGGTTTTGTGAGGAAGTCTCCTCAGATTGCGTCGAAGTCATTCATTTATCATAAGCGTTTGTACTCCGGTGAATGCAAAAACCACACCGCTTTAATTGTTGGTATCACCCCACAAATCGGCTGATGTATATGCTCCCGGTCAACGAGTTCTCCATCTCCCAGGTCCCCGCACAAACCCAGCGATGAGCTTTCCGCACGTACGCGGACTCATTTTCAGCAAAGGCACGGCCACTTTCGCCATAGCGCGAAGCGTCGTCAGTGGGGATGTCCCTATCAAATAGGCAAAAACGTCCTTCTCCGGCAACGAAAAGAACGCCCGGAAAAACGCACTCGTCTGTCGTGCATCGAACCCCAGCAACGCCGCGAGCCCACGTTCGCGTAGCCATCGCTGCAATCGCATGCTTAACGACGTCCCCAGCGTCCGGCTTCCCTTCTTTTCCATATCGGCCAAGAAGCGGTCGACATCTTCGATAACCGAACCCACCGAGTAACCAGTGGCAGGATGCATCCAACCACCAGCAAAGCCGAAGAGAGTGCCCATGGATGGTCCACTGTGCGTCACGTCACCGCGGCGAGAGGGAAGGTTTGCCAGTAGGGGAAAGGACACCACTTCTTCGTCGATGGCCAGATCTTCCGAAAGCCCCAGGGACTTCAACCGTGCACTTTGGCGTCTACGCAACAGCGCTAGAAGTACGGAGTCATCGGCCTCACCGCCGCTGCCGACTGGCGCACCGGCTTCGCCACGATACCCGTCAACCATAGGAGTCGGAGTAGCGAGAATGGTCTCTTCAATGAGGAAGGTCCTGTCATCCAAGAAAATGCGATAGGAGAAACTAGCCGGCTCTGTCGCTGGGTCAACCGGTTCAGCCGGAGTGAAGTCCATGAGGACTGCGCGGCGGTGGGCGCTGGGGACGTCGTCAAGCGAAAAGATGTGCCCGATGGCGAGCTGCCGTACCTGCCCACCTCGCCCGACTGCGGCGTGCGTGCGCCCGGTGGTGACAATTGTGATGTCAGTACCCGTGGTTTCGGAATCGGTGAGCGCGCGGCGTTCGATGTGGAAACCGCCCAGTTTTTGCAGGCAGTCCTTGTTAACAACGCCGTAGTTGCGGGCGAGCTGACGTTCGGTGCCGTCGGCAAGAATGACGCTGGGTTGAAAGGTGGCGGCAAGGAAGTCGCTGGGCAACCAGTCGGGGAGTTGGTCGCACCAGAGACCAATCGTCGAGGGCAGTGTGCCACCGGCTGGGTCATAAGCGGTGACATCCCAGCCGCGAGCGGATGCACGGTGGGCGGCGATTCTTCCGGCGGGCCCGAGGCCGACGACGGAGGCGGTCACGGGAAATGAAGTCATAACTGGTAGGCTACTCGTTCGTGATTGTGACCCATGACCTTGAAGTCCGAGTCGGCGCCCGTACCCTGCTCACTGCGCCGGGTGAGCAGCTGCGCGTCCAGCCGGGAGACCGGATTGGACTCGTCGGGCGAAATGGTGCTGGCAAAACGACGACTATGCGTATTCTCTCCGGTGAAACTGAACCCTATGGCGGTTCAGTAGTGCGCTCTGGCTCGATTGGTTACCTGCCACAGGACTCGCGCGAGGGCAACATCGACATCTCCGCCCGCGACCGTGTGCTGTCGGCGCGAGGTCTTGACCAAATCCGCCGCAGCATGGATCGCCAACAGGAGATCATGGAGACCGCGACCACTGACACGAAACGCGATGCGGCGATTCGGAAGTTTTCGCGTCTCGAGGAGCGCTACCACGACCTCGGCGGCTACGAGGCGAACGCCGAGGCAGCCCGCATTTGCGACGCGCTGGGGTTGCCGGAGCGCGTACTCGACCAGCCGCTGAAGACGCTTTCGGGTGGTCAGCGCCGCCGCGTCGAGCTTGCGCAGATTCTCTTCGCCGCTACCGAAGGCTCGGGCAAGTCCGCCACGACGCTGCTTCTCGACGAACCGACGAACCACCTCGATGCGGATTCGATTACCTGGCTGCGCGAATTCCTCAGTAAGCATGAGGGCGGCTTGATTATGATTTCGCACGATGTCGAGCTGCTCGAGGCCGTGTGTAACAAAGTCTGGTTCCTCGATGCGGTGCGCGCCGAAGCTGATGTGTACAACATGGGCTGGAAGAACTACCTGTCGGCACGCGCGACCGATGAGGCTCGACGTCGCCGTGAGTTCGCTAACGCGGAGAAGAAAGCCAGCGCACTGCGCAAGCAGGCCGAGAAGCTAGGCGCGAAGGCGACGAAGGCCCGTGCGGCCAAGCAGATGGTGGCTCGCGCTGAGCGCATGATGGACAGTCTCGACGAAGTCCGCGTCGAGGATAAGGTCGCCCACATTTCCTTCCCCGAGCCGGCGCCCTGTGGCAAGACTCCGCTCAACGCCACGGGACTGACCAAGATGTATGGTTCGTTGGAAGTCTTCGCCGGTGTGGATCTTGCGATTGACAAGGGGTCCCGCGTGGTTGTCCTCGGCTTCAATGGCGCTGGTAAGACGACGCTGCTGAAGCTACTCGCCGGTGTGGAGCGCACCGATGGCGAAGGCGGCATTGTCTCCGGCCACGGCCTGCGCATCGGCTATTTCGCCCAGGAGCATGACACGATTGACCCGGACAAGACTGTCTGGGAAAACACGGTCTACGCCTGCCCTGACGTCAACGAGCCGGAACTGCGGAGCCTGCTCGGTGCCTTTATGTTCTCCGGCGACAAGCTGCAGCAGCCAGCGGGAACCCTCTCCGGTGGTGAGAAGACGCGTCTGGCGCTGGCGACGCTGGTTAGCTCCCGCGCAAACGTCCTGCTTCTCGACGAGCCCACTAACAACCTCGACCCGCAGTCCCGCGAACAGGTTCTCGATGCACTTCGCACTTACACCGGGGCCGTCGTTCTGGTTACCCACGATCCAGGTGCGGTCAAGGCGCTAGAGCCCGAGCGCGTCATCGTGCTTCCCGACGGCACCGAAGACCTCTGGAGCGACGACTACATGGAAATCGTCGAGCTGGCTTAAGACGGATCCATTGGCCCTGGCAGGTAACCGTCCTGCTGAGCGAGCCTATACATCTCCGACTTGTTAAGGCTGTTCTCGGCCCGGCCAGCTGCCGCATACTTGGCTCGAATACGACCCAAGTAGTCCAACACGGTGTTCGGTGTCAGCCCTGTCATCGACGCGACTCGCTTCGTCGACTCACCGGAGGCGTAAAGCTCCAGTACCTCACGCTGGCGTTCTGACAAATCGACAGAGTCGAGCAGGGGATCAGAGTCAACTACCGATGCCCATTCTGTAGTCAGCGCGCCCTTGCCAAGTGCCGCCAGCCGTACTGCAGACACGATTGTCTCCGGGGTTTCCGATTTCTGCACAACCCCCATTACTCCGGTACGCACTGCCTTTCGGACAAGGTATGGGCTTTCAGCTGACGAGAGGATGAGCACGTGATCGGTAACCAATTCCAGCGACAGAACGTTCTGCGCTGGATCTGAATTATCCGCCAGCCGTAGATCCAGCACGACCACATCCAGGCGGTCATCGGTGCCCACATCGGCCAGTAGCTCCGGCACAGTTCGATAACAGCCGACGAGCTCAAAGTCTGGCTCTGCAGAAAGCAGGGTTTCGAGCCCCTGCAGAGTCAAGGCATGATCATCAATCGCAGCAACGCGAAGCAAACGATCCGACTGCACGCTGTAATCTCCGATGTTGTCGGAGTCAATTGCAGCCGAGACGTCGATGGAAGCATTGCTCATTCCCGCAATATTCTCCCTAGTCACGTGACATCACTATCCTCTCACCGGCTTCATCAAACCTTTGCACTCCATTGTCATCAGAAATAGATGCAAATGCACGTCTGCCCGGGGGCAATAGGCGAATTGTTACCGATCCTTCTTCGGCGTTATCGATTGCTTCGAGGAAGTTCGGCATCAACTTGGCCACCGCGGAATCGTCGTCGACAAGCGGAATACGGCGCACATCGGTGCTATCGGAAACGGCCTGCGTGTGATTGCGGTCATCGAGGAGCCGGACATGAACACCTCTTGCGCGGGCATCCCAAACAGCTTGGTGAAGGGACCCAACATTTAGATGCGGCGAACGTAGGACGTCTCGGAGAAGCTGCTCTGTAAGCCGCGCACGCAACTGCAGTCGCGGGGTCGGTTCTTCCAAAACTGCAGCGGCGCTAAAAATGGGGCCGACCCGGCGCTGCAGCCATTCGTAGTTACTCTGGCTGCTAATTTCGTACTCTTTGGCGGCCCCGGCAGCGTACAGCGCACGATTATAATCCTGAATAGACTGCGGAACGGTGCGCATAAAAAAGCGGACCATGATGGACGTCAAAATTCCCGCGACCAACATCACGGAGCGAACTAACAGGTCAACTCCAGAGATACTGATGTGGGTCGTATCCGAGGGGGCAAAGGGGAAGAACTTGAGAAGCTCCACCATGATCGCGCCACCGAGCACTGAATTCAGCGCAACCCAGGGGCGGCCGCGGATGGCGAGCAATGCAGATGCAAAAGAAATTAAGCTAAAGTGCCAGAAATACGACCATTCCAAATTATTTGGAATGGGCTGGTAGAGCCCCACCACAGCTAATACAACGATCGCGACACCAGTTACGATTGCACGGGCTAACGGCAATTGTGAATGGCGGCCATACATAATCAGCCCGAGAAGGCCGATCGCTAATGCCAGACTGATTTGCCCGGCCGCGGTAAATAACTGTCCATTACTGACTAGAACCATGAACAACACGCCGACGATCGCGCCGTAGAACTGCCAGGAAAAAACAATTGACATTCCCATGAGGTCATACAGCGATGTCGTGTGAGCGGAGGAATCGACTACATCTTCCTCTTCCACAGGAGAGGTATTACCGTGCCATTTGAGAATAACCTGAGTACCTTTCCCAGGCTTTGAATTAACGAGAGCATCTCCACCGCGAAGGGCCTCCATTCGCCCTTTAACGCTCAACCGGATACCTGCACGATGCGGGTCAATTCCCTCGGGGTCGAACCCGGTGCCATCGTCACGAAAATCAATGGACACCTCTCCCGAGGCAACACGAATGTGGCATTTCTTTTCCGCTGCGGCACCTGCGTGACGCTTGGCATTATTTGCCACCTCGGTTGCGGCTAATAGGAACGTGTTAGCAACTTCTCCTGGCAGCCGAACTGGACCGCCTTCTTCGCTGGTGTCTAGCGTTACCGAAATGTCGGGGCTCACCGACATCAATTGCGCCCGTACAGCCTCAGCAAAAGTTCTACCGCTTACTGTTTGCCGAGGCGAGAAAAACAGCCCAGTCTGCTCGTCTAGCGAGAAGTCAATCTTAGAGCCCTTACCGATTGCAGACAGTGCGGCCAATACATAGTCATGGACATAGGCGTTGAAGCTGCTCATCGCCTCGCCGCGGACACGCATACGCTCCGCTCTCTCATTGACCTTCCGAGAGTTCTCGTAGGTGAAGTCAATAAGCCTTGCGACGGGTTGTGCAGAGCCTGCAATAATCACAAATGGAAAAGTGTTGATGAGATTGAAACCAACATCCGACAACATGTCGAGCCAAAAAGTGTGTCCCAGCAACCACGAATTAATGACCGCAATAAGTCCGGGAACAAATACCATCACGGACAAACTGATGTGGAGTGGCACTGTCAGAGCAAATGCAGCGAGGGCTAAACCTGAAAATGGGCTATACCAGAGCGCATTTCCAACGAGGTTATGAGGGAGATCCCAATAGGTTGAAACCAACATCAGGAAAACCAACATGATGTACATCGGCACACGCAGTGCGGTAATAAGGCCTCGCCGCGTATTATTAATCACAGCCCAAATCAGCAACATATCGCTGAGAATGAATATGAGCAGTGATGCAAAAGGGAACCAGTGGCTCAGAAAGTTTTCAAAGGGGACAGAACGAACAGCCGATTCAACCTGCCACAAAAAGCCGGTGACGGCAATAATAATCGCGCCGGATCGCAGCACAGACATTTCAATTGATGGTGACTGTCCGGCAAGTGCCGAATCGGGATTCCACCTCTCCATGCGACAATCACATTCCTTTTGCTTATTGCCACTAGATAAAACTAATTAGTCTCTACATGCGGTATGGAGCCGAGCGAAATTCTGAAGAATACGCCCACTTCGAGCAACATCCAACTGTCGCGCGGCCGACACCGCTTTAAGATCTGTTCCTGGTAAATAGTAGCCCTCATTTGCGTAAATCTGGAGACGCTGGGCAAACGTGTTGGCATCTAATTCCGGGTGAAACTGCGTCGCATATGCATTGTGGCCCAACCGAAACATCTGTACGGGGCAGTCCTTTCCAGTTGCCAACAACGTAGCGTCGACAGGCAGTTCTTCGATGGCCTCCTTGTGGCCGACGATGGCGTGAAAGTGGGCCGGTAAACCATCAAGAATTGGATCTGATTCGCCATCTGGAGTTGCAGCTACTTCGATTACAGCTGCCTGCTCCCCGTGCTTGCGGGAGACACGGCCATGGCCAGCAGTACCGAGCAGGCCGACGCCATAACAAGCTCCGAAGAAGGGGAAGTCTCGTTCGAGCACTTCTGCCAACAAATCCTCGAACCAGGTCTCGACTTCCTTCTGTAGATAGCTCTTATCGTCATCAGAGGCGTTAAAGGGACCTCCGCCAACGATTACGCCCGAGTAGTTATCTAGATTCAGATTCCCCGGACGAGACTGTTCCAGGCGAATTTGATGCAACTTTGCCGGCGCCAATGCACACCTCCTGGCAAATGAGAGATGTTCAGCGTGAGCTGCGGCATCTTCGCCGCGTGTGGAAAGCAGGAGGAAGGGCTTGGCGGAGGTAGACATTTGCGGGAACAAATTTCGTGAAAAAGGGAGCTAGAGGGGGACGGAGACTACTGCACCACTAGCAGGCTCGGATTGGCTGCATGCGTACATACGTGCATAAATCGGGGGATGATTGACGAGACGGCCTGGAGGTCCACATCAGATACCTTTAGTCGAATCGCGTCGACTTCCTCCGGGTCAAAGTAACCGACGTCGGTGTAGAAAGACATTCTGCGGAGCAGTCCGTTAGCATTCATCTCCGGATGAAATTGGGTAACCCAGTTATTCGATCCGATCGAGTACATCTGCACCGGACAGGTTGGACCTGTGGCAAGCAAAGTTGCGTGATTGGGAAGTTCCGCAACGGATTCCTTGTGGCCAGTCAACGCATAAAAAACCGGAGGCAACACCGAAGCTATTGGATCTTGAGTGGCGGCTTCGGTGAGCTCTACCCGGGTAGAACCCGCTACTTCGCCGTGGCGCAGGTTAACCAAACCACCCGAAGTAAAGGCTGTGTAGCTAGCGCCGTAGCAGATAAGCAGTGCGGGGACAGGACTCCTAAGTACGTCGTAAAGCACATCGTGCGAATACTTCTGCAAACCTGAATGCTCAAGGTCGGTGATGTTAAATGGGCTGCCTCCGACAAATACGCCGTCATAGGAGGTCAGGTCGGGCAACATAGCGCCGACAGCGTCAATGGTAAACAGGTCCAACTGGCTGGGCTCAAGCCCGGTGGAATCCAGAAAGTCCTGGTACTCGGCTTGCCCCGCACCATCTGCGGGGCGGAGCGCCACCAACAAAAACTTACCCACACTCATAAATAGACAGCTTAGTCCATATTGAGTGAAATCTATGCATCTTCACCGGTCAAACGGGGTAAATGCACGGCAGAAAGCCGAAACCCGCTCCCGTATTAGGGGAGCGGGTGGTACGTAACGCTATCAGGCCTAGCCTGAGTGGCTAGTCCTTGCGCCGTAAGCTGTCTTCAACTAAATCAAGCACGGAATCCAATTCGTCGACAGTGCGACCAGATGCCAGACGAACGATGATGCCATCGAGCATCAGCTCGAGAAAAAGCTGCATCGTGCGAACCGAATAATCCGACCGTAGGGAGCCGGATGAGGATGTCTGGGTCAATCGGTGGGCAACAGCGTCATCCAATTGATCCTGATGGCCCAACCATTGGCCCTTAAACTCCGGATCGCTGCGAAGGCGACGGGCAATCTCAAGGCGAGTTCCCAGCCAGCCATGCTTGTCTGGGTTCGCCACGATGTCACGCATTACTTCCACTAAGCCGGAAGCCTCCGCGACTTCCGCCATATTTGCGGCATCTTCTTCGGCCAATGCTAAGAACAGACCTTCTTTGGATCCGAAGTGATGGAAAATAGCACCGCGAGACTTACCGGTAGCGGACTCCAGACGAGAGACCGTTGCGCCGTCGTAGCCGAATTCTGCAAAGCACTGCCGAGCGCCGTCGAGAATTTCGTGCCTCCGTTGAGCTAAATCCTGGTTACTCACTTTTGGCATAAGGAAACTCTTTTCTTGCCGGCGACGCCCAGGGACATGTTTCACTGCATGACGTGGCAGCGCCATTCCTATACTTCCCAAGCCTCAGTTTGGTTGGGGTAGAGAAACCCGAGGCCGGCAGGGCGCTAGCCCGTGGGGTATGAATCCGCGGGCTAGCGCTACCTACCGGCCTCTAGAAGCGCTGCTTGTAACAAGCCCTAGCGCGCACGAGTCAAAGGGAAACTAGTTGCCCTTGATCATGTTGCGCAGGACGTACTGCAGAATACCGCCGTGGCGGTAGTAGTCAGCCTCACCAGGGGTATCGATGCGGACCACAGCGTCGAAGTCGAAGGACTCGCCGTTTTCCTTGGTAACCGTAACCTTGACGGTCTTCGGGATGGAGCCGTTGTTCAGCTCCTCCAGACCAGCGATGTCGAAGGTCTCAGTGCCATCGATGCCCAGGGACTTCCAGGACTCACCCTCCGGGAACTGCAGCGGAACAACGCCCATGCCGATGAGGTTCGAGCGGTGGATACGCTCGAAGGACTCAGCGATAACAGCCTTGACGCCCAGCAGCAGGGTGCCCTTAGCTGCCCAGTCACGGGAGGAACCGGTGCCGTATTCCTTACCACCAACGACGACCAGCGGAGTGCCAGCCTCCTTGTAGTTCATGGCAGCGTCGTAGATGAAGGCCTGCGGGCCACCCTCCTGGGTGAAGTCGCGGGTGTAGCCACCGGTAACACCGTCAAGCAGCTGGTTCTGCAGGCGGATGTTAGCGAAGGTGCCGCGCACCATGACCTCGTGGTTACCACGACGGGAACCCAGGGAGTTGTAGTCCTTGCGCTCAACGCCCATGGAGTCGAGGTACTGAGCAGCCGGGGTGCCCGGCTTAATGGAGGAAGCCGGGGAGATGTGGTCGGTGGTCACCGAGTCACCCAGGGCAGCAAGGACGCGAGCGCCCTTGATGTCGGAAACCGGTGCCGGCTCCATTTCCATCTCGTCGAAGTACGGTGCCTTGCGGATGTAGGAGGACTTGTCGTCCCAAGCGAAGGTCTTGCCCTCCGGGGTCGGCAGGTTCTGCCAGCGCTCGTCACCAGCGAAGACATCCTTGTAGTCCTCGTCGTACAGCTCGGAGGAGATGGAGGCCTCGATGGTTGCTTCGATCTCTTCGGTGGACGGCCAAATGTCGCGTAGGAAGACATCGTTGCCCTCTGCGTCCTGACCCAGGGCGTCAGTTTCGAAGTCGAAGTCCATGGTACCGGCGATAGAGTAAGCGATAACCAGGATCGGGGAGGCCAAGTAGTTCATCTTCACGTCAGGGGAGATGCGGCCTTCGAAGTTACGGTTACCGGACAGAACCGCGGTAGCAGCCAGGTCGGCCTCGTTGATGGCGGAGGAAATCTCAGCCGGCAGCGGACCGGAGTTACCGATACAGGTTGCACAACCGAAGCCGGACAGGTAGAAGCCCAGAGCCTCGAGGTCCTTCCACAGGTCAGCACGCTTGAAGTAGCCGTTAACAACCTGGGAGCCCGGAGCACAAATGGTCTTGACCCACGGCTTAGCCTGCAGACCCTTCTCGACTGCCTTGCGTGCCAACAGACCAGCACCAATCATGACCGACGGGTTGGAGGTGTTGGTACAAGAGGTGATGGAAGCGATAGCGACCATACCGTGGTCGAGCGTGTACTCGCCGCCCTTCGGGGAAGTGACGGTAATCGGGGAGCTCGGGCGACCTTCAGCGCCGTTAGCGGCGGACTCGCCGTGGCCCTCGCGGGACTCGTTGTAGTCTGCAGCCAGCTCGGAGGTCGGTGCGGAAGCCTTGACAGCGCCCTTGATCTCGCCGTCGGAGTAGTTGTGCAGGTCCTTGCGGAACTGCTCCTTGGCGGAAGCCAACTCGATGCGGTCCTGCGGGCGCTTCGGGCCAGCGATGGACGGAACGACGGTGGACAAGTCCAGCTCGAGGTACTCGGAGTACTCAGCCTCCGGAGTGTTCTCGTCCAACCACATGCCCTGAGCCTTGGCGTAAGCCTCGACGCGCTCCAGGGTCTCCTTGTCACGGCCGGTCAGGGCCAGGTACTTGACGGTCTCATCGTCGATCGGGAAGATTGCGGCGGTGGAACCGAACTCCGGCGACATGTTACCGATGGTTGCACGGTTAGCCAGCGGCAGCTTGGAAACGCCAGCGCCGTAGAACTCTACGAACTTGCCGACGACGCCGTGCTGGCGCAGCATATCGGTGACGGTGAGCACAACGTCGGTTGCGGTAACGCCCGGCTGAATGTCGCCAGTCAGCTTGAAGCCAACGACGCGCGGAATGAGCATGGAGATCGGCTGGCCAAGCATTGCGGCCTCAGCCTCAATACCACCGACACCCCAGCCCAGGATGCCCAGGCCGTTCTGCATGGTCGTGTGGGAGTCAGTACCAACACAGGTGTCCGGGTATGCCAGGCCGTTGTTCTCGAAGACAACGCGAGCCAGGTACTCGATGTTGACCTGGTGGACAATACCGGTTCCCGGAGGAACAACGCGGAAGTTGGAGAATGCGCCAGTACCCCAACGGAGGAACTTGTAGCGCTCATCATTGCGCTGGTACTCAATCTCGACGTTCTTAGCCAGAGCGTCTTCGCTACCGAAGGCCTCGATGATGACCGAGTGGTCGATGACCATCTCTGCCGGGTTCAGCGGGTTAACCTGATCCGGGTCGCCGCCGAGAGTCTTAACAGCCTCACGCATGGTAGCCAGGTCAACAACACAGGCGACGCCGGTGAAGTCCTGCATAATAACGCGAGCAGGGGTGAACTGAATCTCGATCGACGGATCAGCCGAAGGAACCCAGTTGGCGACAGCCTTGATGTGCTCCTCAGTGATGTTGGCGCCATCTTCGTTGCGCAGCAGGTTCTCACCGAGAACCTTCAACGAGTAAGGCAGCTTCTCCATACCCGGCACGGCGTCAAGAGCGAAGTAGTCATAAGACTTGTCTCCGACCTCAAGCTTGCGCAGGGCGTTGAAAGAGTTCTTGCTTTCAGCCACAGTCAGCTCCATTTCTATTCGGGTGAATTGTCGCCTTAACTGAAGAGTCCGGCACTCGAATTTCGGCTCTCCACAAGGCATAGGTGCGATCACGCCGCCCCTTATCAACCAATTAAAGCAATAATCACGACGCGGGGCACACGAGCCCACACACACGTTTTTAAGGAAGCGTTACCGTCCTTGCATCAACAATAACAGTACGAACGTTCTGTATGTAGATTGCTCGCGGCGCGCCGAGTCACGCTACCCCCGTTCACATCCAGAGCAGGCCATTATAGATAGGACAAACGAAGCAGCATCTCCGCCAAATTGGGGCGCGTGGAAACCATTCTCACGCAAAACAGGAGCACGATACGGAAGGCAATTAATGCATACGCCAGCAGATTCACAGGCAGCGAAAGAAACCGTCGAGAAGGTGGTCGCTCAGCTACGCACCGACAACATCGTGACAAATAACCCACAGCTCCGAGAAGCGGTCCAGCCAATTGTCGACGATGCAGCAAATCGGGGGGTGCCCAATTTCAATATCATCTACCTAGATAGCGAGAAGATTTACCCCGTCGCCGAACAAAAGAACACCGACATCTTTTCCTTTGCCCGCCAAGTAGCGGACCAAGTCGGCGGCACCACTGTCGTGCGCACACCGGGCAATGTGGCCACCGCATCTGCCGATTTCCCCCGCGCAGCCATTGAACGCGCCGACCACGCAATGATGGAGACTCCACGAGACTATCCGGCGGGCCTCGATGCCTATTTGCACGAGCTCACTAACTACGTCGTTCCGTGGACTCTTTACAGCCTCATCGCAGGCGTCGTTATCGTCGCACTCTTCGTCGGACTGACGTTCTACTGGCTACGCACACGCCCAACCGCTTAAGAGTTCGCTTTACGACGGACGCTGAAGCTAACGGTCTCACTGAATACATTCACCGTCCCCGGTTTTCCACCCCCAGGCGAAAGACAGGGCAAATGCCCCAAAAACTGGTAGCAGTGGAGAAATCAGCCACTATCTGAATTGGATAACACTGTTGCAGCCACCGTAACCGTGTCAACGATTTTCACAAAGGTCAAGCATTAAAGCTTGACCTTTTCTTATGTCCGGTACCCCAGGTAAAGGCCCACGACACTCCGGCACGCCGATAAGTCATCTAATAGTGACATAATTCACATAGAAACCTAGGGCTCACCATAACCGCAGGCCACGACATATAACGAAACGGTCACAAAGTGGGGGACAGTTGGTAATTTTGTTACTTATGTTTTTTTAGAGCTTTTTGACCCGTAAAGTGCTTCGTGATGCCAATAGTGGACTCAAGGGTCCAGTATTGACCAATGAAAAACTCGCGGGAGCGCCGCTGTTGCTTTTGGTTCTGGTTTCGGTTCGACGTTTTTCGAAGTTCCACTCAAGACCTGGAGGCAACAACAGGAAGATATCCAACGATGGGGAAGTCGCTGGTGTCGATTCTGAGGCGTGAACGCACCCATAGGAGAAATGTAGGAGTAACGCGGTGCCGAGTAATCGCAAAGTCCGTGCATCATATTGGACTCGTCCAATTGCCGGTATTATCACGGCGGGTCTTCTGGCGACGAACACTCAGGTCGCAGCTGCACAACCACTAAATCCGAGCGACGCCCAGATCCGTCAAGCGCGCGAGGCGGCCTCTAACGCCGAGTCGTACTTGCAGTCCCTGGTCGCCGAGGTAACTTCCAGCGAGCGCCGGGTATCTGACCTCGAGCTACGCATGGGCACTCTCCGCGAGGATGTCAACAAGGCCATGGTAGACCTTGAGAACGCTCGAGATGCCGCTAACCGTGCGCGCGAGGCGGTCGACGAGGCACGGATCCAACTCGACCGTTCCCGCGCTGAGCTCGCTAGTGCCCAGAAGCAGTTCGACGAGCTAGCACGCACCATCATGCGCCAGGGACGTTCCAGCGGCTCGATTCTCGAAGGTGCGCGAGATGCATCCGAGGCTATTAACCGCCTGTCCGCTTTGCGTCGCGAAGCTGATCGTCAAGAGCAGACCGTTGACTCCCTGGATAAGAATCGAACCGAGGCTGCTAACCAGGAGTCCACGCTTCGCAAGAAGAGTGACGAGGCTCAGCAGGCGGAAGCCACCGCAAACCAGCGAAACACCGATGCTCAGAACGCGTACTCCGAGGCAAACGAGGAGCTTCAAAAGGAGCAAGCTGATTACCAGCAGGCTCAGGTCGATCGCGATGCCGCAAAGGCATCTTTGGATGCAGCCCGAAACGCGGTCAACGAGCTGAACTCCCAGCGCCAGAATTACGAGAACGAGCAGGCCCGCAAGGAAGCGGAAGACGCCGCTGCCAAGAAGGCCGCTGAGGAAGCCGCAGCTAAGACTCGCGCCGAGGCGCAGTCGAACCAGACTGATGAGGATTCCTCTTCTGAGTCCACAGATGAAAGCTCTAGCACCACTGGTTCTACGGGCTCGACTGGTTCCACTAGCTCAACTGACTCGACTGGTTCCACTGACTCTACCGACTCGACTGGTTCTACGGGCTCCACTGGCTCGACTGGTTCTAGCAGCTCGACCGACTCCACTGGCTCCACCAGTTCCTCTGAGACGACCGAATCTTCGGACTCCTCTGAGTCCACCGAGACCTCGGAATCTTCTAGCACCGACAGCTCGTCGTCAAGCGGCACCCCGGCGCAGACTGTGGCGCCGACGAATCCAGAGACTGGTCAGAGCACCTCGGGTTCTTCCAGCCAGAAGGTCGAGACTGTCATCGCACGCGCGATGGGGCAGCTCGGTGTCCCATACGCATGGGGCGGCGGCAACGCCAACGGCCCGACCAAGGGCATCCGTGACGGCGGAGTAGCTGACTCCCACGGCGACTACAACAAGATTGGTTTCGACTGCTCGGGCCTGACTCTGTACGCCTACGCCGCTGTCGGCATTGACCTGCCTCACTACACCGGCTACCAGTACCAGCGCGGAAAGCACTACCCGGCATCTCAGATGAAGCGTGGTGACCTGCTGTTCTGGGGCCCGAATGGTCATGGCCACGTCGCTATCTACCTGGGCGATGGCAAGATGATTGAGGCACCGCAGTCCGGTTCTGTGGTTAAGATTTCGCCAGTCCGTTATAACGGAATGACACCGAACGTTGTCCGCCTCGTCTAGTTTCTAACGACGTGTTCTACAGGTCGGGCAACCGACCTAAAGAAGGGTTTCTCTGTGACCTACCCAACGCCCACTGACCACACGGACCTCGAGCGCGCATACGCGGAGCTGGGGAAGGTTGTGGTTGGCCAGGAGCACCTGATTAAGCAGCTCTTCATCGCGATGCTCGCAGGAGGTCATGTCCTGCTCGAAGGTGTTCCGGGTGTTGCGAAAACTCTGGCAGTGTCTACTTTTGCCACAGTGATGGGTGGGTCCTACTCCCGTATCCAGTTCACTCCGGATTTGGTGCCATCAGATATTGTCGGCACCCGGATTTTCCGCCAGGACACCTCGGAGTTCATTGTCGAGCCCGGCCCGGTCATGTCAAATATCGTGCTCGCTGATGAAATCAACCGCGCACCGGCGAAGGTGCAGTCGGCTCTGCTGGAAGTCATGGCAGAGCACCAGGTGTCCATCGCAGGGGAGTCCACGCCAGTACCGGAGCCGTTTTTGGTTCTGGCCACGCAAAACCCAATCGAAAACCAGGGTGTCTACCCACTGCCGGAGGCCCAGCGGGACCGTTTCCTATTTAAGGTCCTCGTGGGTTACCCCACTCCGGCGGAAGAGCGGGAGATTGTCTACCGCATGGGAGCCACCCCTCCAGTCGCGCAGCAGATTCTCACCCCAGAGAGTGTTCGGGAACTGCAGCGCGCTACCCGCGAAGTCTTTGTCCACCACACACTGATTGACTACATCGTGGCCGTCATCGAACTCACCCGCAATCCGATGCGGGCGGAGTTGAAGGATGTCGACCGCTGGCTTTCCTATGGCGCATCACCGCGTGCAACTCTTGGTGCTGTCGCGGCTGCCCGCGCCCACGCGCTGTTTTCCGGTCGCGACTATGTCGTGCCGGACGATGTGGTTTCCGTGCTTCCCGACGTGCTGCGTCATCGCTTGGTCCTGTCCTATGAGGGCCTGGCCGATGGCGTTACTCCCGAACGGATTATTGACATCGTGTTGTCTCACGTGCGCCTTCCCCAAGGCGCGAGCACTGGCTCCGATGAGGGCACTGCCTCCTAATGTCAGCTCGTGAAGACGATCTTGCACGCGTCCTGGCGTACTTAGAGCTAACTGTTACGCGTAAGCTCAACGGACTTTTGCGCGGCAGCTTTCTCTCCACCGCTACTGGAGATGGCTCTGAGCCGGTTGGCTCCCGCGAATATGTCATCGGCGATGATGTTCGCCAGATGAACTGGGCAGTGACAGCCCGTACTGGAGTGCCGCATGTTCGCACCTCCGAGGCCGAGCGTGAGCTGGAGTGCTGGATTGTCGCCGAACCCGCCGCACGTCTGTCCACGGGATTGGCCGATACCACCAAACGACATCTGCTCACCGCCGCTGCCGGCGCTGTGACTATGCTTAACGACGCCCCGGGGTCCCGAACTGGATTAATCGCCGGTGGCACTCCAGTGCCCGCGGGCCAGGGCCGTGCCCACAGCTTGATGCTGCTCAAGCAGTTGGCTGACGCGACTGCTGAGCATAACCTCGCAGCGGATATTGACACAGTAATGACTCAGGCTCCGCGCGCTGGGCTGTTGGTTGTCATCTCGGATTTCCTTGGATCACTCGATTGGGCGCGCCCGCTGCGCGTTGCCTCGGCCTCGACAGAGATTATGGCGATTCGCCTGGTAGATCCAGCCGATGAAGCCTTACCCGGCGAAGGCCCGGTGGTCATGGCGGATTCAGCTACCGGCGAGACCATTGAACTCAACATCAACGACAAGACCCGCGCCGAGTATGCAGCTCAGGCTCGTGCCCACCACGAGCGTGTAATCAATGAACTGCGCAAATGCCGTGCTCGCGTTATTACCTTGCGTACGGATTCCGATTGGGTACTGGATTTTGCTCGACAAATTGGCCAACATTAGCGTCTGAGTAACCGCTTGTTAGTGCTATCTTTTTTGGGCCACCGACTAACCGGCTATAGCCACTGGTTTATACGCGACTGTTTAGGCGACTGGATGTGAGGAAACTGATACCGCGATGACGTTCCTAAACTCAACTTTTGCGCACCCAGGGTGGCTGCTCGCACTCGCTCTGCCTCTCGTGGCAGCCGTGGCCTATTGGATCAGCACTAAGCAGCGAAAGCAACGTGCCATTGCCTTTGGCAACTTCACCATCGTTGGGTCACTGGGGAATAAGTCGTCGGCACGCCTGCGCCATGTCGTAGCTATCAGTGCGCTGTTGTCACTTGTTCTGGTCATCATTTCATTGGCTGGTCCGATTTCGGAGACCAAAGTCGCCCGCAACCGAGCGACGGTTATGCTGGTGGTCGACGTTTCGCTGTCCATGTCGGCCACAGATGTTGCGCCAGACCGCATCACTGCAGCTAAAGAAGCCGGCCAAGAGTTCGTGGAGAACCTTCCCGACGACCTCAATATCGGCCTGGTGACGTTCTCTGGTCGTGCTCGCACTGCTGTCAGCCCGACTACCAACCATGACACCGTGAATCGAGCGCTCCAGGCTGCTGAGTTAGATCAGGCGACTGCGACCGGTGATGCTATCGCTGCCGCGCTGGATGCCATCAATCAGTTCAGCGACTCAGTTCAGGGCGGGGGAGAAGGCGCCCCACCAGCTACAATCGTGCTGCTTTCCGACGGCAAACAGACCGTCCCACAAGAACTCGACGATCCCCGCGGCGCATATACCGCCGCCGCCGAAGCCGCCAAGGCCGGGGTGCCTGTCAACACGATTTCGTTCGGTACCGCGCAAGGCGCAATCACGGTTCAGGGCGAATTGATTCCAGTGCCTAACGACGACGATTCGCTGCGAGAGATCGCCCGTCGAACAAAAGGTGAGTTCTTCAGCGCTGGTTCCCTCGAGCAGCTCCGCGATGCCTATGGCTCACTGGAAGATGACATCGGTTACGAACTCAAGCGGGCCGAGAATCCGAGGCCCTATCTGATCGCAGCCTTCGCGATGCTGCTAGTGACCGTGGGCTCACTGCTTGTGACCAATCGTCGAATTCCGCAGTAGGGCTGGGTTAGGGTGCCGTCGTAAAGCGATTTGTATGGAACCCGATTGGCAGGAGACGCCGGGGGCATTGAGCAGTCGTCTTATGGAGTCCTCAGACTGCGCTACTAACATGATTAGCTATGTCTTCTGATAATTTTGACGCTATTTTGCTGTTGTCTTTCGGCGGTCCCGAAAAGATGGCCGATGTGCGTCCCTTCCTGGAGAATGTCACCCGCGGCCGCGGAATTCCGCCGGAGAGGTTGGACGAAGTCGGTGCACACTACGCGCACTTTGGCGGTAAGTCCCCGCTCAACGATTTAAACCGCGAAATTGTCTCCAACCTTAAGGCTGAGCTCACTCGCCGTGGCTATGACTTGCCTGTTTATTTCGGCAATCGCAATTGGCATCCGATGGCTGAAGACACCGCGGCAAAGATGGCTGATGACGGTGTTAAGCGAGCGCTCGTTTTCGCCACTAGCGCCTGGGGCGGCTACTCCGGCTGCCGCCAGTATCACGAAGACATTGCTCGGATGCGCGAATCTCTGGGCGACCGTGCTTTTGACATGGAGAAAATCCGGAGCTTCTACGATCATCCGCTCTTTATAAAAGCCTATGCAGACGCAGTGCGTGAGGCGTTTGCCAAGCTACCGGATGACCGCCGTGAGGACACCCGGCTTATTTTCACCGCTCACTCTATTCCGGTCTCTGCGGACAAGGCATCCGGGCCGGTAGAGCTCGGCGGAAATCTTTACTCCCGCCAGGTCAACGAAGCAGCACGGCTCGTCGCCGACGCAGTGGGTATCACCGACTTTGACGTCGTCTGGCAGTCCCGCTCTGGCCCGGAGCACGTGCCGTGGTTGGAGCCTGACATCGTCGACCACGTTGAAGCGAAGGTCGCCAACGGCCTCCGATCCGCAATAGTGTGCCCGATTGGCTTCATCTCGGATCATGTTGAGGTCGCCTGGGATTTGGATGCTGAGCTTCAGGATGAAATGGCTCATCACGACATCGTCATCGAGCGGGTCGCAACGCCTGGTCCGACGGCTACTTTCACTGACATGCTCGTGGAGCTCATCGAAGAGCGCATCGCAGATGTCAAGCCCCGCCATCTGGGAAGTGAACCGCTACTCGGCTCGGCCTGCAACGGCGCCCCCTGCGCCGCATCCTGTTGTACCCCGGCAAAGCGCCGCCCACACTGATTCCTTTGGTTTCAATCGGGCCTCGGGGCAGGGCAAATCTCTAGCGGGTCCACTCCTGAATCGCGTATTCCACCGCGCTCATCCGCGCCTGCCGGATCTTTCGCCACAGCGGGATGAGCTGCGCGTCAAACGCGGCGCTGCCGTGCCCGGACTCGCTGCCCTGTGCCACCGCCAGAATCGACGACACCCGATCAGCTCTGGCGAGCACTCCCAGTGCACGGCGCGGCACATCATCCGGCACAAAGGCCATGTCCAGGTGGTCATCGAGCATGCCGACCATCAGCCGGGGATCCACTTTCGGGGCACCACTGCTTGACGACGTCAGCGGTGAACGCGGCATCGCCGCAATCGTGGCAGCCGCAACCCGCGCCGCATCTGCCAGCTGTAAATCCGCCTCGCCAGGGGAGAGATAGGCCGGCTCGGGAATGTGGCCTTCCAGTGTGTACCAATGCCACTGCGGTAGGCCTGGCACCGGCGTTGTCACTGGTATGAGCACATGGTTCCAGCCCGGCTCCGCATCCGCAATCACAATGGCCGAGCCTGCTGCGCGTGCAGCTTCAGCGGCGTCGGTTCCCGCAGGCAGTGCAGGTGCATCACCGGGCCCGGAGAGAATGAGGCGGACGAGGGGACGGTGGTCACTGTGCCAATCTCCCGCTTCAGTAACCGCTCGAAGAAGGCGGAGCATGTCGCTTCGATCGAGATCAGCGTCGCAATCGATGACATTCGGAACCGTGGCGTCGGCAAGCACGAACGTCCCCGGAACTGACGTGGGTCCGCCGAGCGAGTCTAGCGCGTCGAGGAGATGATCGTAGTTTTCCAAACCCGACAACCACGCGCCCAGCCAAAGGGCGATGTGCTGAGTTGGACTCCAGACCTGGTCGAGAACACTGCGCTGCATAGTGCAGCTCATCCTAGTGCAGCGTGTCGTTGGTCCCGTAACCGATGCTGTTAATCTCAGTACCCATGAGCTTTCAAGACCCGTACCGCAATCAGGACGTGTTCGCTGGCGCACGTGGCCACCGCCGTCGTATCCCACAGCCGGCACGCGAGGTGACAGCAGAAAATGGTGTTGTCGTCGAGGCGTCCTATGACGGATTCGTCGGTGCGATTATCGGGTTGGAGAAAACTTTCGACGGCTGGTGCGTCCGGCTGGAGGACCGCCACGGCAAGTCGCGGCTATTTCCCATGCACGAGCGCGGATTTCTCATCGACGGCAAACCTGTGACTCTGGTGCGTCCGAAGGCACAACCCAAAAAGCCCTCACAGGATCTATCGGCATCGGGCTCGCGCAAGGTTCACAACGTCAAGGCGAAAGTTGCTCTCCCCAGCCGTATTTGGGTCGAGGGTATTCATGACGCGGCAATTGTCGAGAAGGTATGGGGCCACGATTTGCGTGTCGAAGGCGTAGTCGTGGAGTATCTGGAGGGCTTGGACAACCTTCCAGAACGCTTGGCCGAATTTGGTCCGGGTCCGAAGCGCCGCGTCGGAGTCCTGGCAGACCACTTGGTGGAGGGCAGTAAGGAAAGCCGCATGACTCAGCAGCTCGGCCCGCACGTGATGGTCACAGGCCACCCGTTTATCGATGTCTGGCAAGCGGTCAAACCCTCGTCGGTAGGCATCGAGGCATGGCCGGAAGTTCCCTACGGGGAGGACTGGAAGACAGGAATCTGCCGTCGCTTGGGCTGGGGAGACGACCCCAAGGAGGGCTGGCGACGTGTCTACGCAGGTGTACACACCTACCGTGATCTGGAGTCAGATTTGATTGGCGCAGTTGAGCGCCTGGTCGACTTCGTCACTGAGCCACATATGCAGTACTGACCCCGGAATACTGGCTCCACTCGCCCCACATTTGTTCTGCAAAGTAGGTAGGGTGAGGGCGTGATTCCTCTCCTTTGGCTCGGAGCAAGCCTCCTACTGGTTCTCGGTGAACTCGCAGTCGGAGATTTAGCACTGTTAATGCTCGGAGGTGGTGCACTGGCAGCGTCCGGTGCGAGCCAGCTTGGAGCGCCGCTTTGGCTGTCAGTGGTTATCTTCGCCGTTGTGTCCGCCGCACTTGTGCTGACAGTTCGCCCTGTGTTGCGCAAAAAGATGGCAAAACCGGACAAGTCCGCAGAACTGGAGTCGCGTCCGGAACTGCTAGCGGGCCGTCATGCTGAGGTCATCGAGCCAGTTTCCTCGTCAGCGGGTCTGATTAAGGTCAATGGCGAGTTGTGGAGCGCGCGCAGTCTTCTGACTGCGCAGACCTTCGATGCGAAGGAAAGAGTCACGATTGTAGAGATTTCGGGCAATACCGCAGTAGTGGACAAGCTGCTCTGAGCAGCCGACTCACTTAAAGGGCGCTCGGAGCACTCTTAGTTACTGACCATTAAATAACTGACCACACAGTTTCTAGCTACGAGGGAATCCCATGGAAGGCTTTATCATCCTCGTCGTTTTCATTCTCGTGGTTGTTACCTTGGTTCTCAAAGCGATTGTCCTGGTTCCTCAGGGTGAAGCGGCAATCGTAGAGCGACTGGGACGATACACGCAGACACTGAACAGCGGCCTGAACTTCATCATCCCGATCATTGACCGAGTGCGCGAGAAGGTCGATACCCGTGAGCGTATGGTTACCTTCCCGCCACAGGCAGTGATCACCGAAGACAACCTGACTGTGGCTATCGATACCGTCGTGACCTTCCAGGTCAATGAACCGGATCGGGCAATTTACGGTATCGATGACTACATCTTCGGCGTCGAACAGATCACCACCGCAACGCTTCGCGACGTCGTGGGTGGCCTGACACTGGAAGAGACACTGACTTCCCGTGACTACATCAACCGCCGTCTGCGCGGCGAGCTGGACGAGGCCACTGCCAAGTGGGGTCTTCGTATCGCTCGTGTGGAGCTGAAGGCCATTGAGCCGCCACCGTCGATTCAGCAGTCGATGGAAAAGCAGATGAAGGCCGATCGCGAGAAGCGCGCCATGATTCTGACTGCGGAAGGTACCCGCGAAGCCGATATTAAAACTGCTGAGGGCCGTAAGCAGGCACAGATTCTGGCCGCCGAAGGTAACAAGCACGCAGCAATTCTGGCTGCTGAAGCTGAGCGTCAGGCAACCATTCTGCGCGCTGAGGGTACTCGCGCCGCTACCTACCTTGAGGCACAGGGTAATGCTCGCGCTATCCAGAAGGTCAACGCAGCTGTTAAGGCTTCACAGTTGACACCTGAGATTCTTGCCTGGCAGTACCTGGAGAAGTTGCCTGAGCTGGCAAATAAGGACGGCAATACTGTTTGGATGATTCCGTCGCAGTTCGGCGACAGTCTCGAGAGCTTCGCTAGGGCTTTCGGCAAGAAGGATGCCGACGGTGTCTTCCGCTACGAGCCTCCGGCCGTGAGCCGAGAGACCAAGGAAGAGGCTGAGCAGGGCCGCGACGAGAACTGGTTCGACATGTCGACTAACCCGGAGTTGGCTCGTGCAGTTGCCGCGGCGAACGAGGTCGCTAACCGCCCGGTTGATGATCCGGTGGCTGCAGCAGCTGGTAATACCCCTGAGAGGAAGAAGAATCGCCGCGCTGATTCGGCTCAGCCCGCTCAGCCTGAACAGTTGGGTGGCCAGAACGGCCCGGCAGCGGTTGAACCTGCGACACCGGCTGCGCCCGCTGCGCCGGCCACACCGGCTGCGCCGTCGGTTCCTTCCGGCAAACGTGACCTGCCCTCGGCTCCTGGCGCCGGCAATACCAATGCAGGCGGCGGTGCGCGCTCCGCCGAGCGTCCAGATTTTTCAGGATGGTCACGTGACCCTTACGCCCCAGAAAATGGGCAGTAAGCTTTTATAACTCATCAGCTCGCTGAAGCAGGTGGACGGCCAGGTTCCATCCGGCCAGCTCCGCCTGCCAGCCAGCTGCTGCGAGGCGCTGATTGACGGCCTGCTTTGAAACTCCCAATTCTTCCGCGGCCTCTACCTGTGAAAAACCAGCGCGAACCAAACCAGTTGCCTCGCGGCCTTCGGGGGACCTGCGAGAGATAACGTGGTGCAGCAATGTGAATGCTGCACCAATATCCTCCGAGTAATCCTTACCACGCGGATTGTTAGTCCGAATGCGGGTTTTTACCGTGCCGGCCCTGCCTCCCTTACCGATGACTGAGCTCGATGCCAGATGCGCTTGCTCAATGTCGTCCTGAGGACAAACACCGATACCTATCGCCCAGTCACCTGCCGCCAATAGCGCCAGCACAAGCGTGGTGACTCCCACAGCATTTTCAGGAGCTGCGTGAAGCTCTTCGATACCTGCAACCTCAACAGTTCCTACGCCTTCCAGGCCGGAAAGTGCCTGCGCAGAGGCCTGAACGTGATCTGCCCTGCGAGTAGATCGACCGCGATACCTGGCAAAGACTGAGTACATACGCTCTAGTCTAGCCCCACCCCTTGACAGTTGGGCTAAGACACGTTCCTTCCCTCCGCACACTCACGGGCGCCCAACACCAGCTCGCCGAAAAATCACGCCTAGCTCAAGAGCGCCGAACGGTGTTTTAACGTTTCGATGAACCGGTTACGACAGGGAACTTGGCGTCCGCAAGAAGTCCCAGCAAGCCAAGCACGAGCAGAATTCCCGTGGCCACCGCAAAGCGCACGTCGAAGCCGACCAACAGCGCGTCGCCAAGCAGAACGACGGCGAGTGTGTTCGGCGCCGAACCTAGGGCAGTGGCGATGATATACGGCACGATGCGTATCGACGACAGCCCACAGGCGTAGTTGAGAAACGAAAATGGCACGCCAGCAATCATGCGCAAGCTGAGCACTGTGAGCCAGCCGCGTTGCTCCAACCGATGGTCGAGACTGAGAAGACGGCGGTTGGTCAGGTGCGTGCGAAACCAATCGCGCCCCAAAAACCGCACAATGCATAGGGAGAGAAGGGCAGAAACCGTCGTCGCAGTAATTGCCAGCAGGAAACCGAGCACTGGCCCGAAGAGGATTCCCGAAGCCAAAGTGAATACGGTGCGGGGGATTGGGAACTGAGTCAGTGCAACGTATGCGAGAAAGTAGAGGAGCGGGAACCAGTCACCGGCATCGATGGACCACTGCCGGATGGTAGCGACGGTGGGAACATCGACGTACAGCGTGACGACGACCCCCGCACCTACGGCTAGCACCAGCAGAACCTTTTTGAGTGTAGGGGTAATTCGCACATCGGATACGTTCACCCATTTGAGGTTACCGGGGATTGCGGGGAAGCGTGTGACCTGCGAGTTGGAGGCTCTGCGAAGAGGGGCAGTCAGCGGCTAAAGGCGTTTGCCCTTTATTTCACTAGGATGGGAACCAAGGTCACTATGCCTTTGGCTCGAGCACTTGACGTGCCCGTCAGCACAAAACCGAACGTAAGGGTATTGCACAAATAGCTGAAAAGTTCAGTGCATGGACACTCGGGTGAGTCTTAGCGTCTGACTAGTGGCTCTTATTGACTATTGGAGGAAGCCAACGCCTTTAAATCCCTTTCCGTCGCGGAGAATTCGGAAATTGTCGCAGCCGAATTTCCTCGGTTATGGATTGATAGAGGCGTTGCTTAGAACATGTAAGGGAGAAGGTCTGTCGTGACTGACCGAACGACCCCCGAATCACCTTCCACGCTGCCACCAAACTTCGAGGAATTGCAGAATTCCTGGTATCAGGGCGTGGCCAAGGTATTCGCGCGGGTGCACAAGCAAGACGTTGCAGATGTACCGCTCGATATTTGGAAACGACTGATTCAGACCACCTATGACGGTGTCGATGTTCGCCCGCTCTACACCCGCGCGGACGAGCTCGCGGAAAGCCCAGCTCCGGGCCAGTTCCCATTCGTCCGTGGCGCAAAGGTCACTTCGGACAACACCAACGGTTGGGGCGTTCGGGAAACCTTCGGTCGCCAGTACCCAGGTGAGGATGCACTTGACCCAAAGGCCGTCAACGAGACTCTGCTGACTGCACTGGAAAACGGCACCACGGACATCCGCCTGGACTTCACCGGCTCCCTCGAAGCCGCTGATGTGCCGGCTCTGCTCAACAACGTCTACGTCGACCTTGCTCCGATTGCCGTGCATGCCGGTAAGAAGACTGCGCAGGTTGCGGAAGCACTGACGTCCTACATCGAGCAGGCAAACCCGACTAATCCGGACGCCGTCGCAGTCGAGCTTTCCGCGGCTCCGCTGACCTCCGCTTTTGCCGGTATTGACGATATTTCTCTCGACGAGGCCACGCAACTGGCCGTCAAGGCGGCTAAGCAGCCGGGCGACGTCCGTGCCCTGCTTGTCGACGGCGTTGTTTTCTCCAACCTGGGTGCAAACAACATCCAGGAGATTGGCTACAGTCTCGCCGTTGGTGTCGCCTACTTGCGTGCGCTGACCGACGCGGGCTTGAGCGCTGAAGAAGCCCTCGGCCAGATCGCTTTCCGCTTTGCCGCTACCGACGACCAGTTCGACACCATTGCGAAGTTCCGCGCCGCTCGCGTTCTCTGGGCCCGCGTTGCTGAGGTTATCGGCGCCCCTGAAGCTGGCCGCGCTCCGATGCACGCCGTGACAGCCCCGGTCATGTTCAGCCAGCGCGATCCGTGGGTCAACATGCTGCGTGTGACTGTCGCCTCCTTCGCCGCAGGTGTCGGCGGTGCCTCCTCAGTTGAGGTTCTGCCGTTTGATTACGCAGTTGTCGGCGGCATGCCGAACGTCTCCAAGACTTTCAAGGCTCGCATCGCTCGCAACACCAATCTGTTGCTGCTGGAAGAGTCTCACCTTGGTTACGTCGCCGACCCAGCAGGTGGCTCCTACTTCGTCGAAGACCTGACCGAAGAAATGGCCGACAAGGCATGGGAGATCTTTACCGGCACTGAGGCCGGCGGCGGTTTCGCCTCCGCGGAGGCCGATATTCGCGCCGCCCTGGACGCTACCTGGGAAAAGCGCCGCGCCGACATCGCACACCGCCGCACCAAGGTCACCGCCATCAACGAGTTCCCGAACCTGGCTGAGGCCCCACTGGCTCCTGAGGCCCGCCCGGAGGGCGACCCGATTCGCCGTTGGGCCAGCGACTTCGAGGCGCTGCGCAACCGCTCCGATGACTTCCTGGCTGAAAAGGGCAACCGTCCGCTGATTGCCATGCTGCCGCTGGGTCCGCTGGCCAAGCACAACATCCGCACTGGTTTTACCTCCAACCTGCTGGCTTCCGGCGGTATCGCCGTCGCCAACCCCGGCCAGGTTGTGCCGGGCGAGGCAGGTTTCGAAGAGGCAGTGAAGGCCTCTCCGATTGTCGTGCTGTGCGCAGCCGACAGCGAGTACGAGGCCTCGGGCCAGGACGCTGTCAAGGCCGCCCGCGCCGCCGGCGCTAAGGAGGTCTTGGTGGCCGGCTCCGAGAAGAGCTTCGCCAATGCCGCTGAGGACGCTCGCCCCGACGGATACCTGAACATGACCATCGATGCTGTCGCGGAGCTGTCCCGACTGCTGAACGAACTGGGAGCGTGAAGGAAGTAATGACCACCATCCCAAATTTCGCTGACATCTCCCGCAACACCGACGACGCAGCCGCTGCCACCAACAAGGCAGCTGCCGCGGAAGCTGGTGAAGTGTGGACCATTCCAGAGGGCATCGATGTCAAGCGCGTCTACGATCGCGCTGACCGCGACGCCGCTGCTGCCGAGGGCCACCCGGTAGATTCTTTCCCGGGTATCGCCCCATTCATGCGCGGGCCGTACCCGACCATGTACACCAACCAACCGTGGACTATTCGCCAGTACGCTGGCTTCTCCACCGCAGCTGAGTCCAATGCCTTCTACCGCCGCAACCTCGCGGCCGGCCAGAAGGGCCTTTCGGTCGCTTTCGACCTGGCTACCCACCGTGGCTACGACTCGGACAACCCGCGTGTGTCCGGCGACGTCGGTATGGCCGGCGTGGCAATTGACTCGATTTACGACATGCGTGAGCTCTTCCAGGGCATTGACCTGGGCGGCGTCTCGGTGTCTATGACCATGAACGGCGCTGTGCTGCCGATTCTGGCCTTCTACATTGTCACCGCTGAAGAGCAGGGCGTTTCGACCGAGCAGCTGCGCGGTACGATCCAGAACGACATTCTCAAGGAGTTCATGGTTCGTAACACGTACATCTACCCGCCGAAGCCTTCGATGCGAATCATCTCCTCGATCTTCGAGTACACCTCGGCAAAGATGCCGAAGTTCAACTCGATTTCGATTTCCGGCTACCACATTCAGGAAGCGGGCGCGACGGCCGACCTTGAGCTCGCTTACACGCTTGCCGACGGCATCGAGTACCTGCGGGCCGGTATTGACGCTGGCCTGGAAGTTGATAAGTTCGCTCCGCGTCTGTCCTTCTTCTGGGGCATCTCGATGAACACCTTCACCGAGATCGCCAAGCTGCGTGCAGGCCGCATCCTCTGGTCCGAGCTGGTTGGCAAGTTTGGCCCGAAGAACCCGAAGTCCCAGTCCCTGCGTACTCACTCGCAGACCTCTGGTTGGTCGCTGACCGCTCAGGATGTCTACAACAACGTCGCGCGTACTGCTGTTGAGGCTATGGCCGCAACACAGGGCCACACCCAGTCGCTGCACACCAACGCACTGGACGAGGCTCTGGCACTGCCGACTGACTTCTCAGCCCGTATTGCTCGTAACACTCAGCTGCTGCTTCAGCAGGAGTCCAACACCACGCGTCCGGTTGATCCGTGGGCTGGTTCCTACTACATCGAGTGGCTGACTAATGAGCTGGTCAAGCGTGCACGCCAGCACATCGACGAGGTCGAAGAGGCCGGCGGTATGGCACAGGCCACCATCGAGGGCATTCCGAAGCTGCGTATTGAAGAGGCTGCAGCTCGTACGCAGGCCCGTATTGACTCGGGTCGTCAGGCTCTCATCGGCGTGAATAAGTACCAGGTCGAAGAGGACGAGGCCATCGAGGTTCTCAAGGTTGAGAACTCCCGCGTGCGCCAGGAGCAGATTGACAAGCTGGCTCGCCTGCGCGCCGAGCGCGACGAGGAAGAGGTTCAGAAGGCACTGGCCGCTCTGACCGACGCTTGCCGTAACCCGGGTGAACCGGGGGACCTGGACAAGAACCTTTTGAAGCTCGCTGTCGACTGTGCTCGCGCCATGGCCTCCATCGGTGAAATCTCCGACGCCATGGAAGAGGTCTTTGGCCGCCATCAGGCCGAGATCCGTACTCTCTCCGGCGTCTACAAGGACGAAGTTGGCAAGGAGGGAGCCGTGTCCAACGTCTCCAAGGCCATCGCCATGGCCGATAAGTTCGAAGAGCAGGAAGGTCGCCGTCCCCGTATCTTCCTGGCCAAGATGGGCCAGGATGGTCACGACCGTGGCCAGAAGGTCATCGCGTCCGCCTACGCGGACCTCGGCATGGACGTTGACGTGGGACCGCTGTTCCAAACTCCGGAGGAGGCCGCCAAGTCGGCAGTCGACTCGGATGTCCACGTCGTCGGTGTTTCTTCGCTGGCCGCCGGACACCTGACGCTCGTTCCTGCCCTGCGCGATGAGCTGGCAAAACTGGGTCGTGAGGACATCATGATTGTTGTCGGTGGTGTTATCCCACCGGGCGACTTCCAGGAACTCTACGATGCCGGCGCCGCGGCTATTTACCCGCCGGGCACTGTCATCGCTGATTCGGCAATCGACATGATGACCAAGCTCTCTAACGAGCTGGGCCTCGACCTTGCCGTTGACGAAGAGTCCTAAATAACTACCGCATCCGCGCTGGGCTGACTGTTCAGCTCAGCGCGTTGTCGGAATTGAGAAGTAGCGATGAACGAGTATCTTGAAGAAAACCTGGGCACCCTCGTCACTACCGCTGGCACGGTCGTTGAGGGAAAGACCGCTGTAGCCCCCGAAGTCGTCCGCCGTGCGCGACGACGGATCGATGTCGACGACCTCTTTGAGGGCGTGCGGGCTGGAAACCGCACTAAGTTGGCCCGGGCAATCACGCTGCTGGAGTCGACTGCTCCGGCGCATAAGGTGCTGGCTCAGGAACTACTGGTGAAGTTGCTGCCATTTTCCGGCAAGGCCATGCGCGTCGGACTTACCGGCGTCCCCGGCGTCGGTAAATCAACCACGATTGAAACCCTCGGACTGAAGCTGATCGAGGAGGGCCACCGCGTTGCAGTGCTGGCCATCGACCCGTCGTCGACGAAGTCCGGTGGTTCGATTCTGGGCGACAAGACCCGTATGTCCCGACTCTCGGCCGCGGATGAAGCCTTCATTCGTCCGTCGCCCTCTGCGGGCACACTCGGTGGTGTCGCCAAGGCAACGCGTGAGGCCATGGTGGTGCTCGAGGCCGCAGGCTACGACATTGTCATCGTCGAAACTGTCGGCGTCGGTCAGTCCGAGGTCGCGGTGGCCCAGATGGTGGATACGTTTGCGTTTCTGGCACTCGCCGGCGCTGGTGACCAGCTCCAGGGCATCAAGAAGGGTGTGCTGGAGATGGCCGACGTGATTTCTATCAACAAGGCGGATGGTAAGAACTTGCGCCCGGCAAAGCGCGCTGCGCGTGATCTGATGACGGCCATGAAGATGGTTCGTTCCTCAGACCAAGTCTGGACGCCACCGGTACTGACTATGTCGGCACTGGAAGACGACGGCATCGACAAGTTCTGGCAAGCCATCGAAGACCATGTCGAGGCTATGCACGAGAATCATCTCTTTGATGAAAACCGCGCTAACCAGCAGATTAAGTGGATGTGGTCCATGGTTCACGAGACGCTCTTGCAGCGGCTCAACACCAACGAGGCTGTGCAGACAGAGAGCACCCTGGTGGAAAAACAACTCCGCTCGGGGCTGCTCACACCGACGCTCGCCGCCCAGCGCATCATGGAGGCATTTGACCAGGGAAGGGCATCGAACGCCGGGCTCGCCAACTAGGTTCAGAAAGGCGCGGGGTTTTCGTCGTAAAGCGAGTAAAGCGGGCGTATCCGTGTGCGCCTACTGACCGCGGTGATGGGGCGGATCGCTGTAGAGCGTGTGTTCGGCGAAGTGGAGAGCGTTGACCACGAGGTTGGTGAGGTGCTCGTCGGGCTGAGAGTAGAAGCTAGACGTGCCCTCCTTGCGGGTCTGCACCATATTGGCCATGCGCAACTTCGCCAGGTGCTGAGAAATCGCGGGGACGGGGCGATCGAGCGCGCTAGCGATGGCGGTGACGGTCATCTCCCCGTCACGGAGGAGCGACAGGATCGAGAGACGCGTCTTGTCGGCCATCAACTTCAGTACGTTAGTGGCAACGTCGAACTCGGTGCTCGTAGGAGCCTTCTCAGTCATTTGGAGGGGTAGTCCTTTCGAAGTCGACATGCCAAACGCTTGCGATGTTCAATGAGTTGAACCTTACTACGTATTGATACCAGTATTCAATTTCAGATGTCACAATAGGCTGTCACGAAAAGGGGAGAGTGCACCTAAGGGGCCGCGACCAAAGGTACTGAAAATTCCTTCAGTAATATCATCTGCATGGATTGGTTGATGGGTACCTTCCCGTGGCTGGTGGAGGACTTAACGTGGTGGCAAGTACTATTTTTCGCACTCGACTACACGATTAAGTTCATCGCGATTGGATGGGTGCCGGAAAACCGAAGCCCATCGGCTTCGACGGCGTGGCTGCTGCTGATTCTGCTGATTCCATTTATCGGCCTACCTCTGTTCCTCTTCCTGGGCTCGCAGCAGATTACGGGCCGTCGGCATGAGGTACAGGCACTGGCACAGGAGCTCATTGCGGAACGTACCGAGCATCTGCCCGACGTACCGGACGATGCCGAGATAGAAGATGACGTTGTCAACGTATTCAAGCTCTCGCGCCAGCTCACGGGAATGCCGGCAATTGCCAGCGCGGAAAAGGGACTTTTCACCGAATTCGACGCCTCCATTGACCGCATGATTGAGACCATCGATGCGGCCCAGAAATCAATCCACGTGCAGTCCTACATCTTTGCACTGGATTCCAGCACGGAGCCTTTCATACAGGCTCTTGAACGCGCGCACGACAGGGGACTAGAGGTCAAGGTACTGGTCGATCCAATTGGTTCGTGGAAGTACCCCGGCTACTACAAGCTGAAAAAGCGCCTGGACCAGGCTAAAATCTCCTGGCACCCGATGCTGCCCGTGAGCTTGCTGAAGCTCACCTGGCGCCGCCTGGATCTGCGTAATCACCGCAAGCTCGTAGTTGTTGACGGCGACATTGTATTCATGGGCTCGCAGAATTTGATTGAGCCCGAATATCAGAAGAAAAAGAACCATAAGATCGGCCGTCGCTGGGTGGACACGTGGATTGAGCTCGAGGGCGATATTGCGCTGGCCTTCGACGCAATTTTCGCGGTTGATTGGACCAGCGAGCTATACAAGACCCCAGACGCCACCAGGGACTATTCACTCCACAACACCGAAGTCAACGACAACTACAACGTTGTCCAGGTGCTGCCGTCGGGTCCGGGCTTCAGCACGGAGCCGAACCTGCGCGTCTTCAATAACATGATCTACCAGGCACACGAGCGGATTATCGCCGTCAGCCCGTACTTCGTCCCCGACGAATCCATGCTCATGGCGCTGACCTCTGCCGCATATGGAGGCATCGACGTCCAGCTCTACGTCAACGAAGAGTCCGATCAGTTCATGGTCGGCCACGCGCAGCAGTCCTACTACCAGGCAATGCTAACCGCTGGCGTGAAGATCTACCGCTATCCGGCGCCTGCGGTCCTGCACTCCAAGTTCATGGTTATCGACGACCGCATGGCCATGTTCGGCTCCTCCAATCTGGATATGCGCTCGTTCGGCCTCAACTACGAGATCACGCTTCTTTCCGCCGCCGGTTCCATCGTGGACAAACTGATCACGCTTGCCGACGAGTACCGCGACAAATCTTTCCTGCTCACCCAGGAGGAATGGAATGACCGGCCCCTTCGTCAGCGCTACCTGGACTCTGTTTTCCGCTTGACCTCGGCGCTGCAATAGGGCAGTCCCATTGGTCCGACAGACAAAGCAAAAATCCCGAGAGCTGCACTAATTGCAGTTTCTCGGGATTTATCTTGTGTCCGGAGGGGGACTTGAACCCCCACGCCCGTTAATAGGGCACTAGCACCTCAAGCTAGCGCGTCTGCCATTCCGCCACCCGGACCGGGTAGGAAGCACTTCCGTGCTGACCTGTGATACTGTATCCCGACTACATAATGAAACACAAATTGGCAGGTCAGAGGGGCATTAGCGCGCCAAACCTGGGTGTAATTACATCAGCGGTGTTAGCCCCGCATCCGCCTTGGATTCGCACTGAGAATCAGGCCCTGCAGATAGGGAGTCTTGTAAAGTCCCTGCAGCGCGCTCATAAAGTAGGCACACTGGTAGTTATGACTACGAATTCCAACGACACCGCAAACGACACTGCAAATGCTCCGGTTTTCCCGGGACCAGATCCGTACGCACCGCTGAAGGATTTGCCAACCTTCGAGCTGTCCTCGCCAGATATCAAGGACGGCGAGAAGATTGCGGATGAATTCCGCGCTCCGTCGAATGTTTCCCCACAACTGGATTGGGCAAATCTGCCGGAGGGCACTAAGTCCATTGCCGTGACCTGCTTCGATCCGGATGCTCCGACCGCTTCGGGCTTCTGGCACTGGGCTGTCTTCAACATTCCAGCGACCGAAAAGGGTCTGCCACAGGGAGCTGGCTCCGAAGACGGCTCTAAGCTGCCAGAAGGCGCTATCCAGCTTGTCGGCGACTCGGGCATGCGTGGTCACTACGGAGCTAACCCACCGGCGCAGCATGCCCCACACCGTTACATGTATGCGGTGCACGCGGTCGACGTGGAGAAGCTTGAAGTTCCGGAAGATGCGACGCCGACCGTGCTTGGCTTCAATCTGTACTTCCACTCGATTGCGCGTGCCATCATCACGCCGTGGTGGGAGAACGTCGGGGAGTAGGGATACGCCGCCCACACGGGCAACTCAACCGACCGGGCACGCTACTCATACAGAAAACCCCGGGGCCAGCGCCTTCATGGCAGCTGGCCCCGGGGTCACGTGTTTATTGGGTTAGGAAGCCTCAACCGCTTTCAGCAGTTAACCACGCCACGGCAGACCACAGCCGACTGCCTCCGAAATGGAGTAGAATCCCTGAGCTCGAATCTGGCGAGCCAACCCTTGGTGAATGTCACGAATCCAGTCCGGACCGCCATAAATCAACGGTGTGTAGCCCTGCAGTAGGGAAGCGCCGTTGGCAATCCGCTCCCACGCCTGCTCAGCAGTTTCAATGCCGCCGACGCTGATGAGAACTAGTTTGTCTCCGACGCGCTCGTGCAGCAGCTTCAGCACCTCTAGTGACCGAGCTGCCACAGGAGCACCCGAGACTCCACCGGCCCCCATCTCCGCGACCTCATCCGCGGGCGTACGCAGGCCCTCGCGAGAAATGGTGGTGTTGGTAGCCACAATGCCTGCCAGCCCAAGGTCAACCGCCAAGTCAGCAACTGCGATGACATCATCGTCGGAGAGATCAGGAGCAATCTTGACCAGCACCGGCGAGTCGGTCTCCTCAGTCACCGCTGCCAGAATCGGGCGCAGTGACTCCACTGCCTGAAGGTCGCGCAGACGCGGCGTGTTCGGTGAGGAGACGTTAACAACAACGTAGTCCGCCAAGCCGCCGAGCTGGCTAGCCGATTCTCGATAGTCATCGACGGCCTCTTCCAGCGGAGTCACCTTTGTCTTACCAATGTTGATACCGATGACGTCGTCACTGCGACGCGCCCGCAAGTTCTCCGCTACAGCAGCGGCGCCGGGGTTGTTGAAACCCATGCGGTTCAAAATGGCGCGGTCTTCCTTCAGACGGAACAGACGCGGGCGATCGTTGCCCGGCTGCGGCTTGGCAGTCACGGTTCCCAGTTCCGCGTAGCCAAAACCAATTGGCCCCCAGCAATCCGGGGCAATAGCAGCCTTGTCGAAGCCCGCGGCGAGCCCCAGCGGACGCGGGAAGTCCACACCGAACACGGTTTGACGCAGCACAGCATCGTCAACAACGAGTAGCTTGCTCACCGCCCGCTGTAGACTCTCCGACTTCTGCAGCCCCTTCAGGGTCTTCGAGATGGCCTCGTGAATCTGCTCCGGTGGAACCTGGAACATTGCCTTTAGCGCGAGTTGATAAGACTTGGCGCGAAGTTTCGAAGGCATCTACTTAGTCGCTCCCTCGGAGTCGTCTGCTCCCTTGGTGTCACCTGCACCGGTCGGTAGTTTATCGGCTGGTTCCCGAACCGACATCTCCTCACGGATCTTCTCTGCATCCTGCTTGAAATCAGCAATTGCCTTATCGACGTCCGCGGAGTCAAAAATCTGGGCCCCGTCACCGGTAGCCGAGAAGACGCCAATCTGGCCATCCTCGGTGGCAACAATCGACTGTGGATCTGCAACCGTGTTGATGTCCGCGACCTTGACTGGGGTACCCGAGCTGATGTCGTAGCCAGTCAGCTTGTTCACCTTCGTCGAAGTCACCCAGACAATTCCGCGCGATTCATCGACCGCTACCGCCCACGGAGCCTCCGGGGCCGGAGCTGCCTGGTGGAGGCGAATGACGTCAGTGGCAGTGTAAATAAGAAGCTGGTTGCCCTTGGTGTCTGCGGCAGCAATGACATGATCACCGGAAGCTACCTTGCCGACGCCGATGCCCGCACGCAGCGCAGAGCCAGCGCGGGACTCATCGAGCTTGAGCTCATGCACCGAAGTCTCCGGACGGTTGACCTCTAACAGCTTGACGTCCGCGTCATTGTCCGCTTTGGGAATCTCAACGAGCTGCGACCCGTTATTGGCAGCCTTGAAGTCACTGGCCAACTCGCCATCAGCGCCGAACACATCGACGACATTGCTATCCGCATGGGCACCGATGATGCGGCCGCCTTCCAGGCCAACTGCGGCGGAGTAGTTGGTGCCACGGCCGACAACGGCCGTTTCCGTAGCCTGGTCAGTAATGACGTGGATGCCATCTTCACACGGCAGCAGAGCGTTAGGGCCGCCCGGCGCGAGCTCACCACACTTCGCGTCCAGCTTCATTGATCGCTCAATTGGGTTATTCAGCGGACCGGCAAAGATCTTGTCCCCGGCCTTCAGGACAACTCGGTCGCCGACCAACACGGCATCGGTAACGTCCTCATCAATCTTCTTGGCTCTACCGATAGCAGTATCGGGAGCAGCGGGTGAAGCGGCCGGCACTGGCGTGGCGTTGCCCATTCCGGCATCGATGTCTCCTTCCACATCGGAGGAGCACCCTGCCAGGACCACTGCGCTAGCGGAAAGCCCCGCTAGAAGGGAGGTTATGACACGTCGACGACTGTTTTCACTCACGCTATAGAAACTACCACCCCGGCCTGATTACTTTGTGGACGCCTCCAGCCGTGGGAGGTTCTCGCATTCGTTGTGCCTTATAAGTCTTTAGAAGACTGCCGTTACTGATTACAGCGTGACGTCGTCAAGCGCGTTGCAAATCTGCGGTGGCAGCGTGAGTTGTTCGGAGGTGAGGTTTTCGCGTAGCTGAGCGCGGTCTCGAGCGCCAACGAGAATCGAGGTGACGCCCGGCCGATCGCGTGCCCAGGAAATCGCTGCGACGGCAGCACTGACGCCGAGCCCCTTGGCTGCGGTGGTCAGCGCGCCTGCAACCGTGACGCCGCGTGTGTCGAGATAGTCCTGTACCTCTGCGTCGGCGTGTTCGGAAGCAGCGCGGGAGTCTTCGGGAATGATGTGCTGGTATTTGGCGGTCAAAACACCTTGGGCCAGTGGGGCGCCACCGATAAAGCCGAGCCCCAAATGCTCACAGGCGGGCAGCAGTTCTGCCTCAGGGCTTCGCTGGAGCAGCGAGTACTCATGCTGTGCGAACACCGGAGCGATTCGATCCGCGGCGGCATGCGTCACCGCTGCCTGCCAACCGCTGTATCCACGCACTCCGGCGTAACGTACTTTCCCCGTGCGCACAGCCCATTCCAGGGTATCGGCGACCTCTTCCGGTGGGGTCAGCCCATCCCAGTAGCCGGGCGACCACAGGTCAATGTGTTCGACGCCGAGGCGTCCGAGCGTTTCGTCGAGGTCCTTTTGCAGTGTCTTACGCGAGCAGTCCACGCGCCTGCCGACGGGCCGCTCGGGGTGTATGCCAGATGCGACCGAGAGCACCAATTCGTCGGCAACGCCGCGCTTTGCGATGACCGCACCCAGCATGTCGGCAACAGTGTCGCCGCCGTGGAGTGGGGAAGCGTCGACAAGGTTGCCTCCGGCGTCGAGGAAGTCCGTCAGGATGCGTCCGGCCTCGTCTTGCCTGGTACCCGCACCCCAGGTGGCCGTACCCAGCCCCAAGGCGGAGACGCGTAAACCGCTGTTGCCCAGAATTCGTTGTTGCACGATTTTTACTTTAGGACACCCGTGTGCGGTCGCGGGAAAAGTTCCGCGGGAGAGGTCTCGCTATCGCCGCACCGAAACCTCGCTATAGCCACAACACAAACCGGACGAGTAGCCTATACAGCCGTGACTATCATGACGACACTAAGCGCCTCAGCGGATACCGCTGCCGATACCGCCGGCACCGGTATGACCTGGGCCCAGACGATCATCCTGTCCGTAGTGCAAGGTTTGACGGAATTTCTCCCGGTGAGTTCCTCGGGGCACCTTCGGATTGTCTCCGAGCTGCTGTGGGGCCAGGACGCCGGTGCATCCTTCACCGCTGTGGTGCAGCTTGGCACCGAATTGGCTGTGTTGGTGTTCTTCGCCAAGGACATCTGGCAGATCCTCACTGGCTGGTTTGCCGGTCTGTTCAATAAGGAAGCCCGCGGTTTCAACTACCGCATGGGTTGGATGGTGATTGTCGGTACGCTGCCGATTGCCATCATCGGTGTGCTGGGGAAGGACCTCATCCGCGATAACCTGCGCAATCTCTGGATTACAGCCGCTGTGTTGGTGCTTTTCTCCTTTGTCTTTATCGCCGCAGAGAAGTTCGGCCGTCGTGAGCGCAACTATGAAGAGCTGACCATGCGAGATGCCATCGTCATGGGTTTCGCGCAGTGCCTGGCGCTCATTCCGGGTGTGTCGCGCTCGGGCGGTACGGTGTCTGCCGGCCTGTTCTTGCACTTGGACCGAGAGGTTGCAACGCGCTTTTCCTTCCTGCTGGCTATCCCCGCTGTTTTCGCTGCTGGAATTTTTTCGCTTCCAGACGCGTTTGACCCTGCGGCGGGACAGGCCGCTAGTGGTGCGCAATTGGCCATCGGTACGCTGATTGCCTTCGTCGTCGGCTATGCGTCTATCGCATGGCTGCTGAAGTTTGTGTCGAACCACTCCTTCGCTTGGTTCGCCGCGTACCGCATCCCGGTCGGTTTGATTGTTATGGTGTTGCTCGGCTTCGGCACGATCAACGCTGTTTAGTGAGGTAGTGAGTATTTAATGCATTCGTGGCCCCAACCACAGGTTCCCAGTCTCGGCGATGCGCGCTTCGATGTGTTCAACCGCGCCAGCAATACAGGTAAGGCGCATTCGCTTGACGACGAAAGCTCAACATCGGTACCCCTACGCCTCTACGACACCGCGGATCAGAAGGTCTCCCAGGTGGAAGCGGGACCGGAGGCGACCATGTACGTGTGTGGCATCACACCCTATGACGCCACGCACCTGGGGCACGCAGCAACCTACCTCACCTTTGATCTGATTTACCGTCAGCTGCTGGACAATGGACACTCGGTGCATTACGTGCAGAACATCACCGATGTCGATGACCCGTTGTTCGAACGTGCGGAGCGCGATGGGGTGGACTGGCGCGAGCTGGGCACCTCGCAGATTGATTTGTTTCGCTCGGATATGGAAAACCTGTCGGTGATTCCACCGCGCGACTATATCGGCGCCATTGAGTCCGTGGGCGAGGTCGTGGAAATGGTCGAGAAGCTGCTGGAGAATGGCTCGGCCTACCAGCTCACCGATGACGAGTACCCGGATGTGTACTTCCGCAAGAGTGCCACTGAGAACTTTGGTTACGAGTCCAATTACTCGGCAGAGCAGATGGCGGAGTTCTTTGCGGAGCGCGGTGGCGACCCGGATCGCCCGGGCAAGGAGGCCCCACTGGACGCGCTGGTGTGGCGTGCCGCTCGCCCCGGGGAGCCAAGCTGGGAGGCTCCTTTTGGTGCGGGCCGGCCGGGTTGGCACATTGAGTGCTCGGCGATTGCCACCAACCGCTTGGGTAAGAGCTTCGACATTCAGGGCGGTGGCTCGGACCTGGCTTTCCCACACCATGAGTTCTCGGCGGCTCATGCCGAGGCCGCTACTGGCTGTGCACGGATGGCCAGCCATTATGTTCACGCTGGCATGATTGCGCTCGATGGCGTGAAGATGTCCAAGTCGCTGGGCAACCTGGTGTTTGTCTCCAAGCTGGTGGCCGCCGGCGTCGACCCGAGTGCTATTCGCATTGGCGTGTTCGCCAGCCATTACCGCTCTGATCGCGATTGGTCGGACGAGGTGCTGGAGGCGGCCAAGGCACGTCACGAGGCCTGGCGTGCGGCTTGCGCAGCTGCAAAGACTGCCACCGATGAGAAGGCTGTGAGCGCAGCAGCGGCACTGGTTGCCGATGTGCGCGCAAGCCTGGCCAATGACCTGGATACGCCGGCTGCTCTGGCCGCTATCGATGCCTGGGCTGCGGAGTGGTCCTCGGATACCAGCAACAAGGCAGATGCTGGCACAGTAACCGGCGCAGCGGGTGCCGGAGAATTCGTTGCCGCCGCGCTGGACGCGCTGCTTGGCGTTAAAATTTGAGCATGAGCAACTCAGATCTGTCTGCTGTCGAAGTAACGCAAGAGAACATCGATAAGCTAGTTGCCGATTTGCGCATGTTTGCCACCGGCAGCTACCTGCAGCCCGAGGAACGCGAGTTCTGGGAGCCACTTTTTGACGAATCGGTAGCCGACCAGGTCGGGGAAGCCCTCCGTGAGGCCGCCGCTGGTATTGATCAGGCGGCGGAACTGGCCGTCGATAAGCGAGAAGAAGCCGCAACGCAGGCGGTAGAGAACTGCCTACAGCGCGTGGCTGCGATTGAGCATGAGCACGGTGGCTCGATTTTTGATGAGGAGCTCGACGAGATTCTCGCGATTATCAATTCCGCAACGAAGGCTGTCGGTTTGGACCTGCCTGCGGTGAAGGCGGAAAGCTACTTTGAGATGGAATAACCAGCCCGATTAACGGCGCGGTTATGAAAGTAGACTAAGGTGTCTATTCATGACTGATCGCCACTCTTCCGAGTTCCTCACCGCACTGCACAGCCGTGTACTCATTGGCGATGGCGCCATGGGTACCCAGCTGCAGTCTTTTGACCTCGACGTTGACGCGGACTTCCTCGGCTACGAGGGCTGTAATGAGATTCTCAATGACACTCGTCCCGACATCATCGAGACGATTCACCGGCGTTATTTCGAGGCCGGCGCCGACCTGGTGGAAACCAATACCTTCGGCTGCAACTTCCCGAACCTCGCGGATTACGACATTGAAGACCGTATTCAGGAGCTAGCGCACAAGGGCACCGCAATCGCCCGCAAGGTCGCTGACGAAATGGGGCCGGGGCGCGAGGGTATGCGACGCTTTGTCCTCGGTTCGCTGGGCCCGGGCACGAAGCTGCCGTCTTTGGGGCACGCTCCGTACGCTCAGCTTCGCGACGCTTACACGGAGGCCGGACTCGGCATGATTTCCGGTGGCGCGGATGCGTTTTTGATTGAGACCTGTCAAGACTTGCTGCAGGTCAAGGCAGCAGTCAATGGCGTCAAGGCCGCCATGCGACAGGCTGAGAAGAAGATTCCGATTGTCGTCCACGTGACTGTCGAGACCACAGGCACCATGCTGATGGGCTCGGAGATTGGTGCAGCCCTGGCAGCGCTGCAGCCGCTGGGTATCGACATGATTGGCCTGAACTGTGCAACGGGTCCGGACGAGATGAGCGAGCACCTACGCTACCTGTCCAATTTCGCCTCCATCCCGGTATCGGTAATGCCGAATGCGGGTCTGCCAGTGCTGGGTAAGAACGGTGCGACCTACCCGCTGACCGCCCCAGAGCTGGCCACAGCGCTGCGCGGCTTTGTTGAAGAGTTTGGCCTGGCGATGGTCGGTGGCTGCTGTGGTACCACACCGGAGCATGTTTCCGCTGTTCGCGATGCTATTACCGGTGCAGGCGCTTACGCTGAGCAGGGCCCTGCTGTTCAGGCAGCACGCCCATCGACGGATCCGGACGCAAAGCCAATCGATGAGGTCGCTTCTCTGTACTCGGCAGCCCCGCTGACGCAGACAACCGGCATCACCATGATTGGTGAGCGCACCAACGCCAACGGTTCCAAGGCTTTCCGCGAGGCCATGCTGGCCGGCGATTGGGAGAAGTGCCTTAACACCGCCCGCGGTCAGGTCACCGATGGCGCACACATGATTGACCTGTGTGTGGACTACGTGGGGCGCGACGGTCGCGATGACATGGCAACCCTGGCATCGCAGATCGCCACCTCGGTGACGTTGCCGGTCATGCTGGACTCCACGGAACCGGAGGTTTTGAAGACTGGCCTGGAGCACCTCGGTGGTCGCTGCGCGGTCAACTCTGTGAACTTTGAAGACGGCGATGGCCCGGACTCGCGCTACCAGCGCATTATGCGCCAGGTTGTTGAGCACGGTGCTGCCGTGGTCGCTTTGACTATCGACGAAGAAGGTCAGGCGCGTACAAAGGACAAGAAGATTGAGATCGCCGAGCGTCTCATCGCCGACATCACCGGCACGTGGGGACTGCGCGAGCAGGACATTATTGTCGACTGTCTGACTTTCCCGATTTCCACTGGCCAGGAGGAAACTCGCCGCGACGGCATCGAAACCATCGAAGCCATCCGCGAACTTAAGCGTCGCCACCCGAACGTGCACACCACGCTCGGTCTGTCCAACATTTCCTTCGGTCTGAACCCGGCGGCTCGCCAGGTACTCAACTCGGTGTTCCTCAACGAGTGCATCGAGGCCGGCCTGGACTCCGCCATTGCCCACAGCTCCAAGATCTTGCCGATGAACAAGATTGACAACAAGCAGCGCGAAGTCGCTCTCGATATGGTGTACGACCGCCGTCGTGAAGCGGGACACCCCGACGGGGAGTACGACCCACTGCAGGTATTCATGGAGCTCTTTGAAGGAGTCTCCGCCGCTGACGCGAAGGACGCCCGGGCCGAAAAGCTTGCCGCCATGCCGCTGTTCGACCGCCTGGCGCAGCGCATCATCGACGGTGAGCGCACGGGTATCGAGGCTGACCTCGATGAGGGCATGAAGGAAAAGGAACCGCTGGCGATTGTTAACGAGGACCTGCTGCGTGGCATGCAGACCGTTGGTGACCTGTTCGGTTCCGGCCAGATGCAGCTGCCATTCGTGCTGCAGTCGGCCGAGACGATGAAGGCCGCGGTGGGCTACCTCGAGGGCTTTATGGATGCCGAGGATGCCACGGGCTCCAAGGGCTCGATTGTGCTGGCCACGGTGAAGGGCGATGTCCACGACATCGGCAAGAACCTGGTGGAGATTATTCTTTCCAACAACGGCTACACCGTGCATAACCTGGGCATTAAGCAGCCAATCGCTACGATTCTGTCCGCCGCCAAGGAACTGGATGTCGACGCCATCGGCATGTCCGGCCTGCTGGTGAAGTCCACTGTGGTGATGAAGGACAACCTGCTGGAGATCAACTCCGCCGGCGATGCCACCCGCTTCCCAGTACTGCTCGGCGGCGCCGCGCTGACGCGTAGCTACGTGGAAGACGACCTGTCCGAGCTCTACCACGGCGATGTCTACTACGGCAGGGATGCCTTCGAAGGACTGCGCATCATGGACGAGCTGATGGCAGCTAAGAAGGGCCTCGGCCCAGACGAGAATTCGCCAGAGGCCATTGCTGCCCGCGAGAAGAAGGAAGCTCGCCGCGCCCGCCGTGAGCGCTCCAAGCGCATCGCCGCGCAGCGCGCCGCCAAGGCTGCTGCTGAAGCCCCCGAGGTGCCGGAGCGTTCCGATGTCGCCGCTGATGTCCCCGTTGCGACACCGCCGTTCTGGGGAACCCGCATTGTCAAGGGCCTGCCCCTCGACGACTACCTGACCACCCTCGACGAACGCGCTCTGTTCATGGGGCAGTGGGGTCTGCGCGGCACCCGCGGCGACGAGGGACCGAGTTACGAGGAACTGGTCGAATCCGATGGTCGTCCACGCCTGCGCGCATGGCTGCAGCGCCTGCGCGCCGAGAACATCCTCCAGCATGCGGCTGTCGTCTATGGCTACTTCCCAGCAGTTTCTGAGGGCGATACCGTACACGTACTGCCGCTACCTGCGGAAGGGGAGCAGCCCGACCCCGCGGCAGAGCCAGTGGTGTCCTGGACCTTCCCGCGCCAGCAGCGTGGTCGCTTCCTATGCATTGCTGACTTCATTCGCTCGCGCGAAGATGCCATCGCCGCAGGACAGTCCGACGTCATGCCGTTCCAGCTGGTGACCATGGGACAGCCCATCGCTGACTTCGCCAACGATATTTACGCCAAGAACGAATACCGCGACTACCTGGAGGTTCACGGTATCGGCGTGCAGCTCACCGAGGCGCTGGCCGAGTACTGGCACCAGCGCATTCGCTCCGAGCTCGCGTTCTCCGACGGCACAAGTGTTGGCGCGGAAGACTCCGACGATACCCAGGACTTCTTTGACCTGAAGTACCGTGGCGCTCGTTACTCCTTCGGCTATGGTTCCTGCCCGGATCTGACCTTCCGTCAGGGCATGATTGACCTGCTGCAGCCGGAGCGCATCGGCGTGGAGCTCTCTGAGGAGCTCCAGCTGCACCCAGAGCAGTCCACCGATGCGTTCGTGCTCTACCACCCGGAAGCGAAGTACTTTAACGTGTAGCTTCGCGTTATCCCTGCGGTCGCACCAGCAAGGTCTGCATGCTGCGGCCGATGGGGCCGTGCACATCGTAGAGCTCGCCCGCGGTCATGCCGATTCCGTCCGGCCCAATGGAACCGCGGGCGGCGATGCCCACCCAGCCGCCGTCTTCCGACTGCAACTCCGATTCCGCCGACTTCTCCGAGGCGCCGAGCTGGGGGAGTCGGTGCAGGTGAACCACTAAGTCGGTATTCATAAACGCCCACTGGTGCGGGCTCAGCGTGGCCCCGATACCGTTGGCGGTATCAGCTACCTGCATGACTCGCTCCACCGCAGTCGGCTCCTCCCCGAGCACGATTGGGTACTACGCGCGAACCCAGTGAATTTGCGTCTCGGCCAGCTCTTCCGTCGCGCCGGCGCGGGCTTCAATTGATTCGATGTAGCCGCCACTCCAATCGTCGGTAAGCGGAATGTACTCGGCGCTGCATTCCTCGGGCCCGGGCACCTGCTTGTCGAATGCACGCTCAATATCCCGCGTATCCGCAGTGGCCATCATCCATGCGGACGCCGTGGCAACTGGCCGCCAGGCACCCTTGACGTCGGCAAGCAATTCGGCTTCGACCTTGGCGATCTGCCGCCCCGGGCGCGAGACCCATGAGCGCGCGCGGAGCTCCGTGTACGGTACAGCCGACAACAGATCCACGGCGATGCGAGTAATACGCATCCCCTCGCTTTCCAGACGGCGGCGCTCCAACATGCGCGTCAGCAGCGCCGACGGCGGCGCACCGTGCTGAAACGGCCCCCACGCCCCATAAGTGAAGCTGGTGGGCATGAAGCGCTCGTAGCTGAGCTCGCCTTCGGTGACCGTCCCTAGCGGAATGAAATATGCCTCGGGTTGGTCGATAGCCTGGGCGAGCGAATCTTCAGTGGTTGTCATAGCGAGTCGATGCCTTTCATTCACGCGGGACACGTTCATGCGGTGGTTTCATGCAGCACCGCAACATACTTTCCTTCCTGAAACTCTAAACCTTCATCCGACGGTTTTGCTGACATAATCGCTAAATGCTTGATTGCCTGGCATAGTCGCATGGTGTGAAAGCAATTTTGTGGGACATGGACGGCAGCCTCATCAACACGGAACCTCTGTGGGAGATTGCCACGTACGACCTCTCGGAATTCGTAGGCCGCCGCCTGACTCCGGAGTTGCGCATGCAGTGCGTCGGCAACACGCTCTGGGACACGCTGTCGATTTGTGCTGATCATGCGGGACGCACGCTTGACGACGAGCTGTTTGCCTCGGGCTCCCAATTCGTCGAAGGTCGCTTCACTGAATTGGTTCTAGAACATGGGGTGGAGTGGCGCCCGGGTGTGCCGGCGATTTTGGACCAGGCCCGGGCTGCTGACATTCCGGTGGTGTTGGTGACCAATACCCGTCGGCACGTGGCGCAACCCTGCATTGATGTCATGGGGGAGCAGCACTTCGCCGCAACAGTGTGTAGCGATGAGGTGGCCAACGGCAAACCGGCACCGGATCCGTACTTGCGTGGCGCAGAGCTAGCCGGATTTGCGCCAGAGGACTGCCTGGCTATCGAAGATTCCTCAACGGGGGTGCGCTCTGCACTCGCTGCGGGATGCACGGTGGTGTGGAATCCAATGCCGGATGTGAGCGTTTCGCAGGCTGATGTGGGGACGTTAGTACCCCCGGCGCGCTTCATTTCGGGCAATTTGGATACCTCGAATTTGGGCTTTTTGCGGGCTGCTTTCGCGGGCGAGTAGACGACATGGAACAATAGACCGGGTGAAGAACTTTGATGACCTGTTTGCAGAGCTGAAGGAAAAAGCACAGTCGCGCCCCGAGGGATCGGGCACAGTCAAGGCGCTGGACGCTGGTGTGCATTTCCAGGGCAAGAAAATTGTCGAAGAGGCCGGCGAGGTCTGGCTTGCAGCTGAGCACGAATCTGACGAAGCCCTCGCAGAGGAGATTTCGCAGCTGTTGTACTGGCTGCAGGTGGTCATGGTCGGTCGCGGGCTGAGCCCCGAGGATGTTTACAAGTACCTGTAGGAGAAATCAACACCATGCTGCGTATTGCCGTGCCCAACAAAGGATCGCTGTCCGAGGCGGCAGTCGAAATCCTGAAGGAAGCTGGCTACCCAGGTCGAGGCGACTCCAAGAGCCTGACCATCCACGACGAAGCCAACGACATTGAGTTTTTCTTCCTCCGCCCGAAGGATATTCCCATCTACGTTGGCAACGGCCATCTGGATTTGGGCATCACCGGCCGCGACCTGGCCGCTGACTCGCTGGCTCCGGTCGATGAGGTTCTGAATCTGGGCTTCGGCGCCTCGACCTTCCGCTACGCCGCTCCGGCCGATGAGGAGTGGACCGTAGAAGCTCTGGAGGGCAAGCGCATTGCCACCTCGTACCCGAATCTGGTGCGCGAGGATCTGAAGGCTCGTGGCATTAACGCCACCGTCATTCGCCTTGATGGTGCAGTGGAGATTTCCATCCGCTTGGGAGTTGCCGACGTTATCGCCGATGTTGTCTCCACCGGTCGCACCCTGCGCAAGCAGGGATTGAAGCCATTCGGCGATGTTTTGGTCAGCTCTGAGGCAGTTGTTGTCGGACGCAAGGGTGTAGAGGTCACCGAGGAGCAGCAGGTGTTCCTGCGTCGCATGACCGGCATTCTGCATGCCAAGACGTACTTGATGATTGACTACAACATCCGTGCGTCCGCGCTGGAAGAGGCATCCAAGCTCACCCCGGGGCTGTCCGGCCCGACCGTGTCGCCGCTGGCTAACGAGGATTGGGTAGCAGTTCGCGCGCTAGTTCCGAAGGCAGAGGCCAACCCGCTCATGGACGCACTGGCAAAGATTGGTGCCGAGGCGATCTTGGCTTCGAATATCCGTATCGCGCGTATTTAGTGGAGACGTGACCTGCTCGAGGGGTGAGGGGGCGTGCCGTCTCAAGTAGGGGCCCATTTCGAGATGGATCCCCATCTCGAGCGGGGAACTGACCAATGCATTTTCACTCCCCACCTACGTCGACGTAAGTAGTAGGCTTGGCACTGAGCATGCGCACGGCGTTAGCCGTACTGACATAGTCCCCTTATGCCGGAAAAGCGGCAGTTGCGCCAGCGCTGTAGTTTTGACGGTGTAACCGCAGCGCCACGAATTGTGGTTCATAAGACTGCGCCTACGAGAAGGGATTGCTTCCACATGTCCGCAACACGTACCGAGGTCGACCTGCTTGGCTCTATGGAGGTTCCGGCAGAGGCTTACTACGGCATCCACACCCTGCGCGCAATCGACAACTACCAAATCTCAGCCAAGACCATCAACGACGTGCCCGAATTCATTCGTGGCATGGTGATGGTAAAGAAGGCCACGGCCATTGCCAACCAGCGCGTCCACACGCTGCCCAGCGATGTTGCAGACATCATTGTCGCCGCATGTGATGAAATCCTGGAAAAGGGACGCTGCATGGATCAGTTTCCAATCGATGTCTTCCAGGGTGGCGCTGGCACCAGTCTCAACATGAACACCAACGAGGTCATCGCTAACCTCGCTCTGGAACTGCTCGGTCTGGAAAAGGGCCGATACGACGTCATTCACCCCAACGATGATGTCAACCAGTGCCAGTCAACCAACGACGCCTACCCAACAGGTTTCCGTCTTGCTATCCACATGTCGCTACTGAGCTTGCAGAAGCACTTCGACTCCCTGGTTGAGGCCCTACACGCCAAGGGTGATGAATTCAACGACATCATCACAATGGGCCGCACGCAGCTGCAGGATGCCGTTCCCATGACCCTGGGACAGGCTTTCCACGCATTTGCCCACAACCTTGAGGAAGAGCAGGAGTCCATCGCAACTGCGTCGGCACGCCTGCTGCAAATCAACCTGGGAGCAACCGCTATCGGTACCGGCGTGAATGCGCCGGCAGGCTACCGCGAGGCCGTGACCCAGGCACTACGTGAGGTCAGTGGCTTTAAGGTGACCTCTGCGAAGGACCTGATCGAAGCCACCAGCGATACCGGCGCCTACGTCAGCGTGCATGCATCCCTGAAGCGTGCGGCCATGAAGATTTCCAAGATGTGCAACGACCTGCGCCTGCTGGCATCGGGTCCACGAGCAGGACTGAATGAAATCAACCTGCCGGAGCGCGCCGCTGGGTCTTCGATTATGCCGGCAAAAGTTAACCCGGTAATCCCGGAGGTCGCGAACCAGGCCTGCTTCAAGGTCTTCGGCAACGACGTGACCCTGACCTGGGCAGCCGAGGCCGGTCAGTTGCAGCTAAACGTGATGGAGCCTGTCATCGGCGCATGCCTCTTCGAATCGATTGAACTGCTGCGCAACGCTACCGATACTCTGCGCGACAAGTGCATTACCGGCATCACCGCTAACCCGGAAGTCTGCCGCGGCTATGTGGAAAACTCCATCGGTATCGTGACCTACCTGAATCCGGTCATTGGCCACCACGAGGGCGATATGGTCGGCAAGGAAGCCGCTCGCACCGGCCGCTCCGTCCGGGACATTGTCCTCGAACGCAGGCTGATGGACGAGAAGGAGCTCAACCAGGTCCTGAGCACCGAGAACCTCATGCACCCGGAATATCGGGGTAAGCGCTATGTGGCAGGGGAGTCTCGCCTCGACGATTTGTCCTAAGCGGCAACAAGTCTAACGAGTGACTTTTCGGAGATACACATGTTAGTTGCCGTCCAAATCTCTATCGTTCTAGCAGCGATCCTCCTTGGCGCGCGTCTTGGTTCAATTGCTATCGGGTTCGCCGGTGGGCTGGGCGTTTTGGCGCTGGGCATCACCGGGGTTCCGGTCACCAAAGACGACATTCCGTTCGATGTCATCGGCATCATTATGTCGGTAATCGCGGCAATTGCCGCTATGCAGAAGGCCGGAGGCATGGACTATCTCGTCCACATTGCCGAACGGTTGCTGCGCAAGAATCCGCGACACATCACCTACTGGGCCCCGGTTGTCACCTACCTGATGACACTGCTCGCCGGCACCGGCCACACCGCATTTTCCACCCTCCCAGTTATCGCCGAAGTATCCAAGGAGGGAGGCGTTCGCCCGTCCCGTCCGCTGTCCGTGGCGGTCATCGCATCTCAGTTGGCGATTACGGCATCACCCATCTCAGCGGCTGTGGTGCTCATGGCATCGCTCATGGAACCCCGCGGCGTTGGTTATCTCACACTCCTGGCGATTGTCATTCCTTCGACGTTCCTCGCCATCCTTCCGACCGCCTTTGTCACGAATCACCTAGGCAAAGAGCTTGACGACGATCCGGAGTATCAAAGCCGCTTGGAAAAGGGGTTAGTCTCCAAGCCACGTGGCCAGATGAGCGAATACGTGCCAACCAAGTCGGCCAAGTGGTCCGTGGCGGTTTTCCTACTCTCGATTCTCGCGGTGATGGTCTATGCGACCATCAGCACTGAACAGGTCGGCCTCATCGCTGATCCCACGCTCCCACGAAACGAGGCAATCATGTCAATCATGTTGACCGCCGCCACCGTTATCGTGCTGGCCTGCAAGTTGGACGCGGCAACCATTTTGAACACACCGGTGTTCAAATCGGGCATGTCCGCCAGCGTCTGCGTTCTCGGTGTGGCGTGGCTGGGAACCACAATTATCAACCACTACATCGACGACATTAAGGCCGCGTCCGGCAGCCTACTGACCACAATGCCGTGGATGCTGGCAATCGTGCTCTTCTTCGCGGCCGCATTGCTGTACTCGCAGGCGGCCACGGCAAAGGCCATCATGCCCGCTGCACTCGCGGTGGGAGTTTCTCCCATCACTGCGATTGCTTCCTTCGCAGCGACTTCCGCGCTATTCGTACTGCCTACTTACCCGACGCTCCTTGCCGCGGTGGAGATGGACGACACTGGCACAACCCGAATTGGCAAATACGTGTTTAACCACTCGTTCATCATCCCAGGCACCTTATGTATTGCCCTGTCCGTCGCGTTCGGTTTCGCCTTCGGCAGCGCACTGCTGTAGTGGGGGGCTACCTAGAACACCGCATAGAGAAACTGACTAGGTTTATGACAAAATCGAAGCGGTTAAGTCCATTCACCTGTCATAAACCTAGTCAGTAACTTGTACTGACACCGTTACCGCCGACGGTGGCACCCCGCGAAAGCTAAGTTCGCCGCGAGAGCCACCCCATCCGCAGCTTTTACTCAGTGCCGCCATCGCCGACAGCACCCGGCCAACCGGGGTACTCCGGTGTGACCCCGCCATAGGCAGGGCACATCTCCTGGAAAGAACACCACCCGCAGAGCTTGGACTTCTTCGGTACAAAGTCACCGTTTTCACCGTCGCGCACGATCGCCGACCACAAGTCGGCAATCTCCGCTTGGAAGGCCTCTAATTCTGTCGCGTTGGGACTCAGCACCAGGTCATCGGCAACCTTCAGGTACATCAACCGCAGCTGTTCCGGGATACGACCGGTGAGCCGCCACCACACCAGCGCGTAAAACCGCATCTGGAAGAGCGCCTCATCCTGGAAGCGAGGAGAGGGCTTCTTGCCCGTCTTGTAGTCGACAATCCGGACCTCACCGGTCGGGGCAATATCGACGCGGTCGATAAAACCACGAAGTGGCACTGACAATGGCACAGTCTGATCCGCATCCGGATCGATAACCAGCTGAACGAACTTTTCCATCTCGGCCGCATCGAAGCCCATGGGGTTTTCCATCATGAAATACCCCTTGAGCAGGCCGCGGCATTCGACCAGGAAGTCGTAGTAATCATCCTCCGGAACTAGCTCAATCAGTTCCTCGTCCTTTGCACGCATGTCCTCCCAGGTCGGCTTCAGCCGTTTCACCGCTGCGGGGTAAGTGCGTTCTTCACGGGGCCAGGCATGCATCTGTTCGAGCACAGCATGCACCAACGTGCCCTTGACCTGCGCGACAGTCGACGGCTCCGGAATCTTGTCAATCGCACGGAACCGGTACTTCAGCGGGCACTGGCGGTAGTCATTAGCTCTCGACGGCGACAGCGCCAACTTAGAGCGGCGGGAAGGTTGAACTGCTGACTTAGAACTTTGGGCATTGTCGGGCATACTAGCCAGGTTAGAGTACCGCCCGGATTTGGCTGCACCCGACATGACCCGACCCAACCAAACCCCAAAAGGAGCCCACACACCTATGGCATTGAGCGGACCATTCCAGGTCGGCGACCGAGTCCAGCTGACTGACTCGAAGAATCGCCACTTCACCGTCATCCTCGAGGAGGGTGGCAAGTTCTTCACTCACCGCGGCACCATCCTCCACGACGACCTCATCGGCGCCAAGGAAGGCACCACCGTCACCTCCAGCGAAGGCACCGTCTACCTCGCCATGCGTCACTTGCTGGTCGATTACGTCCTGTCCATGCCGCGCGGTGCTGCGGTGATTTACCCGAAGGATGCTGCACAGATCATCGTCGAGGGCGACATCTTCCCAGGTGCGCGCGTGTTGGAGGCCGGCGCTGGCTCCGGCGCGCTCAGCCTCAACCTGCTCCGCGCCATCGGCGCTGACGGGCAGCTTATTTCCTACGAGGTCCGCGAGGACCACATCGAGCACGCGGAACGCAACGTTGTCGACTTCATGGGTCACAAGCCCGACAACTGGGACTTGCGCCTGGGCGATCTCAACGAGGCCTCCGTCGAGTCGCTCGGCGGCCCGGTCGACCGAGTCATTTTGGACATGCTCGCTCCGTGGGAATGCCTGGATACCGTCTCGAAGGTGCTTCAGCCTGGCGGCGTGCTCATGGTCTATGTCGCCACTGTTCCGCAGCTAATGAAAGTCATGGAGGGCATCCGCGCGCAGAAGTGCTTCACCGAACCACGCGCCTGGGAATCCCTGGTCCGCGACTGGAATGTTCAGGATCTCTCCGTCCGCCCGGCGCACCGTATGCAGGCGCATACCGCATTCCTAGTGTGGGCACGCAGGCTTGCCGACGGCACGGTGCCTCCGCGTCCACAGCGACGAAATCAAAAGAAGCTCTAGAACCGCCGCTTCGCGCTGGGAGGTGTAGCCGTCGTAAAGCGTGATGCGACACACGGTCTAAATCGACCAAGCAACAACGGCATCTGGCCCTATGGGTAATCTGGGGTATATGACAACGCCGTCTGACAAAATCCGTGATCTTGAGCAGAAGAACTACAACCTCGGCATTCGTAATAATCGCCTGGTTGAGCTGTTGCGGGACTCCCGTAACAAGCTAGAGCTACTGCGCCAAGACATGGAGGACATGCTGGAGCCGCCTAGCACGTACGGTATTTTCCTTAAGCCAGGACCGGAGAAGGGCACCGCAGAGGTGTTTACCGGAAATCGACGGATGCGCCTGCGGGTGCAGCCGGAGATTAACGAGCGGGCGCTTCGGCCGGGCGCGCAGGTGCGTCTGAATGAGGGCTCGATAATCGTGGAGGACTGCGGTTATCCGGAAAGCGGCGACATCGCCAATGTTCGTGAGGTGCTGCCGGATCGGGAGCGCATTTTGGCCTCGGATACTCACGGTGAGGAATTCGTGGTGTCTCTGGCGGGGGATCTGTCGCCGAAGCCGGGGGACTCGGTGATGATTGACCGCAAGTCGGGCTATGCGTTTGAGGTCATTCCGAAGTCCGAGGTGGAAAACCTGGTGCTGGAAGAGGTACCGGATGTCACCTACACGGATATCGGTGGTCTGGATAGTCAGATTGAGCAGATTCACGACGCCGTGGAGATGCCGTTCCTGCAGCCAGAACTGTTTGAGCAATACAACCTGCGTCCTCCGAAGGGTGTGCTGCTCTACGGCCCTCCCGGCAATGGTAAGACGCTGATTGCCAAGGCTGTGGCTAATTCGTTGGCTCGCAAGATTGCGCTATCCCGAGGTAAAACCGAGTCGGAGGCGCAGCGGGCGCAGTCGTACTTCTTGAATGTCAAGGGCCCGGAGCTGCTGAACAAGTTCGTGGGTGAGACGGAGCGTCAGATTCGCCTGATTTTTGACCGCGCTCGCGACATTGCTGAGGATGGCAAGCCGGTTATTGTCTTCTTCGATGAGATGGACTCGATTTTCCGCACTCGTGGTTCGGGCATCTCCTCGGATATGGAGAACACTGTGGTTCCGCAGCTGCTCAGTGAACTTGACGGTGTGGAGGGGCTGGAAAACGTCATCGTGATTGGTGCCACCAACCGCGAGGAGATGATTGACCCAGCAATTCTGCGCCCGGGACGCCTGGATGTGAAAATCCGCATTGAGCGCCCGAATGAGGCTGCGGCGAAGGATATCTTCCGCAAGTACTTGCCCCCTGAGCTGCCGTACAACGCAGCCGAGGTGGAAGCGCGCGGTGGGGTGGAGCAGAATGTCGCACACCTCATTGACCAGGTTGTTGAGCGGATGTACGCCAAGACAGTAGAAAACGAGTACGTGCGAATTCGCTATGCAGATGGCACCAGCGAGGTTATGTACTACCGCGATTTCAACTCCGGCGCGATGATTTCCAACATCGTCGACCGTGCGAAGAAGTCCGCCATCAAGTCGGTTATCGCTGGCGGCGAGGCTGGTATTAGCCTGGATCACCTGCTGTCCGCAGTGGCGGAGGAGTTCGCGCAGAACGAGGACCTGCCGAACACCTCGAACCCGGATGAGTGGGCTCGCATCTCCGGTCGTCCAGCGGCGCGCGTTGCCTCGGTTGAGGTGATTCGCCATGGCTAATTCCGCCGCCAGTTCTGCACAGCCGAACCGCTTCTTCGGCACGGAGATTGAGTACGGCATTTCCAGCCCAGACAACCCCGATGTCAGCCCAATTCTCACCTCCACGCAGGCCGTGCTCGCTTTCGCGCATGAGCAGGAGGAGAGCCTGTCGGGGCGCATCCGCTGGGATTACGCACCAGAGTCGCCACTGCGCGACAGTCGTGGCTTCGACCTGCGGCGTTACCACCAGCCACCGATCGTGGACCCGAACGCCGTCGGCGCTGCAAACCTGCTGGTGCAAAATGGTGCTCGCTTCTACGTCGATCACGCGCACCCGGAGTACTCCTCACCGGAAACGGCAACTGCCCGCGAAGCGGTTATCGCTGACCGCGCAGGTGACAAGATTATGCTGCGGGCAGCTCAGCTTGCCGCAGAAGCCACCGATGCCGAAGGCAACCCCGGCCCGGTGCTCAAGCTCTACCGCAACAATGTCGATGGCAAGGGTGCCTCGTATGGCGCCCACGAGAACTACCTTTTCTCCCGGGAAACCGAGTTCGATGACATTGTCGCCGGTCTGACGCCATTTTTCGTCACCCGCCAGGTATTCACGGGCGCTGGTCGCGTAGGTCTGGGGCAGACGGGGCAGGAGTCGGGTTTCCAGATTTCGCAGCGCGCGGACTACATCGAGACTGAGGTCTCGCTGGAGACCACTTTGAACCGCGGCATCATCAACACCCGCGATGAACCACACGCCGACTCCGATCGCTTCCGCCGCCTGCACGTCATCATCGGGGATGCCAACATGAGCGAGGTCGCCACCTTCCTCAAGCTGGGCACCACAGGTTTGGTCATCGACGCCATCGAGGACGGCGTGCGTTTCGACGACCTGCAGCTCCGCAACCCCGTCGAGGCCGTCCATAAGGTTTCCCGAGACCTGACTTGCACCGAGAAGCTGCAGCTGGCAGACCATGTCACGTGGATGTCCGCAGTGGAGATGCAGTACGAGTACCTGCGTCGCGTGGAGAGCTACGACCAGCAGGGCGACGTCGTCAAGCTCTGGCGTGAAGTGCTCGACGTGCTTTCCGACGACCCCCGCAAGGCAGCCCACCTGCTGGATTGGGTGGCGAAATACAACCTCATGGAGGGCCTGCGTACCCGCCTGGGCGCGGGCTGGGACCACCCGAAGTTGGCGTTGATTGATATTCAGTACTCGGATATCGATCCGGCTCGTGGGCTGTACCATGCGCTGGTGCGCCGCGGTTCGATGCGCACGCTCGTAACCGAGGAAGAAGTCGACCGCGCGGTTGAATACGCGCCGGAGTCTACGCGTGCGTATGTGCGCGGTGGCATTCTGCGCCGCTTTGGCAAGGATGTCGTCGCGGGCAGTTGGACCAGCTTGGTGGTGGACACCGCGGGGGTGTATCGGCGCACTCGTGACGTGGAGTCGCCTGGAATTACGCTGGCCTACATTACGCTGGATGAAGTTGACCGTTTCACTGCCGCAGATTGCGGTGACGTGTTGGAGTCTGCGGAGACAGTGGCCGAGGTGGTCGAGCATCTGCGTACGCTCGGGGCTATCCGCGAACAATAGGCACGCATAGTGCAGTAATAGAGCAGTAATACTCAAAAGTTCATTTTTAAGGAGCAATATCATGGCTGGTAACACTCAGGTTTTCGGTGGCGGTTCCGGCGGAGGCGACGAGGAAGAGTTCGGCGAGGTCGCTGGCGGCGGTCAGGCTCAGGAGCACGTTGCAGCTGCTGACGACCTGCTGGATGAAATTGATGGTCTGCTGGAGAACAACGCCGAGGAGTTCGTGCGCTCGTATGTCCAGAAGGGTGGACAGTAAAAAGTGACTGACCAGCAGGTAGGGCAGCAGGAACCGGAAGCAACGCCGACACCGGTACCGGCGCAGGCGTTGACCCGACGCATCACCGGTATCGAGACCGAGTTCGGCATCACTCTGACGCTGGATGGCTCGCGCCGCCTGGGGCCGGATGAGATTGCCCGCTACATGTTCCGCCCGGTGATCGCTAAGTACGGGGCAACCAACATTTTCACCCCCAATGCTGGTCGTATGTACCTCGATGTCGGAAGCCACCCGGAGTACGCCACCGCTGAGTGCGATTCGGTCTCGCAGCTGGTAGCGTACGACCGCTCGGGCGAGGTCATCTTGAATGAACTCGCTGAAAAGGCTGAAGCAGAGCTTGCCGACGAGGGCATCGGTGGCAAGGTCTACCTGCTGAAGAACAACGTTGATACCGTCGGTAACTCCTACGGTTGTCACGAAAACTACCTGGTTGGACGTGAACTGGGACTGAAGTCCCTGTCCAAGCTGCTGCTACCTTTCTTGGTTACGCGACAGCTCATCTGTGGGGCGGGGAAGATTTTCCTGCCGTACCCAACCTCGCCGTATCACAACGATCCGATTCAGTACTGCTTCTCGCAGCGCGCGGATCATGTGTGGGAGGGCGTCTCCAGTGCAACGACGCGCTCCCGGCCGATTATTAACACTCGCGATGAGCCACACGCGGACTCCAACCGATTCCGCCGCTTGCACGTCATCGTGGGCGACTCCAACATGAGTGAGACGACGACTGCGCTCAAAATTGGCTCCACTCAGCTGGTACTGGAGATGATTGAAGCCGGCGTGAAGTTGCCGGACTTCGAAGTCGCCAACGAAATCAAGTCCATCCGTGCGGTGAGCCGCGATATGACTGGCAAGGCCGAGATTCCACTGCGAAGTGGCGAAACTGCCACCGCGCTGCAGATTCAGCGCGAGTTCCTGGACGCTGCGACGGAGTGGCTGAAGGTCCGCGAAGAAAACATGGTCAACGAGGACAAGGGCATTGCCGGTGCCGGCACGTCCAACGAAGAAATGAGCCGCATTGTCGAGCTGTGGGGTCGCGCGCTCGATGCCGTGGAAACCGGTGACTGGTCTCTCATTGAGCACGACATTGACTGGGCCATTAAGTACTCGCTCATGAAGCGCTACCTGGACCGCGGTCTAACGCTGGAGGACCCCAAGCTTCATCAGATCGACTTGGCCTACCACGACATCCGTCCCGGCCGAGGCATCTTCCGCGCGCTGGAAGCCCGTGGTATTGCCTCGCGGTGGATTACCGATGAGCAGGTCGCTGAGGCAGTCCGCATCGCACCGCCAACTACTCGTGCGAAGCTGCGCGGTGATTTCCTCGTTGCAGCCGAAGACTCCAGTTTGAAGACCGTAGTGGACTGGACACACCTGAAGATCTCCGGCGACGATCCCATCTCCACTATGCTCGGCGACCCCTTTGCCACGGAAAACGATGAGGTCAATGAGATGATCGAGATTCTGACGGCCGCGAAGAAGACCTCGGATACGGATTCGAATAACTAGTTCCGTCCCCGGAAACTGCCCCAGGAAAAGGAGCCCCACAGTCGTGTCTGTCTCACCGGTATCGGAAAACCCCGGATCCGCTGCGATCAGTGAGAACCAACGTCAGGTTCAGCTGCTGTTGGCGCTTGCCGACGACACCGGGTGGGTCAGCGAGTCGTGGATCTCCAAACATGTCGAGGGTTACTCCCGTGTTTCCGAGGATTCCCGGGCTCGTTATTTACGTGCGGACACCGCGGCACTCCTGGCAGCCGGGGTCCCGGTGGAGGTTTCGTCGTCAAGCGCGGGCGATAAGGTCAAACGTCTGCGCCTGAACAGACTACGGTGGCCCCAGCACGACCCCGAGTTCACTGAAGCGGAGGCTTCGGTGGTTTTCCAGGCGGCGAATGCGGCGTTTGGTTCGGAGGAGCTGAGCTCGACGGCTGTGGCGGCGTGGCGGAAGCTCGCATCGTTTGCGCAGCGCAGCGCCATTGCGAAGCCGGATGAGTCGGTGGTGGTGGCCGATGCGGTGGATATGAGTCGAGTGGATTTCAGCACACTGCTGACTGCAATGACCTCGCCGCGCCGGACAGTGGAGATGTGGTACTCCCGCCAGTACGGCGTGGATGATGAACTGCGCATGCTGGAGCCGTGGGGTCTGATTAACCTGCGCGGGCGCTTTTATGTGTTGGGCTTTGATCCGCAGCGTGAGGCGGCGCGTATGTTCCGGCTCAGCCGTATCCGCGATGTGTCGGATACAGGGACGTCGGCGACCCAGCCAATGCCCGATGGTGACTTGCAACAGATTGCGGAAAACATGTTGCACCGCGGTGGCAAGACCTATCAGGCGGTTGTTCGTATCGCTCCGAATACCTGCGCTGATGTGGTGATGAAAGCGACCGCGTTGGGGGATGGGCGCTACGAGCTGCCAGCGGCACCTGTGAGTGAGATTGTGTCCACAGGTTTGAGTTACGCACCGGATTTGATTGTGGAATCACCTGAAGAGGCACGGTCGGAGATTATTGCTCGGTTGGAGCAGGTACTCGCTCGCCATGGCGGATCGAATGGTGCGAAGAACGCTTTGGAGGGCAACTAATGACAGTGCATGCAGCCCGGGAACTTGACGCGAATGTCAGTGTCGACGAGTTGTTGGCGGTCGTACCGTACTTTTCGCAGCACCGTTCAATGACAGAGGCCGCTACCGAGCTGGCCATACCTTTTGCCCGAATTCGGGCAATCGTGGAGCAGATTGCCGACATCGACCAGCCGGGACTCCTCGGAGTGCGGGCTTTTGAAGTTGATTACCGCAACAGCTTTGATGTCCGTATTCGCCCTCAGGCAACGGTGCTCAGCCAGCCACGCGCGCTCACAGCCGAAGAAACCGCGACCTTGCTGCTCATCCTGGAAACCATCGAGGACTCCGCAGCCACCACTTCCTCCGAAGCCGCGCAGACGGCCGCGACAAAACTACGCAGTGCTCTGGGAACAAACGTCCCCATCATTGACTCGACCGCTGCGGAAAATGGCAAGGCCTTTTCCTTTTCTGAGCAGATTTATTCCGCGCTGCATCAGCGCAAGGTGTTGAAGGTGCGCTACCGGAATGCCTCAGGGCAGATTACAGTCCGTGAGCTTGACTGTGTCAACGTTTATACAGTTGAATCCACGACGTACCTCCGCGCTGTGGACCGTGCGCAGGAAGACCGTCGCCAGAAGAGCTTCCGCGTCGACCGCCTGGAGGCCGCCGAGGTCCTCGACACTCCCGCCGGTTTCCACCGCCCCGAGCCTGTCGATATCCGTGATCCCCACGCCTTTGGTACGGAAACGGGAACGTCCGAATGGGCAAGTGTGCTTATCGACGCCGACGCCACCTGGATCGCAGACTATGAACCGGTCTTCTTTACCGAAGATGAGGGAGAAGAAGAGGATACCGAACTGGTCTCTGACCAAGGCTTAGGGCAGTCGGAATCTGTCGCTGACGTGCCGATGTCCGACTTGGCCGCAACAGTCTCCTTTGTGCTCCGCCGTTCACCGAGCGTAACGGTCGCTGAGCCCTTAAAATTGAAAAACGCCGTTGTTGCGCGAGCCCGCGAAGCTTTGGCAGAGTATGGTCGAAACGACAAGGCTTAAATCAAAGCTTTAATCGCGCACGATGTGGCAACTTGCCACTTGTATTTGTATTCATTTGAAAGGTCTCTAAGCGGATGCCGAACCTAGGTCCCTGGGAAATCATCATTATCCTGGTCGTTCTTGTCTTGCTCTTTGGTGCAAAGAAGTTGCCGGATGCCGCACGTTCGCTCGGCCGCTCCATGCGTATCTTCAAGTCCGAAGTCAAGGAAATGCGCAACGATGACGAGCAGCAGGAGCAGGCTGCAATTCAGCAGGCTCCGCAGGCCCAGCCACAGCAGCCGTACCAGCCGCAGCAGCAGTACCAGCAGCCGGCACCGCAGGCTCAGCCGCAGCAGCAGTACCAGCCGCAGCCTGGCCAGAACAACCCTGGCCAGCCGCAGCAGTAGTAGAAGGCCGGTTGAAGCGTGACTTCAGCTACATCCACATCACGTCCTCGGAAGCGCCAGCGTAAGCGCAATCCCGAGGGCGTGATGACTATTGTCGAGCACATTCAAGAGCTCCGACGTCGCCTCGTTCTCGCCCTCGCTGGTATTGCCGTTGGCACTGTTGTGGGCTTTATCTGGTATCAGACCGCCTTTACCATTGGCCAGTTCCGCATACCGTTTACCTCGGTCAATGTTGGCCCTGTGCACTTTAAGTCCCTGGGTGAGTTGCTCAAGGATCCGTACTGTCAGCTTCCACCCGAGATGCGTCTCGGCGGCGGCGAAGGTGCGGAGTGTCGTCTGCTGGCGACCAGCCCGTTTGAAATGTTCATGCTGCGTCTGAAGGTCGGTGCGCTGGCCGGTCTGGTGATGTCGTCGCCATGGTGGCTCTACCAGATTTGGGCCTACATCACTCCCGGTTTGGTTCGGAAGGAACGCCGCACCACGCGCAGAGTTGTGACTGCCGCCGCGCTGCTGTTTGTCATGGGTTCCGTCCTGGCCTACTACGTTGTCGCCATCGGTCTGGAGTTCTTGCTCCAGATTGGTGAAGAGACGCAAATTTCTGCACTCACCGGTTCGCAATACTTCGGTTTCCTCTTGGCGCTCATCGTCTGCTTTGGCGTGAGCTTTGAGGTTCCGCTTTTCCTGGTCATGTTGAACATGGCCGGTGTCGTTACCTACGAGAGCATCAAGGACAAGCGCAGCATCATCATTATGTCGCTGTTCATCTTTGCGGCCTTCATGACTCCGGGGCAGGAACCAATATCCATGGTCGCAATGGCAACGGCACTGACGTTGCTGGTGGAAATCGCAATCCAGATTTGTCGTCTCCATGACCGTCGTAAAGCAAATGAGCGACCTGATTGGTTGGACGTCGATGACGAGCAAGGCTCCGGACCGATTACGGCTTCCGGTCCGATTGGCTCCGCCGGCGGTATCGGTGACGTGGGCGGCATCGACGCCCCGACTTCAGTAAGTGTGCCGACGTCGATTCAGCCGGGCGGCATGCCGACGGCATCAGCGGCCCCGACGACCTCCCCGGTCTCTGGCCCGACGCCAGTGAACGCTCCGACGCCGACGCGGGCATCCCAGATGCGTCCTACTCGCAATTCGCGTCCGCCACGGCCACACGGCATGATTCCGGAGACTCCGATGCCGACGCAGGACTTGCGAAATCGTCCGACGAGCGACTTTGATGATGTTCTCTAGCGCGGTTTATGACACTCTAGAGGCATGACTCTTCTCGGCGATTTCGTCAGCCAACAGGATTTCGATCTTGACGACTTTCAGCTCCGCGCCTGCCAATCAATTGAGGCAGGGCGGGGCGTTGTCGTCTGTGCACCCACCGGTGCGGGCAAGACCATTGTTGGCGAATTCGCTATTTATGCAGCTCTTGAGCGCGGTGGCAAGTGCTTTTACACCACACCTATCAAGGCGTTGAGCAACCAGAAGTACCACGACCTAGTCGAGGACTACGGCGAAGACCGCGTGGGCCTGCTCACTGGAGACACTTCGATTAACGGCGACGCAGACATCGTGGTGATGACCACCGAGGTGCTGCGCAATATGATTTACGCGAACTCACCGACGCTGAAGAAACTCACGCATGTGGTGATGGACGAGATTCACTACCTCGCAGACCGCGAGCGCGGCGCTGTCTGGGAAGAGGTTATTTTGAACCTCGACCAGTCCGTGGCCGTCATCGGTTTGTCGGCGACGGTGTCCAACTCCGAGGAGTTCGGTCGCTGGCTTTCCACGGTGCGCGGGCACACGGACGTTATTGTCACGGATCTGCGCCCGGTTCCGCTGCATCAGCACATGCTGGTGGGAAACCGGCTCTATCCACTCTTCGAGGCGAAGTCGGACAAGGTCAATCAGGACCTGTTGGAGGCGTGCCGTCGTGCCGAGTTCGGCTACGGCGACGCTGGGGCCAGGGAGCGCTACCAGTACAAAAAGCACAAGGGCGGTGGACGCTCGTATAGCTGGGGCGATAAGGGGCAGCGCAAGTTCCGCCCGCCGAAGCGCGGCGATGTTATCCGCATGCTCGGTTCCATGAACATGCTGCCCGCAATTGTTTTCATCTTCTCCCGCGCGGGCTGCGAAGGCGCGCTGGCGCAGGTCGGCGCTACTCGCGCAGAGCTCACTGACCGGGATGAGCAGGAGCGCATCGCCAAGATCATCGATGACGGTGTTGCGCACATTCCGAAGGAAGACCTGCAGGTTCTCGGCTTCCTGCGCTGGCGCCGCATTCTCATCCGTGGTTTTGCGGCACACCACGCGGGCATGCTGCCGGCGTTCCGGCACATTGTCGAAGAGCTCTTTAACGAAGGCCTGGTCAAGGTCGTCTTCGCCACCGAGACGCTCGCACTGGGCATCAACATGCCTGCCCGCACGGTCGTGCTGGAGAAGCTGGTCAAGTTCAACGGCGAAGCACATGTGGATCTCACGCCGGGTCAGTACACGCAGATGACCGGTCGCGCTGGCCGCCGCGGTATCGACACTGTCGGCAACGCAGTGGTGCAGTGGGCCCCGGCAATGGATCCGAAGGCTGTCGCAGGGCTGGCATCTACGCGCACATATCCGCTGATTTCCACCTTCGCGCCGAGCTACAACATGAGCGTCAACCTCCTGCAGACGCTCGGCTACGAAGGCTCGAAGCGCGTCATGGAGCGCTCATTCGCCCAGTTCCAGGCGGATGGCGACATTGTCGGAGTCGCCGCCGAACTGTCCAAGGCCAAGCAGGAAGCCGCGGCCCTGCGTACGGAATTGCTCGGCAGGGGAGCCGATGCGCACGCTGAAGGGGCGGAGGCTGAAGCGTCGTCGTCAAGCGAGGAAGGCAGTTCGCGTGACGACGAGCGCCTAACCCAGATGCTTGAATACCTGGATCTGCGCGCGAAGCTGACCCAGGAGGAGAAGAACGCCAAGCGCCGCAATATTGAAGACCGCCACACGGAAACAGTGACCGCGCTGCGCAGACTCCGTCGAGGCGAGGTTATTCCGCTGCCGAAGGGTAAGAAGGTGCAGCTGGCGGTGGTGTACCGAGAGGACCATTCGAAGTCGAATCCACGTCCCGGTGTCATCAGTGTCGGCGGGTTCGTGGGGCGTGTGGAGCCGCATATCTTCCCAGCGGCGCCGCAGACGGTCGGCGCGATTAGGCTGCCTCGGGATGCGGACCGGCATCCGCGACGTGCGCTCGGAATTGTGCGCGCAGAGATTGGCCGCAAGGGGCTAAAGGGACCAAAGCGGCTGAAGCGTCGCACTGGTGGCAACTCGCCGGCGGTGAGGAAGCTGCGACAGGAGCTGCGCGAGCATCCGCTACATGGCGATCCTGCGGTGGAGACGATGGCTCGTCACGCCGATACGCTGCGGCAGGCCGAGGCGCATGTGGCCAAGCTGCAAAAGCGCGTCGATTCCGCCTCGGATACATTGGCGCGCACATTCGACCGCATGCTGCAGTTGCTAACACAAATGGACTACGTGGAATGGCGGGAGGGCGCGGAGCCGACAATTACCGAGGAAGGCCTGCGGCTGGCGCAGATTCACAACGGCTCGGATTTGCTGGTGGCCACGTGTCTGCGCCGCGGTATTTGGGATGACCTGGACCCCGCGGAACTGGCCGGTGCGGTGTCGAGCTTGGTCTTTGAAAACCGCAAGGCCAGTCAAGGCAGTGACGAGGTGCCTACCGAGCCGCTGGCCAAGGCGCTGGGGAACACCTACCGCATCTGGGAGGAACTGTCGGAGGATGAGCGCCGTTACCGGCTGCCGGTAACGGACTTGCCGGATATGGCTTTTGCTACGGCAATTCATCAGTGGACTGCGGGTGCACCGCTGGGGTACTGCCTGCAAGCCGCCGCCGAGAGTGGCGCGGAGCTGACTCCAGGTGACTTTGTCCGCTGGTGCCGTCAGGTCATTGACCTGCTGCAGCAGATCAAGAAGACGGGCTACTCCACGGACATTCGCGACAAGTCCGCCGAGGCTATTCAGGCAATTCGCAGGGGCGTAGTGGCGCTGAACAATTAGTTGCCGGTTACGTTGGTCAGCCGAAGCCTCGTCGCCCCGAGGCCACTCAACCGGCGACGGGCACAGGCCGACGGGTACAGTTGGCAACTATGAGCAACGGTATCTTTAGCTTTGACATCTATCAGCAGCGTCTGGATCGCACTGCGGAGCTACTCCGCAGCCGCGATGCGGACGCTGCAGTCTTTGGAACCGGCGCTGACCTGCAGTATCTCATTGGTTCTGCGGTCACTTCGCATGAACGCCTGACCGCGCTGGTGGTCACTGCATCCGGCACCACCACGTTGGTACTGCCCGCCGTGGAGCGCGGGGATCTGCCGCTGTGCGCTATCGGTGATCTCAACGCCGATGTGGTGTTGTGGGAAGACGGAGAGAATCCGCACCGCATTGTCGCCGACTTGGTGGGCCACGTGGGCACCCTCGCAGTGGGAGCCTCTTTGACCGCTGACCACTTGATTCCCATTCAGGATCTCACCAGAGCTAAAACTGTGTTGGCCGGAGACCTTCTGAAGGAACTGTTCATGCGCAAGGACGCCGCTGAGATTGAACAGCTGCGCGAGGCCGGCGCCGCTATTGACCGCGTTCACGCTCGTGTGCCGGGCATGCTGCGCGCAGGTCGCACTGAGCGCGAGGTCGCCGACGAGATCTCGGCTGCCATCCTGGAGGAGGGGCACGTCGCCATTGACTTCGTCATTGTCGGCTCCGCTGAAAATGGCGCGAATCCGCACCACGATTTCTCCGACCGCGTCATCGAGGAAGGCGACGTGGTGGTCGTCGATATCGGAGGCACCTTGCCGCTTGGCTACCACTCCGATTGCACGCGCACCTATGTCGTCGGCAAGCCGGGGGAGAAGGAAGCTGCAGCGTGGACGGCTCTGCGCAAGGCGCAGGAAGCTGCCGTGGCGGCGGTGCGCCCCGGTATAACGGCTGCAGAGATCGATGCGATTGCGCGCAATAGCCTCACCGCTGCGGGCTACGGCGAGTACTTCATCCACCGCACTGGTCATGGCATTGGCCTGTCCACGCATGAAGAGCCGTTCATTATGGCTGGCAATGAGCTCAAGCTCGAGCCTGGCATGGCGTTTTCGGTGGAGCCGGGTGTGTACCTGCCGGGTGAGTTCGGTATGCGGCTGGAAGACATCATCGTTGTCACCGAAGACGGCGGAGAATCGGTCAATAATGGTCCGCACGATTTAATTACCGTCTAATCGAGGTTTAGAGGAAAGGTATTTTCTAGCGCATGGGACACGTACTCGTTCTTGGTGCCACCAGCGAGATTGGCGGGGAAGTTGCCGCGCGACTGGCCAACCACAACACCTTCACGCTCGCTGCGCGCCGCACTGAGGCGCTCGACGGCATTGCCGGTCGGCTCATCGACTCCGGTGCCGTCGCGGTGCACCGCATCCACTTTGATGCCGATGACATCGCGGCACACCGCCAGTTCGTCGAGCACGCCTGGCAGCACGGTCCCATCGACACGGTGATTGTCGCGTTCGGTATCCTCGGTGATCAGCGGAAGTGTGAGGAGTCCGGCGAGGCTGCTGCGGCAGTCATTCATACCGACTTCACAGCACAGGCATCGATTCTCACTGAGCTTGTCGCGCGCATGGAGTCCGACATCGACTCCGGCACGCTGCCTGTGCGCGATAAGGTCGCGGGCCGCATCATGGCCTTTTCCTCTATCGCAGGTGCCCGCGTGCGCCGCGCCAACTACGTCTACGGTTCGGCGAAGGCCGGTCTCGATGGTTTCCTCCAGGGCATGCAGGACCGCCTGCACGGGAGCCATATTCAGCTGACGATTGTCCGGCCGGGCTTCGTCATCGGCCGCATGACCGAAGGCATGAAGCCAGCGCCGATGTCCTCGCGCCCCGCCGAGGTCGCGGAGGCCGCCGTCACTGCTTTCGACGGTCGGAAGCCCCACGTCTGGGTGCCGCGTAAATTGGCATTGCTCGCACGCGCCACACATCTGACTCCGCGCTGGATTTGGCGCAAGATGCCCCGATGAGCCCAAAGCTTCGCGTCGTCGGCATCGGCTGCGACGGGTACCCTGGTCTATCCGCCCGCGCTGTCGAGGCGTTGTCGTCGGCTCGCCGCATCATTGGCTCTCCCCGTCAGCTCCATTTGCTTGCCGACGTCAACCTGGACGCCGACCTCTCACCTTGGCCAGGTGGCTTCTGGAAGGACTGGCAGGCCACCCTGGCAGATATTGACCCCGCAGTCGATGTCATCCTCGCCAGTGGCGACCCCATGTTCCACGGTGTCGGCGCGTCCCTGGTTCGGGAGCTCGGCCGTGGCGCCGTGGAGGTTATTCCAGCGCCATCGTCAGCCTCATTGGCCTGCGCCTACCTCGGCTGGCCCTTGCATGACACTCCGGTGATTTCGCTGGTGACAGGGGAGCCGGGGCTACCTGGAGCCGCGCGTGTGGTACCGGTAGCGGATTCACTACGGCCCTTCCTGGTGCTGTGCCGAAACGCGGACTCAGTGAAAGAGGTCGCTACGGTTTTAGCCGACCGCCCAGACACCAAGCTCACCGCGCTGACCAATCTCGGCGGCACGGAAGCTACAGGGCTGCCGGAGTCCGTTGCCGCAGGCACGGTGGCGAACCCACCAGTTCCAGCTGGCAACCTCACGGTGCTGGCGGTGGAGCCGTCGGGAAGCGCGCGCGGCTGGCTGCGCGACGGTGACTTTGATTCGGATGGTCAGCTGACGAAGGCGCCGATTCGCCAAATGACGGTCGCTGCATTGGATCCGCGACCGGGAGCTCTGCTGTGGGATGTCGGCGGTGGCACGGGGTCGATTGGCATTGAGTGGGCTCGGCACGGCGGACGTGCGGAAATTTTCGAGCGCGATGCTGTTCGTGCAGAGCGAATTGCTAAGAATGTGGCGGCTCTGTCTGGCAATGTGACCGTCCACCACGGCGCAGCGCCGGGGGTTTTGGCTGACTCGAATCTTCGCCCAGATGCCATTTTCATCGGCGGAGGTCTCACTGCTGACGGAATGATTGAAACCTGTTGGCAACGCCTTGCCCCGGGTGGCATCATCGTCGCAAACACCGTGACGCTGGAGTCGGAGGCTTTGCTGTGGCAGGCGCGTCGCGACTATGGCGGGGATGTCACCCGGCTTTCCGTGGAGCGCGCAGGTGCAGTCGGCAGTTTCACTGCGTGGCGCCCTGCGTTGCCGGTGGTGCAGTGGGTGGCGGAGAAGCCAGTAGCGCCTGCGCTACCATAGACGTAATATCTCTGTCTAGAAAATATTGAGGACTCTGTAACTCACAATGACTGTGTATTTCATCGGTGCAGGCCCGGGGGCAGCGGATTTGCTGACGCTGCGCGCGGACCGGCTTATTCGTTCCTGCCCAGTGTGTCTTTACGCGGGATCGATTGTCCCGCCTGAGGTGCTGGAAAACTGCCCCGAGGGCGCAGAGATTATCAATACCGCGCGTATGCCGCTGGATACCATCATCGAGACCATTCAGGCGGCACATGCGGCGGGCAAGGATGTCGCACGCCTGCAGTCCGGTGACCCGTCGGTGTGGTCGGCGCTGGCAGAGCAGGTTCGTCGTCTCAGCGAGCTCGGCATTGACTACGAAATCGTTCCGGGTGTGCCGGCATTTTCCGCGGCGGCGGCCGCTCTGGGCCACGAGCTCACGGTGCCAACCGTTGGTCAGTCAGTGGTGCTGACTCGTATCTCCGGGCGCGCTTCCAAGATGCCGGAGGGCGAAACCTTGGAGAACTTCGGTCGCACGGGCGCGACCCTGTGCATTCACTTGGCCGCCCACGATATTGACCGTGTGGTTGAGGAGCTCACCCCGCATTATGGTGAGCACGGCCCGGTGGCAGTGGTAGCTTTCGCATCCCGTCCGGAACAGGTTATTCTCCGCGGTACGCTGGCTGATATTGCGCAGCAGGTCAAGGATGCAGGTGTGACTCGTACGGCTGTCATCATTGTCGGCAAGGTGCTCACCGCCGAGGCGTTCCCGGATAGCTACCTCTACAGCGATGATCGCCCACGCGATGAATACGGACGGACCATCCCATGCGTGCACTAATACTGGGTGGAACTGCTGAAGCCCGCGCCCTGGCCAAGCGCCTAGTGGGCGAGGGCTGGTTTGTCACCTCGTCACTGGCCGGTCGCGTTTCCAACCCCAAGCTGCCCGTCGGCAATGTCCGTATCGGCGGTTTTGGCGGTCCCGCAGGACTGACTCGATGGCTAATCTCCGATGCCACTGAAGTCATCATCGATGCCACGCATCCGTATGCAGAACAGATCAGCGAATCTGCTGCTGAAGCTGCCCGAGCCACCGGTATTCCGCTCGTGGCGCTGCATCGCCCTGCGTGGGAGAAGCAGCCAGGCGACAACTGGGTTGAGGTGTCCTCTATGCAGGAGGCCGCGGACGTTGTTGCCGACCGTTTCTACAGCCCGTTTCTCACTATTGGCCGTCAGCAGCTTGCTCCATTTGCCGGTGACTCCAACGGCCGTTACCTCATTCGCTGTGTGGAACAGCCCGCGCCGCCGCTGCCGAAGAATCGGAAGATTATTCTCAGCCGTGGGCCTTACGATGTCGCAGCGGAGCGCAAGCTCATGCGGGATTACGCCGTGGACTGCGTGGTGACCAAAAACTCCGGTGGTGCTGCTACCTACGCAAAGATTGAGGCAGCCCGCGACCTAAAGAAGCCGGTCGTTATCGTGCAGCGCCCGCAGCTGCCCGGCGCGGATATCGCCACCGTCGCCACAACAGTGGATGAGGCGTACAACGCCGTCATCCGCCGGGCGTAGCGGCTAACGCAGCAACTCGCCAGTTCCGCTGGTGCCGCCCTCACCGTAGTGACGTGCGGTGTAGACCCGAGTGGTCTTGCCGGCACGATACGCCTTGGTCGACGACGAACCGATAATCACCATGGTTCGCATATCGACGACATCCGGATCGAACTCCGCCAACGTGGTCACGGTAACGTTTTCCTGCTCCGAGCCAACTGCCCGTGCCACAATCACAGGCGTTGTCGGTTCGCGGTACTCCATGGCCAATGCGCGTAGCTCTCGAATCTGCCATCTCCGCGACTTGGATGCCGGGTTGTAGACAGCAAATGCCATGTCTGCTCCGGCTACGGCACGCACTCGCTTAACGACGACCTCCCAGGGCTTCAACCTGTCGGAGAGACTGAGCATCGCAAAGTCATGGCCAAGGGGAGCGCCCACTCGACTTGCGACAGCCTGAGCCGCAGTCATGCCTGGCACGACTCGAACTGGAATGTCTCGCCACATATCGTCATCAGCGACTTCCAGCACTGCGGCCGCCATAGCGAAGACCCCCGGGTCACCGGAACTGACCACCGCAACTCGACCTCCACGCTTGGCGATATCCAGCGCCATAGTGGCTCGCTCTGCCTCTACGCGGTTGTCTGAGAGGTGGCGGCGTTGCCCGGCGCGCTCAGGAACCCGGTTGATGTAGGTGGAGTAGCCCACCAGATCCGTGGCTCGGGCCAGTTCCTCGGTGACTTCTGGGGTGGTCCAGCGCTCCGCACCCGGGCCTAGGCCGACAACGACGACTTCACCAACTGCTGGGGCAGCCGACTCAGTCGCCGTATCGGTGACTGTATCGCTCGCCGCATCATTAGCTGGCTCAGGCGCCCCAGAAACACTCCGTTCAGTTCCGTAGACAGCGGAAGGCACGACGGCTACTGCGAAGTACGGAACTTTCTCCGGGTCTGCATCGGCCAGCGGGTAGCTGGTGTGCTCATTCATGGTTGCTCGCTCGACAACGTAGGCGCGCTCGAGCATGCCTGCGGACTGCAACGCTGTACGAACCTTCTCAACGTTTTTCCCCAGCTTCATAATGACTACACAGTCTGAGGCGTCAAGAACCGCAGCGATGCGCTCGGAATCAGCGGTGGCGGGAACAACGCTGACGATTTCGGTAGCCTCGCCGAGCGGCTGACCAATCTCTGCTGCCGCCGCAGTAATGCTGGCCACTCCAGGGACAATCTCAGTGGGAAAGTCCTCGCTGAGGGCGTGATGCAGATGCTGGTACGAGCTATAGAGCATCGGGTCACCGAGCGAAAGAACTGCAACACTTCGTCCCTCGGCCAAGTGCTTGTGCAGGCGAGCAGTGGCCTCTGCATAGAAACCGGCGAGCTGCTCGCGGTAGTCGACTGGGCGCCCGGTGGTCACCGGGTATTGCAATTGCTCTTCCACGGCAGCGTCGTCACGCGCGTCAATCAGTTCGGCGGCGATTGAGCGCGCCGTGGAACGTCCGTGAGTTCCTGCATGGTAGGCGATGACATCGGCTGTGCGGATGATGTCGGCACCGCGGAGTGTAATGAGACCTGCGTCGCCGGGACCGAGTCCGACGCCGTAGAGATGACCAGGCTGAGCACTGTAGGAGCCGGACATGGTTTAGATGATCTCCTTTGCGGTCGCAATGGCATTGAGGGCAGCACAGGTGATAGCCGAGCCACCGCGACGGCCGGTGACGGTGATGTACTTCAGCTCTGGGTTTTCGGCACCGGAGTCGATAGTGGCCTGCTTTGATTCCGCGGCACCGACGAAGCCCACTGGCATGGCCAAAATGGCAGCGGGCATGGGGAAGGAGCCCTCATTAATGCGGTTGAGCAGGTGGAAGAGGGCGGTGGGAGCGTTGCCGATGGCGACAACCGCGCCCTCTAGGCGTGGCTTCCACAGCTCCACGGCGGCAGCAGTGCGCGTGGTGCCGAGTTCTTGAGCCAGCTTGGGGACGCGCTCATCACGCAGCAGGCAGATGACCTCGTTGTCAGCAGGTAAGCGCTTGCGGGTAATACCCGAGGCGATCATGTTGACATCGGTGAAGATAGGAGCGCCTTCCTCGAGAGCCTGGCGAGCTGCGCGCACAGCTCCCGTGGAAAAGACGATGTCCTTGGCCAGGTCGGTCTGACCTGCTGCGTGAATCATTCTGACAGCGACGGTTTCCTCATCGGCATCGAAGCGGGAAAGATCGCTTTCTTCGCGAATGATGGCAAACGAGTTACGGTAAATATCCGCACCGTCGGTGTTGTACTCAAAGCGCTTCATAGGCTTAAAGCCTAGTCCACAGCAGTGACTTCGTATTCTCCGTCCCCGGTGGCGAGATAGTCGAAGTAACCGCCCTTGGGCTTGCCGCAGCGACGCTCACAACCGGAGAAGTGCACGCGCCCCTCGGGCAGTCGGCCATCGGCAATTGCGTGAGAAGCATCGCCGCGGGTGTCAGCCAGAGACTTTTTGCAGCCGGGGCGTCCGGTGCAGGCGCTGACGCGCAGCCAGGTGGACTTCCGATCGAAGATCAGACCATTGGGCGCCAATACCTTGACGACCTGTTCGGCAACTTCCTCTTCCAAATCATGCAGGATCAGCGAGTACCACGGAGTGATATGCACCGGCACCTGAGTGTGCGAGATCGCTCGGGCCAGACGCGCCGGGAGGACACCAAAGCGCAGGCCAGCGGCCAGGCTAACCAGGCCATCCGGCTGGTCAATCCAACCGATCTGGCGGGACAGCCCGGCGGTGGCATCGAAGCTCTCAGCCGGAGTCGGCTCCTGGCGACGAACTCGCGCGCCCAATTCCTCGACTACGGCATCAGCAACGCGCTCGGCCGCATTGGCTTCGGCGATGCGCCAGGCTGAACCACGGCTGTCATTCCACACCTTCGCTGTGGTGATGAGAGCCTCCACGACGTCGTCACGCGAGACGACAAGCCCCGAGGTCGCGCCACCAATGATGAGTTCGAACGTGTTCTCATCGTGGGCGACAACACCGAAGTCGGGGCGCTCACCGAGCACGTCACCGCGGCCATCGTCGAAAGCCATGAGTGTGCGACCTGGCAGTGTTGCCAGCGACGGCTCCGCGATGAGGGCCTTGTCGAACTCTTGAACCAGGTCGCGCACATCAGCTTTACCGCCGACGCGACCGGACAGCGGCGACTGAAGAACGTTGCGTACGCGGTCGTGGCTGGTGGAGGGAACCAGCTTCTCTTCTTCCGCGGCATCGGCGAATGCGCCGGTGTTGGTGATGCCACGGATCTGAACATTGCCGCGGGAGGTGAAGTGAATATCACCGTCGCCGAAATTCTCGGCCAAATCGGCGAGTACGGCGAAGCCCGGCGCGGGGAGAAAGCCTCCGGGGAAGCGCAGACGACCAATTGCGCCATCAGCTGCGATATGAACCTTGCGGCTGCCGGGGCAACCGTCCTGACGAGTGCGGGTTCCTTGATCAGATGCAGTCATACTCTCAAGAATACGCAAACACACACAGAGCTGAGCCCCCGAAAACAGGGGCACATTATCCAGCCCCTTTCCAGCCCAACGAAACCATCCTGAAGTGGAGTTTTCATACCCCTCCGCAAAAACATACAAATTCTTCACTGAAAATCCACCGATCTACCTTTTTAAAACCTTATTGTTTTCATAACCTAACTTCCTCTGAATTAAGGGAAGTTTTCATTGGGTTTTCAATCTGGGGTTATTCAGGAGATTTCATGCCACATCACGACGCTGAAGCACTCACGCACGAGGCACACGACACCGTCGGCACCGGCCGTGCCTCGACACAGACACGCTCTGCTTCACGACGAAACCGTCGCACAATCCGAACGGGAATCGGGGTAGCGCTAGCAGGTCTTATGACCATCGGCCTGGCTACACCTGCAAACGCACAGCCACTAAACATCCCGGGCCTATCGGATAGTGGGCTGGCGGATAAGGTGTCGTCGTCAAGCGCAAACCGCGAACTGCCTGGTTTCGGCCATGTACCGAACCCGAATATGGAGAGGCTACTCGGCATCGAGAAAGACGATGAGGAGTCTGGTAGCGAGGGCGCAGGCAGGCAGCTGACCCCGGAACAGGCTCGCGTGGCCGCAGCCTCTCCGCTGAATTCTCTGCCGCTGACCCCGTCGCGCACGGCAAATGCCGGCATGCTGGTCAGCAGTGAGGATGCCGAGATGATGGTGAACGACAAGCTGTGGAATGTGGATGCCAAGCGTATTCACTACAACTCCACGGATTCCCTCGGAAATCCCAGTGTGGACACAGCCCTTGTGGTGACGCCGAAGACGGAGTGGAAGGGCAGCGGTCCGCGTCCGGTCGTCGCAATCGCGCCGGGCACGCAGGGTGGCGCGGAAAAGTGCGACCCCTCGGTATCCTCGCAGACCGGCCTAAAGATTGAGTTCGGTCCGTTGGACATTATTGCTCCATACGAGACGATCCCGATGGTCGCGAACTTGAAGCGAGGCGCGACTGTGGTGATGATCGACCACCACCGCAATTCCCAGGGTAACCAGGACTACGTCGACAACATCGCCTCGGCACAGTCGCTGTTTGATGCCGTGTCTGCCTCACACGAGCTCGGCGTGGACAAAAATGCGCCCGTGGGAATTTATGGCTACTCCCAGGGCGGCTCCGCAGCCGCTGCAGCCGCTGAGCGTGCAGGTGTCTACGCTCCAGAGCTCAACGTCGCCGCATCTGCCGCCGGCGGCCCGCCGTCCGATCTCGCAAACGTCCTCGACCAGATTGATGGCACTACGCTGACCGCCGCGATTGCACTGGCAATCAATTCTGTCCTGGATAAGGATCCGGAGCTGCGCCGAGTCCTCAAGGAAGAAATCAGCCCCGAAGGCAAAGAACTGCTGGACAACGTGGGCAACTACTGCGCGGGTGGCTTGGGTTTCCATCACTCGTTTGAAACCACTGACCAGTACACGACTAGCGGTGAGTCACTCAGCGAGATGATTAAGCGCTACGAGCCGGTACAGAAGGAACTCGCACGCCAGCGCGTCGGCAACTTCGTCCCAAATGCGCCGGTGTACCTCTACTCGGGTGAGCATGATGACATCATCCCCATCAACCAGGTTCGCAAGCTGCGCGATTCCTGGCTGAATCTCGGCTTCACCGACCTGGAGTACGTCGAAAACACGACTTCACCGGTGCTACCGAAGACGGGCATTAACCATATCGTTCCGATGCTCGCGGAACTGACTAATGCCACCGACTTCCTCTGGTCCCACTTCCCAGATCAGCCGGCGGAGCAGTCGCTGGAACTCTAGCAATAGCCCCTGCAGTAGAGTGATGGAGAAATCCACTGCCATGCCGCTGACGAGAAGCTCGGTGAAAATCCGCACGGTCGCGCCACTGTCACAGTCAGACCTCGTCATCGGTTAGAAGGCAGACTCCCGCCGACCGGGGACGCGTTGCTCCCCAGGAAGTGAATGACTACACCGTGATTCTGCTGCTGTCGACCTCGGATACCGACCTTCTGTCCGCCCGCGCGGCCGCTCAGGCCAACCCGGAGGTGTCCTACCGTTGGGCAAACCCGGCGCGTCTGCTCGACGATGATTTGCCCACGCTTGCCGACGGCGCCGATGTCGTCATCATCCGACTTCTCGGTGGCCGCCGCGCCTGGGAATCCGGCATCGACTACTTTGTGAACTCCGGTATTCCCACCGTCCTCGTCTCCGGTGAGCAGGCACCCGATGCCGAACTCACCGAGTATTCGACAGTTCCCGCAAACGTCGCCACGCAAACGCACATTTACCTGGCGGAAGGCGGCGCAAAGAACCTCGCACAGCTGCACAATTTCCTGTCGGACACACTGCTTCTGACCGGTCTTGGCTTTGAAGAGCCCACTCGCATGCCGGCCTGGGGTTTCCTGGAGCGCGACTCCAAGGTGGCCACGGAAGATTCCCGCGGCACCGTCGGCATTATTTACTACCGCGCCCAGCACCTGGCGGGAAATACGCACTACATTGAGGCGCTTGCTGACGCGGTCGAGGCTCGCGGCTACGTCGCCAAGCCTATCTTCGCCGCGTCCCTGCGCACCGCCAGCGATGAACTGCTGGCAGAGCTAGCTTCCTGCGACGCGCTCATCACCACGGTGCTCGCCGCTGGCGGCAACCGCCCGGCACTCGCGCAGGCCGGCCAGGACGATGACGGCTGGGATGTCGCCGCACTCGCAGACCTGAACATTCCCATCATCCAGGGTTTGGCCCTGACTTCGTCCAAGGCGGCATGGGAGGACAACGACGAAGGTCTGTCGCCGCTGGACGTCGCAACACAGGTCGCCGTCCCCGAATTCGACGGCCGCATCATCTCGGTCGCGTTCTCGTTTAAGGAAATCGACTCCGACGAGCTCATTTCCTACGTCCCGGATCTCGAGCGTTGCGACCGCCTGGCCGGCATCGCCACCCGTTACGCCGCGCTCCGCCACATCAACAACGCTGACAAGCGCGTCGCCGTCATGCTCTCTGCGTACCCGACCAAGCACGCCCGCATCGGCAACGCTGTCGGTCTGGACACACCAGCATCCACGTTGAAGGTGCTGCACGCGCTTGCCGACGCCGGATACAACCTCGGCGACACCACCAAAATCCCCGGATATGCCACCGCCGAGGATGGTGCCGATGAACCAGATGCGTTCATGCACGCCATCATCGAGGCCGGCGGCCAGGACCCGGACTGGCTGACCGAAGAGGTTATGGAGGCAGCCGAGCTTCGCCTGCCCGCTGCCACCTACGAGAAGTTCTTCGCTACCTTGCCGGAAGAACTTCGCTCCGACATGCAGGACAAGTGGGGTGCCGCGCCGGGCACCCTGTACGTCCACCCGGATACCCAGGACATCTACATTGCGGGCCTGACCTTCGGCAATGTCGTGGTCATGGTGCAGCCACCGCGCGGTTTCGGTGACAACCCGGTGGGTATCTACCACGACCCGGATCTGCCGCCGACGCACCATTACCTGGCCTGCTACCGCTTCCTGTCGCTGCCGCAGGCGGAGGGCGGTTTCGGCGCCGATGCCGTGGTTCACATGGGCAAGCACGGCAACCTGGAGTGGCTGCCGGGCAAGACCGTCGGCCTTTCCGCTTCCTGCGGCCCGGATGCTGCCATCGGCGAGCTGCCAATGATCTACCCCTTCCTGGTCAACGACCCGGGCGAAGGCACACAGGCCAAGCGCCGTGCTCACGCCACGCTTGTCGACCACCTCATTCCGCCAATGGCCCGCGCCGAATCCTACGGTGACATCACCCGTCTGGAACAGCTTCTCGACGAGCACCAGAACATCTCCGCCATGGATCCGGCCAAGCTGCCGGCCATCCGCCAGGAGATTTGGACGCTGCTGACCGCCGCGAAGATGGACCGCGACCTCGGCTGGGACGAGCGCCCGGACGAGGAGGTCTTCGATGACATGCTCATGCATGTCGACGGCTGGCTCTGCGAGATTAAGGACGTCGCCATCCGCGGTGGCCTCCACGTGCTCAGCCAGGCACCGGAAGACGAATCTCTAATCGGCACTGTGACCACCATGTTGCGCGCCCGCCAGCTGTGGGGCGGCAAGCAGACCCTGCCGGGCCTGCGCGAAGCTCTCGGCCTGGCCGAGGACGGCACCGATGAACGCCACGCTGTGGACTCTATCGATGCACTGGCTACGGCGCTGGTAACCGCCGTGGTGAAGAATCCCGACCAACCGGTGACACAGATCGCGGCTGATGTGCTCGGCTCCGAGGAATTTGCCGATATCGCGGCACCAAACGGCCTCGACCAGGTCGTCGAGCTGCTGCAGTTCACCCGCGACGAAATTCTCCCGCGCCTGGCTGCTACCAGCGAGGAGATCCCACGCATTCTTTCTGCTCTCGATGGCGAATTCGTCCCGGCTGGCCCCTCCGGCTCACCGTTGCGTGGCCTGGTCAACGTGCTGCCGACTGCCCGCAACTTCTACTCGGTTGACCCCAAGGCGGTGCCGTCGCGCCTGGCTTGGGAAACCGGTGTTAACCTCGCCGATGGCCTGATTGAGCGCTACCGCGCCGACCACGGTGAGTACCCCAAGTCGGTTGGTCTGTCGGTGTGGGGCACTTCCGCCATGCGTACCTCGGGCGATGACATCGCCGAGGTGCTCGCGTTGATTGGTGTGCATCCGGTGTGGGATGACGCATCTCGCCGTATTGTCGGCCTTGAGCCGATTCCGCTGGAGGAGCTGGGCCGCCCGCGCATTGACGTGACCGTCCGTATTTCCGGCTTCTTCCGTGATGCGTTTCCGCATGTTATCGACCTTTTGGATGATGCGTTTCAGCTCGTCGTCAAGCTTGATGAATCCGATGAGGACAACTACGTGCGCGCCCATGCGAAGGCCGACCAGCAGGAGCGCCCGCGTCGCATCTTCGGTTCCAAGCCGGGCACCTATGGAGCTGGCCTGCTGCAGCTGATCGATTCCGGTTCCTGGCGCGATGACGCGGACCTGGCAAAGGTCTACACGACCTGGGGTGGCTACGCCTATGGCCGCGGTGTCGATGGGGAAGAGGCAGCTGACGACATGAAGACGGCCTACCGCCGTATTCAGGTTGCCGCGAAGAATGCCGATACCCGCGAGCACGATATCGCCGACTCCGATGACTACTTCCAGTTCCACGGCGGCATGATCGCCACGGTCCGCGCACTGACGGGTTCCGCTCCGGAGGCCTATGTGGGCGATTCCACCCGCCCGGACGCCGTGCGCACCCGCACCCTGCACGAGGAGACGCGACGCGTCTTCCGTGCCCGCGTGGTCAACCCACGCTGGATGCAGGCAATGCGTAACCACGGCTACAAGGGCGCCTTCGAAATGGCCGCAACCGTCGACTACCTCTTCGGTTACGACGCGACGGCGCAGGTCATGGATGACTGGATGTACGAAACGCTTACCGACGAGTACGTTGCGAACCCGGAAAACCGCGAGTTCTTTGAACAGTCGAATCCGTGGGCTCTGCACGATATTTCCGAGCGCCTGATGGAGGCCGCCGAGCGCGGTATGTGGGAAAACCCCGACCAGGAACGCATGGATCTGCTGCGCCAGACCTACCTGGATACAGAGGGCGACTTGGAGGAGCGCGCTGACCGGTAGGCGACCGCTAGTCGTCGTCTAACCGGCCGATAGCCGTAACCACTTGCTCATCTAGTGGCGGTTACACTGGGGAACTATGAGCAAGTGGTTCACAATTATTTACCTCATCGCCGAGATTGCGGCCTTTATCGCACTTGGTGAATGGATTGGCTATGGCTGGACCGTCCTGCTGGTTCTGGGTCTATTCATTCTGGGATTGGTTTTCGCCGCCATCGAGTTCAAGCGCATCTACCAGAAGTTGCTGCTGGATACTTCTCGTACTCTTACTGAGTACGGACAGAAGCATCCGGAGGAGGCAATCAAGCGCTCGGCAAAGGGCGCGGGACACTTTGTGGCTGACTCGGCAATCCTGTTGGTTGGCTCTTGGCTGATTGCCCTGCCGGGCGTCGTCTCCACGGTTGTTGGTTTCCTCATGGTGCTACCGCCGACTCGCTGGCTGATTCGTAAGAGCGGATCGGTGGCGCTGCTCAACGGACTCCGCAACTTCAGTGACCGCAGCATGATGGTGGTCTCTCAGTACGGCATGAACCCGGGTGCTCCAGGAACTGGCGCTGGTGCTGGCGGTTTTTCGGGTTTCCCTGGATTCTCTGGTGGTTTCCCGGGTGCGGATGGCAAGGCCTTCCCACAGGATAAAATCGTCCCACCGGCACCGGACAACGCCTGGGATGATGACCAGGACGACAGCGACAAGCGCTAACTCAAAAACTCGCAAACGTAGAGAGTTCTCTTATACAAGTGCACACTAACCGCCAAGCGCGCTCCAGCGAGCACGGGAACGTCGCTCAGAAAGACGCTTCGAAAGACATTCTGGAGAATCCGAATCGCTGGCAGGCGCGCTTTCGCGCGCTTACCCCACTAAAGCAGCGCCTCGTTCTCGCCTTCATTGCAATCCTCGCTGGTGGATTGCAGTTCTTAAGCTATGCGCCCATGAGCTGGTGGTGGACGGCCTGGATCGGCCTCGCCCTGCTCATTTTTGCCTTCTTCTGCGCAGCCGATTGGAAATCCAGCGTAGTGGTGGGCTTCAGCTGGGCAACAGCGACGGCTCTTTTCTCACTGCCGTGGATCGGCTCCTTCGTCGGCATTGGCCCCTACGTGGCGCTCTCAATTGTGCTGGGACTGCTCGCAATTCCGGCGGCGCTTGCGATGTGGCTGATTGCCCAATCCAGTTTCCCCTTCGCGCTGAAGCTCCCTGGCATGGCCGCTGCGCTCGTGGCAGGGGAGGCGCTGCTAGCCCGCTGGCCTTTCGGAGGCTTCCCCTGGCTCCGCGTTGCCTGGGGGCAGGTCGACGGCCCGCTGGCCCCAGCAGTGGCAATCGGCAGCACTGCATTGGTCACTTTCCTCGCTGCTTGCGTTGGTGCGGGACTGGTCGCGCTCACGCTACGTTCCTATGCAACCTCCGCTGCGCTTTTGGTGGGAGCGTTATTCGTCGGCTGGGTTCTTCCTGCGTGGACCCAACCGCTGCCTGAGCCTACGGCCGCTGACAACACCCGTGTCGCGGTTATCCAGGGCAATGTTCCGCGCCTCGGTTTAGAGTTCAATGCCCAGCGCCGCGCAGTCCTGCAAAACCACGCCGATGCCACCAATGAGCTGGCCCGACGTGTCCACCAAGGTAAGGAAGAGCAGCCGGACATCGTCATCTGGCCCGAAAACTCCTCCGATGTCAGCCCGTTTACGGATGGGGAAGCGGCACGCATTATCGAAAACGCCGCGATGAATATTGGCGCTCCCATCGTGGTCGGCACCTTTACCTACACCAATGGGGTGCAAAACACCATGGTGGTCTGGGATCCGCAGACCGGCCCCGGCGACCAGCACGAGAAAATCTATCTCCAGCCCTTCGGCGAGACCATGCCATTCCGCGAACTGCTACGTCACTTTTCCGACATGGTCGCTCACGCCGGAGACATGACTCCGGGCAACGGCGATGCCGTGGTTACAACGCCAGGCACCGATGGTTTAAAGAAGGTCAATCTAGGCGTGGCCACCTGTTACGAAGTGGTCTTCGATGGTGCCTTCCGCAACGCAGTCAAACACGGCGCAACCATGCTGGCCACGCCCACAAATAACGCCACCTTCGGTTTCACCGACATGACCTACCAACAGCTGGCCATGAGCCGCATGCGAGCCATGGAGTTCCAACGCTCCACGGCCGTCGCCGCAACCAGCGGTGTGAGCGCGATTGTGGATGCGCACGGAGACGTCGTAAAGCGGAGCAAAATCTTCGAGCAGAAGGTACTCACTGAAACTCTGCCTCAGTACGCCCACCTGACTTTTGCAGCCCGCTTCGGGACGTGGATTGAAGGTCTACTGACCGCATTCGGTATTCTTTGTGTGGTTGGTGCCGTCCTGCGTCGCCGTGGCGGAGATGCCAGGGCAGGCGCAGATGAAGTTGATGGCCGGGATACTGAGCAGAACATGCACTAAGGAGAATCACGAGTGACTGCCCTAAATGAGTCGACGCTGGTTGTCATTCCCACTTTCAACGAGCGGGAAAACCTGCCGGGCGTGATTGCACGCCTGCGCGCAGCGGAGCCTCGCGTCGACATTTTGGTTGTCGATGACTCTTCACCAGACGGCACCGGTGAGCTCGCCGATGAAATCGCTGCCGCTGACAAGTCGGACAACGGCGAAGAGCACATCTACGTCCTGCACCGCGAGGGCAAGGGCGGTCTCTGGGGTGCGTACCGCGCGGGCTTCGCTTGGGGTCTCGAGCGCGACTACGAGGTTCTCTGCGAGATGGATGCCGACGGCTCCCACGCACCAGAGCAGTTCCATCTGCTGCTGGAGAAGCTCGAGGACGGTGCCGATGTCGTCATCGGTTCCCGCTACATTCCGGGCGGCAAGACCGTCAACTGGCCAATGAGCCGTCAGGTTCTCTCCCGCGGCGGCAACCTCTACATCTCGCTGGCGCTCGGCGCGGGCATCTCGGATATCACCGCTGGCTACCGTGCTTATCGACGGGAAGTTCTCGAAACCCTTGACCTCGAGAACATTGGCAAGGCTGCGTACCTGTTCCAGACCGAGCTCGCTTTTGAGGCTGTACAGGCGGGCTTCTTGGTGGAGGAGGTTCCGATCACCTTTACTGAGCGCGAGTACGGCGAGTCCAAGATGGATGGCAGCTTTGTGAAGCAGTCTCTGCTGCAGGTCACCAAGTGGGGATTCAAGCACCGCTCGCAGCAGGTAAAAAACCTGGGGTCGGAGATTGGTCGCCTGGCTGGTCACGAGTTTAAGCAGCGATTCCGCAAGTAGGGCTAGGGCAGCCCCAAAGATTGCGGCCTACCTGTGTGGAGACGGGCTGCCTGTATGACTGCGGGCTGCAAATGTGAATACGGGCTGCCTGTATGAATGGGGGCTGCAAATGTGAAACTGTCTTAGTTTATGACAGCTTTCAGCCATTTTTCAGGGTCTTTTTGTCATAAACGCAGTCAGTAACTCGGATCGGCCCGCCGCAGCCAGGCACCAACAAAAAACGGGCCCGAATAAGGAGCAAAACCTTATCCGGACCCATTTTGCAGCATGTAATTCACAGCTGCAGCGCCCTAAAGCTCACTAGCGCAAGCCAGCTCAAACCTTAAGCGTTCTTCTCTGCTTCTTCGGCTTCCTTCTGAGCCTTCAGCAGGCGAGCGGCGTTACGACGACGCTTGCGCAGCAAGTCAACACGCTCATCCAGCAGCACGTCGAGCTCCTCGATGGAGCGGCGCTCACGGAGCATGTCCCAGTGAGTCCTCGGCGGCTTCACCGGCTTGGCTTCAGTGCCTTCGCCTTCAACCAGCTCACCAATTTGGCCATTCTTGCACAGCCATTCACCTGGAATTTCCGCGTCATCCGCGAATGGGACCTCGAAGATCTCACCGGATTCAGTGCGGTAGCGGACCATCATTCGCGGCGCGAGGTCATGATCGCGATCGGTCTCATACGAAACGGCGCCCATGCGACTGCCACGAAGAACTCGATCTGCCATGTGGAACGTGCCCCCTTTGGTAGAAATACTAGACCACACATTATAACGCCTTAATCTGTATTCATGCCATAATTGACTTCTGTGTCAGATCAAAAGCCGAGCACAACTACTGCCAATTGCCAGTGGTGTGGCCGCGAAATGGAGGTCGCCATCCGCGGTCGCCGTCGCAAGTTCTGCAGCCAAGCCTGCCGGCAGCGTGCGTACGAAAAACGCACTGGCGTAGCAAAAGGCGCTTCCAGGCCGATTGCCGAGCGAATCAATTCGGATCTCACGCTAAAGACCGCCACCGATGCCACGAGCAGGCCGGCGGGCGATGACGTCGTAAAGCGAATAGGGGACGGGCTCTTCGAAGTACGTTGTCTCGCCGAAGACTTGCGCACCGCGCTTGACGACGGCATGGAGACTGCCGTCCTGCAGGAGATTACGCAGGAATTGATTATGAAAACGCGCGAGGTGGAACGGTTTATCCCATAGCGGATTAAAAGGATAGGATGAGCACTATGAATTCTGGTGTCCGTAAGTCAATTATTACTTTGATAGCCGTTGCAGTTGTTGCGCTCGCAATTGTTATTGTGGGGCCAGTTTTGTATCGCGTTTTCACGCATGAAGGGGTGCGTACAGAGGATTTCGAGGCCACGGAGCTGCCTGCAGCAACAACTGATGCGAATGGCACCTGGAAGATTATCGGTGGCGATAACTCACAGAACACCTCCGTTGGTTTTACTTTTAACGAGGTACTGCCGGGCAGCAGGCGGACGACGTCCGGTTCCACTCACGATGTCACCGGTGAGCTGAAGGTTGCTGACAACAATCTTGAGGACGCATCCGTTGTTGTTGATATGGCAACTCTGACTAGCGATATTGAACGTCGTGACATCAATGTCCGCAACAATATTTTCAGCGTTGAGCAGTACCCAGAAGCTAAGTTTGAGCTTGCAGAACCACTCGATATTTCGAGCATTCCAGATAACGGCCAGTGGGCGAATATCGAGATTCCGGGACGCCTGACCATCCGCGGTGTCACCAATGATGTCACCGTACCAATGAAGGCCGCTCGTACCGAAAACTTGGTTTTGTTGTCGGGCTCTTTGCCAATCAACCGCCTGGATTACAACGTGCGCCTGCCACAGTTTGTAGCTGCATCCATCGAGGAGAACGGCGAACTCAATCTGCGCATTGTCGCAGAGAAGCAGGACGCGTAGGACGCGTAGGTTTCGCGGCTGGCAGACACAGCCATCTAAAGAGAATCGCAGTAGCGCTAATCCAAAGAGGCTTATAGCCAGCGAAAATACACCTCGATTCGTCACTGTGACGCAATAAAGCCATTTAGGCACACACCACAGAAGTCCTGCCAAAAACAATTTTGGTAGGCCAGTTGGGAGTCACAACGATATGAACACCTACGAAGCAATGCTGCTCGCACGAAAGGTGCGAATGGTACTACTGATTATCTTCATTGCATTCGTGGCCTACAAGGGCGCGTGGTGGCTCGTGGCTGTCGGCATACTCCTGATTGGCATGACGCTGTGGCAGAACAAGCGGCTGCGGGAAGAGATTGCCGTCCGCAACGCGGATGAGCTTGCAGCGAACGCCAAGGACAATGAGCAATAATCCCGACGGCATAGATCAAGCGCCAAGATAGAACACGGCAGCAGAAAAGCGGCGGCGGAAAAAGCGGCAGCCCTGGAAATTCAGAAAACCCCAGGGCCAACCACTTTCATTATTTGTCCGATAATATACATTATGACATTTTGGCCTAAGGGTCCCGTCCTCCCCATTACCGCCGATGCGCCATTACCGTCAGACCTAAGGAATTTTTAGTAAGATTTCCCGCATGCCTGAACTCTCAGACACATCCAGCAGCTCAGACAGACCCAATACATCCGACACATCAGATAGATCTGGCTCGTCCGACGACCCAGAGCCTCGCGCCAACGTTGACGGGCTCTCTGTAGCCGCAGTAAGCGCAATCACCGCAGCAACCGCCGCAGCATCCTCAGCGAACGCAGCGAACACTTCAGGTGATGCCGCGTGATTGTATCCGCACTCATCGTCTTAGCGGTCTTTCTTTTCCTCGTTTTCGCCAACGCAATTTTCGTTGCTGTCGAGTTTTCCTACCTCACGGTTAATAGAAACGACGTCAAGAACGCCGCAAACGCCGGCTCAAGGTCCGCATATTTAGTAGACCGTGCTCTATCACGCACCTCTACTAACCTCTCCGGCGCACAGCTGGGAATTACGGTCACCAGCCTCGTCGCTGGTTTCCTGACCGGGCCTTCCCTCGGCGTCCTCCTCGAAGCCGCATTTGGTGGCACTAGCATCTCTCCCGCCACCGTCACTGCAATCAGCACTACGGGCGCTTTCATTATCGCGACCTTCACTCAAATGGTCTTTGGCGAACTCGTCCCCAAAAACTGGGCCATCGCCGAGCCCACTAAAGTCGCAAACCTCGTGGTCAGGCCACAGAATGCCTTCATGTTCGCATTCGGCTGGCTGGTCTGGCTACTCAACAGCGCGGCTAATTGGGTGCTAAAACGGCTCGGCTTCTCCCCTGAGGAAGAGGTCGCCAGTGCCAGGACGGCGGAGGAACTCCGTGCCGTCGTCACGCGCTCTAGCGATGAAGGAAAGATTAACCCGCAGACCGCCGAGTTGGTGGCGCGATCGATCGAGTTCGGCGAGCGCACGGCGGCTGATGTGATGACGCCACGCACACAGATCATCTTTATCGAAGATCAGAGCGTCGCAGAGATGCTGACGGTCGTCGCAGATTCCGGGCACGCCCGCTTCCCCGTCGTCGGCAACAGCGTCGACGACATTCGCGGCGTGGTGCACTACACCGATCTGCTCAGCGTGCCACACGCACAACGCTTGACGACGTCGGCTGCGAGCCTGGCCAAAGATGTACTCGTGGTGAACGACTCGACCACACTTGATCCGCTGATGCGTCAACTGCGTGAGGATGCATACCAGTTCGCAGTGGTTGTCGATGAGTACGGCGGCACGGACGGCATTGTGACGTTGGAGGATCTCGTCGAGGAAATCGTCGGTGAAATTGACGATGAACAAGACGATCGTTCGTTGCTCTACAGCCGGATTAGCCCCAATACGGTGATTGTTTCCGGTCTCATGCGCCCTGATGAGTTGGGAGAGATCCTAAACCTGGTCCTGCCGGAGGGCGAAGAATCCGACACTATTGGTGGATTTATCACCGAACGCTTGGATCGCATGCCTCGCTTCGGCGACACGATTACGGTCGAAGCCACCGACCACGAAAACCTCGATGAGGAGCACTTGCCTACCACCGCTGAAGTTGCTTTTCGAGTCGAGCGCATGGCGCGTCACCGCGTTGGCCGTATTCGTGTCCAGGTGGACCGCGCCGGCAACAAGGTCACGCGCACGGATGAAGGCGCTGACCAGGACGGCACCAGTCACAACCACGTCGAGCACAACAGCGAAAAGGAGGGCTAGAACATGCCACTACTTACTCTTATTTTGCTGTTGGCCCTCAATGCCTGGTTTGTCGCCGCTGAATTTGCGATGGTCTCGGCTCGCCGCGATCAAATTGAACCGGATGCCGTCAGCGGCTCTACCAGCGCAAAGTACGCGCTGCGCGGTATCGAAAACGTGTCGGTCTCCCTGGCGGCAACACAGCTGGGCATTACCGCCTGTTCCCTGCTCATCGGTGCCGTCGGCGAGCCTGCGATTGCGCACTTCTTCGAGCCCTACATGACAGCACTGGGACTCCCCGCGGGCACCGCCCACGTGGTTGCGCTGGCGTTGGCGCTGCTGATTGTCACTTTCTTACACATGGTTGTCGGCGAAATGGTGCCGAAGAACATCGCTATTGCGGCTCCCAGCCCGACGGCGAAGTTCGTGGCTATTCCGCTGTATGTGATTGTGCGGGTGCTCAATCCGGTTATCTGGGCGATGAATACGACGTCGAACATCGTGGTTCGCAAGGTTCTTCGCGCCACTCCGAAGGACGAGGTCGATTCCTCCTTCACCGCTAGTCAGGTGCAAGATTTCGTCGCCGAGTCCGGGCGTCAGGGCCTTCTCGACAATGACGAGCTCGCGCTCCTCCACAAAGCTCTCGGCTTCGAGCATCTCACCGCCGCGGATGTCACTATGCAACTCGACACCCTCGTCACCATTGGCTCCGACGCCACCGTCGCCGACATCGAAGAGCTCAGCGCACGCACGCGCTTTTCCCGCTTCCCCATCACCGATGCCGACAGCAGCTTCATCGGCTACCTTCATGTCAAGGATTTGCTCTCGCTTGACGACGGTCACCGCGACCGACCCTTCCCGCGGAATCTGATTCGCACCTTTGCAAGCGTCAGCCCGGATGCCAAGCTCCAGACGGTCATGCGGCTGATGCAGCGCGAGCAGGCTCACTTCGCCTTGGTGACGGAGGAAAATAGTACTTCGGAGAGCTCTGTCAACGGAATCGTTGCGCTGGAGGACGTACTAGAAGAGCTCGTCGGCGAAGTCCGCCAGGCAACAGCCTAGCGAGTGCGCCGACGAGCCCCGTCGATTCCAGCTGGTTACTTGCTGCTGAAAGCTAGTTAGCTAATTACTTCAGTGCAGCCAGTGCGGAGTCGTAGTCCGGCTCCGTGGTGATCTCATCGACCAGCTGGTTGTAAATGACCTTGCCCTCTTCGTCAGTGACGACTACGGCACGAGCAAGCAGGCCAGCGAGCGGGCCATCCTGCTGGACAACACCGAAGGCTTCGCCGAAGCCGTGGCGGAAGTCCGAGGCAACCTCAACGTTGTCCAGGCCTTCTGCAGCGCAGAAGCGGCCGAGAGCGAACGGCAGGTCACGCGAAACATTAACCACGACGGTGTTGTCCAGCCCAGCAGCGTCCTCGTTGAAGTGACGCACCGAAGCTGCACAAACACCGGTGTCTACCGACGGGAAGATGTTGTAGACGACCTTCTTACCAGCGAAGGTCTCGTTGGTGACCTCCCCGAGGTCGCCACCGGTGAGGGTAAACTCCGGAGCCTTGTTGCCCACCTCGGGCAGGTCTCCGGAAAGCTGGACTGGGTTGGACTGAAATGCGGTTTGTGTCATAGCGCCCTTTTTACCGCCTTTCGTCCGGATCCTCCAGGCTGTTTTCTGGAAATCAGTAGAATCGTGACAGAAATGAAATTCCGGGCCGCAGTATCTTGAGCAATCTTGCGTACCTTGCGGTCCGGGCCACGCTATTCAAGCGGGCCCCACGTTTAAACTCCGAGGAAAGGCAGCCATGAGTTTGATTACCGCAATTGTGTCCATCGATGTCGAAGCTGACAAGATTCCGGAGGCCGCCGAGACCATCGTCGAGATCGACGGCGTGACTGAGGTCTACTCCGTTACTGGTGACTGGGACTTGGTCGTCGTGGTGCGCGCAACTAATCACGATGATTTGGCGGAAATCATTCCAAATCTCATCAGCAAGGTCGACGGTGTTATTCGCACCCAGACTCAGCTGGCTTTCCGCACCTACTCTCAGCACGACCTGGAAAGTGCATTCTCCATCGGGCTGGAGTAGGCGCGGTTTCTTCCACCGAGCCGTGCGGTATGCGGGAGCTACTTAACCACTTCCGCCATCGCGCGGCCTGCCTGGCGGCCACTGAAAATACAGCCGCCCAGGAATGTACCTTCCAGCGCGTTGTTGCCGTGGACGCCGCCGCCACCGAAGCCAGAGGCCTCGCCTGCGGCGTAGAGCCCCTCGAAGGGTGTTCCGTCCGGGTGCAAGCACTGGCCGTCGAGGGTGGTCTCGATGCCACCGAGCGTCTTGCGGGTCAGCATGCGCAGACGAATAGCAATCAGTGGGCCGTTCTTCGGATCCAAAATCGGTGATGGCGGCACGGAGCGGATGATCTTGTCCCCGAGGAAGTTCCGGGCCACGTTGACGTAATTGACCTGGTAGTCCTTAGAGAAGGGATTACCGGTCTGCATGTCGCGCTGACGAATCTGTTCCTCGAGCTTCTCCAGGTCAATCTTCGGCGCTGCGGCTCCGGACTCCCCGCCCGAGCTCGCCTCCACAATCTCGTTCATCCCCTCGACCAGCTTTGGCAGGTCGTCGGCAACCACCCAGTCTTCGCCGTTATCCATGAATGCCTGAATCGGTGCGGCAACACCAGAGGTCACCTTGCCAATCAGCTTCTTGATCTCCTTGTCGGTCAGATCCGGATTCTGTTCTGAGCCAGAGAAAATGAACTCCTTGGCCACGATGTTCTTATTCAGCACAAACCAGGAGTAAGAGTGTCCGGTAGCCAGAATGTGCTTCATCGTGCCGACAGTATCTGCACCCGGAATATATGGCGCAGGCAGGCGATTTCCTTCTGCGTCAAACCACATGGCCGACGGCCCCGGGATGATACGGATACCGTGATTCGGCCACACGGGATTCCAGTTCTTCATGCCCTCGGTGTAATGCCACATGCGGTCACGGTTGACGAGGTTTGCGCCGGCCTGCTCTGCAATCTCGATACCACGGCCGTCAACATGCTCTGGCACACCGCAGACCATGTCCTTCGGCATCTCGCCCAGGCGCTCGGTCGGCCAGCACTTACGCACGGCTTCCAGGTTGCCGCCAACACCGCCCGTCGCAATGCACACGGCCGACCCGCGGATCTCAAAGTCCTCCCCTGTTTCCTCGCGTGACGACGCCACTCCTCGCTCTAAAGATTCACAGGGAACCAGAATCTTGCCACGCACGCCGACGGCGCGGCCATCTTCGACAATCACCTCGTCAACGCGGTGGCGATGGCAGTATTCCACCAGCCCCTTCTTCGCAGCTTCAGCGACCGGCTCTGCGAATACGCGGACGATTTCGGGGCCTGTGCCCCAGGTGAGGTGGAATCGGGGTACCGAGTTGCCGTGACCGTCGGCACGCCCTTCACCGCGCTCAGCCCACCCGACGACAGGCAGGAACTTCACGCCGAGATTGCGGAGGTAGTCACGCTTCTCCCCTGCCGCGAAGTTCAGGTAGGCCTTGGCCCACTTGCGTCCCCAGTTGTCTTCCTCGCGGTCGAACTGCGCGGAGTTGAACCAGTCAGCTTCAGCGAGCTCGCGGTTGTCCTTGACTCCCAGGCGGCGCTGCTCTGGCGAGTCGACGAGAAAGATTCCTCCCAGCGACCAGAAAGCCTGTCCGCCGAGGTTGTTGGCATTCTCCTGATCGACAAGGATGACCTTCTTGCCGGCCTGCGTGGCCTCATACGTCGCGACCAATCCGGCAAGTCCGGCGCCGACGACAACAATGTCTGCAGTACGTGTGGTGCTCTGTGCGTTCATAGTTTCGTTTTTAGACCCTAAACATCACCTTTGAGGTGGTTTTGCCTAAAAACGTGATTTATTTTTACAGGCATTATTTATCTGGCGAATTTCCAACGCGCCCGGAGCCGCCCACTGCTAGTGAGGCCTGCGTGGCGCATGCACGAGCTCGACCTGTACGAGCGTGACTTTCTCTGCGCGCACGAGCGCTTCAAACAGCGACAGATAGTAATTCCACATCCTCCGGAACACTCTGTCGTAGCCGATACCAGCGGCTTCGCGCGCATGCGCCGCAAAGAAATCTCGCTGGAGCTGCAAGGTCGTCGCGAAGTGCGCCGGAATGTACTCTTCCGCCGCGATACGCAGGCCGGTTTCCCGGTCCACCATCTTGCGCAGCTCTTCCATGGTGAAAAGCTGCAGCTGCGGCCACACGTAAGCGCGTACGAGGTCCAAGCTGCGCTCGGCGAGCGCATCGAATTTGTCCGTCGCTACCACCATTTGGACTACGATGGTGCCGCGGTCGACAAGCAGACGCTCGGCGCTCTTCAGCCAGCGCAGCGCACCTGCACGACCGAAGGTCTCCAGACGCCCGACGTTGATAACCGCCTCGAAGTCGGACTCGAATTCGCGTGGCGACGGAATGTTGCGATCCATCTGGATCACATCGACCGCGCCGCGCAATCCAGCTTTTTCCACCCGTTCCAGCACCGTTTCGGTGTGGTCATCAGAGACGGTAATAACCTCCGCACCCGCTCCCCTTTCTGCAGCTCGAAGGGCAATTTCTCCGCCTGCCGACGGCCATTCGGCCACACGGTCGCCGGCTCGCACTCGAGCCAGATCGAGGATGTGCTCAATATTGCGCACTTGAGCATGCAGAAAATCGGGACGCGCGACGGATTTCGGGGCATCGACATAAGTCACGTCAACTGACCAGTGCGAGGGAACCCCACCCTTGCCAGCACCACGGGCATAGTTTTGAATCTGTTCCCGCGACGAGGTACGCACTCCGGAGGCGAACAGGCCGGAACCGCCCATCAGCAATTCGCCGGAATAGAGCTCCAGCAATGAGGTCGGCAACTCTCCCGCCATATCTGGCCCATCGAGACGCGGACGTGAACGCGCGACTTTCATCAGACCACGTGCCAGCGGCCCCAACGAAGCAATATCAAGCTCGGCGCTGAGCAGTCGGCTGAGAAGCTCTGGCAAATCATCACTGGACCATTCGCCCGCGAGATAGGCCTCCCCCAATCCGAGCCATTCTGAATCAGCTAGTCGAGAATAGAAAACAGGATCAATGACGCTGAAAATGACTGGACGAAACGATTCAGAACTAGTGGGAGATTCACTGCCGCCGCTAGAGCTGGCACCACCGACTCCGTCGATAGCCAAATCGGCGTCACCCGTCGACCGAGTAATGAAAGACTCCCCGACAAACTCACCGGATTCAACCAGTTCAATGCCGTTATCCTGGCAGAGTCGCTCAAAAGAGCGTTCCATCATTTCGGCACGTTTCGCTAGAAAACGCCCCTCTGGAATACGCGCAACCCGAGGCCATCGCTCTGCGTCAATTGCCTGCCGGCTTGCCGAATTCACCCTGCCCGAACCTCCTAACAATCGCGCCGCATAAAGGTACGAATAACGAACTGAGTTTGCTCTCGCAGCCTACCGCGCAGGGACCCAGAATAGGCGGTGGCGCACCGAGAGGATTACTATTGTGGCTTGCCGGCTAAAAGCCGAATCTAAAACTTCGAGAACTTTCAAGTCTGTGAGGAGAAAATACATGACCGAGACTCCGTACCGCCCGCACTCCGGACGCCCGCACGTGGTCGTCATCGGTTCGGGTTTCGGTGGCTTGTTCGCGGCGAAGAAGTTGCAGGGCGCCGAGGTCGACGTCACTCTCATCGACCGCACTAACCACCACCTGTTCCAGCCACTGCTCTACCAGGTAGCAACGGGCATCCTGTCCTCGGGCGAAATCGCTCCGTCCACTCGTACAATCTTCGACGGTGTTCAGAACGTTCGTGTTGTCAAGGGCGATGTCACCGACATCGACGTCGAAAAGCAGGTTGTGACTTCGGAACTGGGTCACCAGACTTCCAAGTGGGAATACGACCACCTCCTGGTTGCCGCTGGCGCTGGCCAGTCCTACTTCGGCAATGATCACTTTGCCGAGTTTGCTCCGGGCATGAAGAACATCGACGACGCACTCGAAATCCGTGCCCGCATCATCGGCGCGTTTGAGCGCGCCGAGCTGACCGACGATCCGGCTGAGCGCGAGCGCCTGCTGACCTTCGTTGTTGTCGGCGCTGGTCCGACTGGTGTTGAGCTTGCCGGCCAGCTGGCCGAGCTGGCTAACCGCACCCTCGCATCGTCCTACCGCAGCTACAACCCGCACGCTGCACGCGTCGTCCTGCTCGACGGCGCACCGCAGGTTCTGCCGCCGTTTGGCAAGCGTCTGGGCCGCAAGGCTCAGAAGTCCCTGGAGAAGATGGGCGTCATCGTCAAGCTGGGCGCGATGGTGACTGACGTCAATGAAGAGGGAGTCACCTACAAGAACATGAAGGATGGAACCGAGGAGTTCATCCCGTCGTTCTGCAAGATTTGGTCCGCCGGCGTGTCCGCTTCCCCGCTGGGCAAGATGATTGCCGAGCAGACTGGCGCCGAGACCGACCGCGCTGGCCGTGTCGTTGTCAACGAGGACATGACAGCTGGTGACTACAAGAACGTCTACGTCGTGGGCGACATGTCCAACCGCGAGAACCTGCCGGGTGTTGCTCAGGTTGCTATTCAGGGTGGCGAGTACGTCGCCGCCAACATTGCAGCTGAGGCCGACGGCCGCGACGTCGCTGAGCGTCAGCCGTTCGAGTACTTCGATAAGGGCTCCATGGCAACCGTCTCCCGCTTCTCCGCAGTGGTGAAGATGGGCAAGGTTGAGGTCACCGGCTTCATCGGCTGGATTCTGTGGCTGGCCGTCCACCTGATGTTCCTGGTGGGCTTCCGCAACCGCCTCGTCTCCTGCGTCAGCTGGGGCCTGAACGTCCTGGATCGCAACCGTTGGCAGATGGTTTCCACCCGCCAGCAGATGTACGCACGCAACGCCATCGACCGCCTGGCCGAGTTCAACAAGGACAAGGCTGAGCAGGATCTGCCGCTGGAGGTTCGCGACACTCGCCGCGAGCACCGCGCAAAAAGGAACAAGTAGTTAACTTGCAGGTGGCCAGATTAGAAAACAGCTAATCACGACAAGCCACCTGCGAGCTTCCTACCAGGCCCGTTACCACCTATAACGATTTGCTACAGCGGCTTGTCGAGTACCGCAATTCGTAGGTTGGTGCGGGCCAACAGTTTTTCATCTGCCTTGCGGGTGTGCTCAATGCGCCACAGTTGCATGGTGCGCCCCAGGTACTCTGGCTCCGCCGTGGTAACGATTACCTCGCCAGCCCGGGCGGAGCGGTAGAAATCGGTGTTATTGTTCACACCGACGACCGGCTTCTTCGCACCGCAGGCAACGAAACCAGCAATAGAGCCAGCAGTCTCACCTAGCGAGCAATAAACACCGCCATTGGCTAGGCCCCACGGTTGCAGGTGGTCGGGCCCGACCTCGAGCTCCATCTGAATTCGCTCCGGCCCGACATGGACAAACTTCGTGCCCAGCAAGGTATCTAGACCGCCGATTCCGTTATCGCCCAAGGTGCTGTTAAAAACAGCCAGCTCCTCATCGCTCAGCGCTTCCTGGCTAGCCTTCGTCGCCAGTGTCATATAATCGCGCAGCGCCTTCCTCTTCGCCTGCTCGGCGACGGAAGCTGCAGAGTTAGAGTCCTGTGAACTGCCATTATTCGCAATAGTCTCGTCAGTCATGCCAAACATTGTGCCAGCGCACGCCATCACTCGTGGCAGTTTCAACGTTAAAAGCAGTAACAATTTCTGAGTCCCAGATACAACGAACCCCGGCCAGGCTTTAAGATGGTGGGCATGACCGATAACAATGAACTCGCACAAATTGGTGTCGTCGGGCTCGCCGTCATGGGCTCGAATATCGCACGCAACTTCGCCCACAAGGGACACACCGTTGCCGTGTACAACCGCAGTCCGGAGAAAACTCGCACCCTCATCGCTGAACACGGTGATGAAGGCTCATTCATCCCGTCCGAGACCATTGAAGAGTTCGTCGCTTCGCTGGAGCGCCCGCGTCGCGCTCTGATCATGGTTCAGGCAGGTGCCGCTACTGATGCGGTCATCGATCAGCTTGCCGACGTGATGGAGCCCGGCGACATCATCATTGATGGCGGTAACTCTCTTTACACGGACACCATCCGTCGCGAGAAGGCTATTCGCGCCCGTGGCCTGCACTACGTTGGCACTGGTATTTCCGGTGGTGAAGAAGGTGCTCTGACTGGCCCATCCATTATGCCGGGTGGAACGAAGGAGTCCTACGAGTCCCTCGGCCCGCTGCTGGAGTCCATCTCCGCTCACGTTGATGGCGTTCCGTGCTGTACTCACATTTCTTCCGATGGCGCTGGCCACTTTGTAAAGATGGTCCACAACGGCATCGAGTATGCGGATATGCAGGTCATTGGCGAGGCCTACCACCTGCTGCGTGAGGCCGCTGGCCTCACCCCTGCCGAGATTGCAGATATCTTCCGCGAGTGGAATAAGGGCGACCTGGACTCCTACCTGGTCGAGATTACCGCTGAGGTTCTCTCTCAGGCCGATGAGAAGACAGGCAAGCCGCTGGTGGATGTCATCGTTGATGCTGCTGGCCAGAAGGGCACCGGCCGTTGGACGGTCAAGGCCGCTTTGGACTTGGGCATTCCAGTAACTGGTATTGGCGAGGCCGTGTTCGCTCGCGCCCTGTCGTCTTCCCTTGCTCAGCGTGAGGCTGCCCGCAACCTGCCGTCGGGAAGCCTGGCTAAGGCACCGGAAGATCGCGATGCTTTTGTGGAGCGCGTCCGTAAGGCGCTCTACGCTTCCAAGATCGTTGCCTACTCGCAGGGCTTCGATGAGATTAACGCTGGTGCCAAGGAGTACGGCTGGGAGATTGACCGCGGTGCGCTGGCGACCATCTGGCGTGGTGGCTGCATCATCCGCGCACAGTTCCTGAACCGCATCAAGGAAGCGTACGACCGCAATCCGGAGCTGCCGGCGCTGGTACTCGACGAGTACTTCCGTGACCAGGTCACCGAGTGCCTCGACGCGTGGCGCGACGTTGTCGTCACTGCAGCACAGATGGGTATCCCGGCTCCGGTGTTCTCCTCTTCGCTGGCTTACTACGACGGCCTGCGTGCGGAGCGTCTGCCGGCAGCACTGGTTCAGGGGCAGCGTGACTACTTCGGTGCGCACACTTACCAGCGTGTTGACCGCGAGGGTGCTTTCCACACCCTCTGGTCTGGCGACCGCTCCGAGGTTGAAGCGTAGTCTTGAAGTCTGTCGCTTCACGCTCTTGAAGTTAAAAGGGGTCTGAGATGCCATTTCCCAAGAAGGCAAAGCCTGATTTTGTGCCACGAGTTCTTTCCATCGCCGGCACAGACCCAACAGGTGGCGCTGGGCTCCATGCCGATTTAAAATCAATCGCCGCCGCCGGTGGTTATGGCATGGGCGTGGTCACCGCTTTGGTATCTCAGAACACCGTGGGCGTTCGTGCCGTCCACACCCCACCTGTTGACTTCCTCGTCGAGCAGCTGGCTGCTGTAACTGAGGATGTCACCATCGACGCGGTGAAGATTGGCATGTTGGGTTCACGCGAACTCACGCAGGCCGTCACCAACTGGGTTCGGGAGACCAAGCCAGCCGTGGTTGTTCTCGATCCGGTTATGGTCGCCACCTCTGGCGACCGTCTGCTTGACGAAGATGCCATGGACGCAATGCGCGACTTGGTCGCGGAAGCCACCGTCATCACGCCGAATGTTCCCGAACTGGCATTGCTTGCCGACGCCCCGGAGGCCAGCGACTTCACTGAGCTGATTGAACAGGCACTGGAGTTCGCGAGCAAAAACGATGTCATCGTGATTGCAAAGACTGGTCACTTAAGTGATGAGGAAGCCGGCAATGCCGTGGCCTTCCCCGATGGCCAGGTTTTCTTCAGCTCTTCTCCCCGCATTCACACTGAGAACACCCATGGCACGGGTTGTTCGCTGTCCGCTGCTCTAGCCACACGGATTGGTGGGGGCTCAGCGATCAACGACGCCCTGCGCTGGACTACGCGCTGGCTCAGCGAGTCCATTCGTTTCGCGGATAACCTCAACGTCGGCCAGGGGCACGGCCCCATTGACCACGGCCACAGGGCTCGTCGCCTGGAAAAGGTCGCGCTTCGCCGAATGCAACCAGTGCATCTGAACTCTAGTTTTTACCCGGCGGCCATCGAAGGCACTGATACTGAGCAGACGCCGAAGGAGCTGGAATCTTTCTTCGGCCACTCACTCCAGATTGCGCCGGCGGGCCCCTTTACTTCCCAGCTGTGGCGGGACATCGAGGACATCGTTGCCGAGATTGGCGGAATGTTCAGCGTCCCCACGATGCTCCGCGGCGACCTTTCCTCGGACGAAACCAACTTCTTCGTAGCGCAAGAGGCCTGGTACTTGCACCAAGTTTTCCCAGTCCTGTCGCATCTGGCAACCAAAGCACCCTGCGCTAAGGAACAGGTTCTGTGGTCGTCACTCGCACAGGAAGCCCTGGTGCGTGCGTTGGAATTGAGCAATAACGCGCTGGAAGAGACGTCTTCGGCGCTCGAGGACATCGAGCCGACAACCATCACGCAGCTTTTGCTGGACGTGCATTCTTCCTGTAGCGCTTTCAACCCATATCGGGTCGCCGTAACCAGTGTCGTCGCCGAAATGTGGATTGCAACCGAGCTGACTCTGCAAGGAAAATCGCTGGTTGATGGGGATTCCGCGATCGCGAACTGGGTGGAGGTGTATTCCGACCCCGAGTATGTTGACAGTGTTCAGCAGGCTCTCGAGGTCCTTGAAGAGAATATGTCCACGGCCAGCGATGCGGAGCTCAAATCCATCCGCAACATCTTCCGTCGAGCCGCCATTCTTGAGCGCGAGGCCTATGCGCAACCGGGTCGCGGTTGGTAAATCTCATGGGACGGTAGTTTTCAAGCTCACCGGACGTGCCTATTGCATGGCAGTCCGGGGATAGCGGTATTCTAACAAGCATGCCCCCTCCTGCTGAGTCCAGTGATTTCAGACAGTTGGGCACGCCGGAAGCGATTGTGAGTATTCTGCGTGCCCAGCACATAACTTCGCCTACTGCCGTGCAGGTGGCGACTTTGCCAGATGCTTTCGCTGGCAAGGACGTTCTTGCGCAGGCCCCTACAGGCTCGGGCAAAACGCTCGCATTCGGCATTCCGCTGGTCGCGTTACTCAATAACGCCTCTCCAGCGCTTCCCGGTTACCCGCGCGCGCTAATTATTTCGCCAACGCGCGAACTCGCAGATCAGATTGCTGATGTCCTGGCTGACATCGGTGCCGCTGCAGGTCTGCGTGTCTTGAGCTTGGTCGGCGGTGATTCCGTGGCCAAGCAGCAGACTCTGCTCGCGGCACCAGTCGATATCGCTGTGGTCACACCGGGTCGCGCACACGATTTGCGCCGCCGCAGCCTCCTCAGCCTTGAGCAGGTTCTCGCCGTTGTTGTAGACGAAGCGGACATGCTCGCTGACATGGGCTTTCTGCCCGATGTTCTGGGCCTGGTCCGTGCGTGCCCGAAGTCGGCACAGCGCATGGTCTTTTCCGCCACGATTAACGACGACGCCGCGGGGCTTATCCGCGATCGTCGCGCAAGTAGCACTGAAGTTGCGAAGCACAAGGTCACTGCCTCCCGGTTGACCATGCGCAATATGCGGCATCTGTTACTTCGGGTGGAGGACAACAACGAAGCCGACGAAGTGGTCGCCTGGATTGCCTCCCGCAAGGATCAGTGCGTCATCTTCGCCAACTCTAAGGCGCGTGTCGTGCAGCTGGCTAAGTTTCTACAGTTCTATGACATCAAGTTAGGTTTCCTCCACGGCGATCGTGGCCAGGCAACTCGTCGCGCGGTCCTCAAGGCCTTTTCCGAGGGTGAAATCAATGTCCTCGTCACCACGGATGTGGCCGCTCGTGGCATTGATATCGATGCTCTTGACTTGGTTGTGCACGCGGATCCGCCAAGGGATTCCGCGACGTACATTCACCGCTCGGGTCGAACGGCTCGTGCAGGTGCTTCCGGCACGGTAGCGATGATTGTGCGTGACCGCCAGGTTGATCAGGCCCGTGAGCTGCTGGCAGGGGCCGGCGTTAAAGCTGAAGAGCTGCGTGCAGCTCCGGGGCTGCCGCGATTTGTCAAGGAACTGGGCGCACGGCGTCCGCGCCGGGCTCGTCAAGATCAGAGCCAATCGGCAGGCAGTGTTAGTGGTGCCGGTTACCGCGGGCGCGGCGGTCCGTCGGCAAGCGGAAAGAATCGTGCTGGCGGTCGCGTTCACCGCCCCAAGCGAGGGAAAAAGAAGAAGAGATAATCAGTGGATATTGTTCTCAATATTGTCGCGGTTGTCGGCTTTATCGCGCTAACCGCTGGCACCGGCCTCTTTGTGGCGTTTGAATTCGCGCTGACGGGACTGGAGCGATCTACGATTGACGCCGACCGCGCCCGTTCAGCGGATGCACCTGCTGAGGCCGTTCACAAGGCGCATAATCGACTGTCCTTCCACCTCTCCGGTGCACAGCTGGGCATTACGTTGACCACGCTGGCAACTGGTTTCCTCGCGGAACCGGTGCTGGCGCAGTACTTCACGCCGATGTTGCATTGGATGGGGCTCAGCGAGTCTGCAGCGGGACCGACCGCACTGATTCTTGCGCTCATTGTGGCCACGATGTTGTCGATGGTCTATGGCGAGTTGGTGCCAAAGAATGTCGCCATTACAGAGCCGTTGGCAGTAGCGCGAGTTACGGCTCGTCCGGTGATGGCGTTTAACTGGGTGTTCCACTACTTCATCCATTCGCTGAATGCCACGGCGAACTGGCTGGTGCGCAAGCTCGGTATTGAACCGGCGGATGAGTTGGCTTCAGCGCGTTCCCCGCAGGAGCTGGAAGCACTGGTACGTAATTCTGCGGAGCAGGGGGCATTGGATGAGTCGAAGGCCGCTGTACTCGAGTCGTCGTTACGCTTTGGCGAAACGACGGCGGAGGACCTAATGACGCCGCGGTCGACGATTACCTCCCTCGATGTCGATGACACGGCGCTGGATCTGCTGGCTGTCGCTATCGAATCGGGGCATTCCCGCTTCCCCATTACTGACGGGGACCTCGATGCCACTGTCGGTGTTGTCCACGTCAAGGACGCATTTGCGGTGCCTGCGGCGAAGCGCTCAACCACCACCATGCGGGAGATTGCACGGCCTGTGCCGACGCTGCCGCAGTCGCTGGACGGCGATGCCGTACTGGAGGCCGTGCGTTCGGCCGGCTCGCAGATTGCGCTGGTCGCCGATGAGTACGGCGGCATCGCCGGCATTGTCACCATCGAGGATGTCGTCGAGGAAATTCTTGGCGAGGTCTGGGATGAGTACGACGACAAGGAGTCCGAGCAGGAAGTCAAACGCGCGATCGAAGGCTGGAACTGCTCTGGCCTTGTGCGTACCGACGAGCTGCCGACCAAGGTCGGATACTTCGCCCCAGAAGGTAGCTTCGAAACGCTCGGTGGATTGATTATGTTTGCGCTCGGTCGCATCCCGGAGGTCGGTGACGTCGTCCTGCTGCCAGAGACCGAACGCGATTTCATGGACGAGTTCGAATCGGGTATCGCCGGACGCTGGTACGCCCGCATTCTGGCGATGGATGACCGCCGCGTGGACCGTGCAATTTTGATTCCTGTGACCAACGAACGCGCTAAGGAGATGTTCAACCTATGAGTGACTGGTTTGGAATCCTCCTGACTTTCTTCTTGTTGTTGGTCAACGCGTTTTTCGTGGGCGCGGAGTTCTCACTTATTGCTGCGCGCCGTGACCGTTTGGAAGCGCTGCTGGCTCAGGGAAAGAAGCGCGCACGCACAGTTATCAATGCTTCTGAGCACCTGTCGATGATGCTCGCCGCCGCACAGCTGGGCATCACCATTGCCTCGCTACTGCTGGGTAAGGTCTCTGAGCCGGCGCTGGCACATCTGCTGGAAGCTCCCTTCCAGGCGATGGGTATTCCGGAGTCGCTGCTGCACCCGCTGAGCTTTGCCATCGCATTGATGCTGGTGTCAGTGCTGCACATCATGCTCGGTGAGATGGTGCCGAAGAATATCGCGCTGGCAGGACCGGAAACGATGGCCATGCTGCTTATTCCTGTTCACATGGTCTTCTACCGCTTGACCAAGCCGCTGTTGCTGCTGTTTAACTGGATGGCTCGCCATACGCTTAAGCTGTTCGGCATTGAGCAGCGCGATGAGCTCGACACCACTGTCGATTCCACTGAGTTGGCATCGATGATTGCGGAGTCTCGTCAAGAGGGGCTCCTTGACAGCGAGGAGCACGTCCGCCTTCGTCGCACACTGGCTTCGGCCACGCGCACCATTGAGGAGGTACTGATTCCGCACGAGCAAATTCGGCGCCTCCCCACCGCACCGACTGTGGGCGACCTAGAGACGGCGGTCACCGAAACTGGATTCTCCCGGTTCCCCGTCGCTGCAGCCAACAATGAACCCAACGAGTACCGCGGCTATGTTCACGTGAAAGATGTCCTCGACCGCGTCATGGATCCTGCCTCCGGCCCAGAGACAGCCATCCCCGATGACGAGATTCGCCCGATGATTGAGATTCCGATCGATGCCACGCTGGATGAGGGATTGCGCATCATGCGCCGCTACAGCGCCCACATGGCAGTGGCTGTACGCGCTCGCATGCCAAAGCCGCACCTGCGCGCAAACGCCCCGGCAAGCATCGCTCCGAAGACTGGTGCTTTCTCCGGCGCGGAGCAGATCGGCATCGTGGCTCTGGAGGACCTCATCGAGGAGCAGGTCGGTGTCGTGCGCGACTGGACCCACGAGGTCTCCCCGCGTCGCAGCGGTGCGCCAAAGCAGCACTCGACCGTGAACCAGCCCCGGACCCGACCGGGCAGCACGCAGGGGCGCCAGCCGTGACGCCTACGCCCGATTCGTCTTTCGATTGGCGTGAAGCCAAAGCAAGGCATATCGCCCGCGTCGATGTCCTGACCCGCGACCGCCTGTCCCGTCGCAGTCGCGGCCAGCGCCACCCGGTCTGGGACTTCATCTTCGAGTACTACCCCGTTAAACCCGGCCAACTCCGCCGCTGGTCACCGGGCATCGGCGTAGATCTTCCCGGTGCGACGGCCAAAGACATCAGTCACCTGAAGTTCTTTACCCTCGACACGGACGACACTACCGATAGCCCTGCCCGCAAGGAGCCCACCGATACCGCCTCTGGGACGGCGCGCATGGATGTTTCGGCGTACGTCGATAAGCGAGGTACGACGGTGGCGTACATCGGCAATCTGTTGCGTTCGACGCGCGCGAATCCGGCGCACTTTGACTGCTTTGGCCTGCATGAATGGGCGATGGTGTATCGCCAGCCCGAGCATCGTCACCCGGAGCCCCTGCGGCTGGGTCAGGCAGGCACGGACGAGGTCGTCGAGGCCCACACGGTTCGATGTACGCACTTCGACGCCTTCCGTTTCTTCACGCCCGACGCCGTGCCGCTCAACGAGTTTGCCCCGACGCGCGAGACACAGCCGCACTGTGAGCAGATGGGGTGTCTGCACGCCAACATGGACTTGTATAAATGGGCGACCAAGCTCGGCGAGGCGGTCCCCGGCGACCTGTGGCTGGATACTTTCGAGCTCGCGTGCAGTGCCCGTGAGTTGGATATGCGCGCCGCTCCCTACGATCTGCGGGATTGGGGTTTTGCGCCCATTCGCATCGAAACGCCCGAAGGCAAGGCCGAGTACGTCCGCCGCCAGCGTGAGCTCAGCGCGCGTGCCGATGTTCTGCGCGGCCGTCTTCTCGAAGTGGTAGATGTCGCCTTGTCCACGCAGTAAAGTTGGCAGGAGTTACGTGCGCGTTTGTGCTTTACGACGAGGTCTGCTGCGAGTCGACAGTGCCGAGCACACTCAGCATAGAAAGGGCTAGAACGACATGGGACGACACGCCTCGGGAGAGAACAACTATCGAGTGGCTAAGGGGCCTTTTATTGCCGTCTTGGTGGTAATTGTTCTGGTGGCTGCGGTTTTTGCCTGGGTTAATCTGCGCAAGAGCAACGATTCGTCGATTGATGCTGACCGTGCACGGTGTACGAAGGGTGACCTGACGCTGGTGGTGACCGCTGATCCTGCTGCGGTGGGCTCGGCACAGAAGCTTGTGCAGGACTATGGCGAGTCGAATCCCGTGGTGAGGGACTTCTGTGTGCGGCCACAGATTACGGTGGCGGGCTCGCAGGAGGTTGTGAACGCCCTGACTGAGGCTGGCGGTGCTGAAGCTGGTGAGGGAGCTCCGGAGGACCCCGCTGCGGATGAAGCTGGTACCGGAATTATGACTCCGGGCGTCTGGATTCCCGCCGATATCTCTTTCGTGGACCAGGCGAAGAACTCGGACAAGGTCAAGGTCAACAACCCCAAGACGTGGTTGCCGCCGATTGCCAGCGGCGTGGCCTTCACAACCAATCGTGCTGACCAGCTGAACAACGCCACTTGGGAAGAGCTTGCGGGATTGCGCGTGGCCGCCCCCGGTGGCTCCGATGCGGCACTGTCTGCGGTGATCAGTGCTCGACTTGGCGGTGGCCCGGATGTCGCTCGCGAACGCGCGGGCTTGGGTGAGGTCTACACCTCCAATACTCTGCTGACCATGCTCAGCCAGAACGTCGCTGATTTCGACGGCGTGGCCGCGACCCAGCCCATGCTGCAGATGGCCGGCGAGGGGCTGAAGCTGGTCTCCCCTGCGGATGCACCCCAGTTGCACGCGCCAGTTGTCACCTTTGGCTCCGGCGGCAAGATTGACGAGAACACGGCTCGCGCGGCCGAGGACTTCCGGAACTTCGCAGCAGATCATGGCGCCGACGGCGAAGCTGCTGAGAGCACTTTCAGCCCTGAAGTAGCGGAGAACTTTGGAGTGCTCTCGCAGATTCAGACGGATTCTTTTGCGCTGCCGCCAGCACTGGAGCAGCCGGACGCGCAACAGCCCGCAACTGCGGTGGGTTCGGCACTCCTGCTCGCTGACACCTCCGAGGGCGTCGATGTCGGGGCGCTGTCTGCGGCACTGACCGGCGCTATCGATGCGGCGCCTGGCGGCCGTTACGGCCTGTGGACATTCGCACCCGAGGTGAACCGCCTCGCGGAACTTCCCGCGCCCGATGACGAGGCCAACAACGGCGCGGACGCCGTAAAGGGTTCGCTGGCCGAACTTCCGGCCGGTGGTGAGGCACAGTTCTGGCCAGCGCTTATCGATGCCTACCAGGCCGCCCGCGACACCTACTCCCCGGACAAGCCCAACCGTCTCGTCGTGCTCACTTCGGGTCGCGATGCCTCGGGCGCCGATGCCGCCGAGTCCGTCGAGAGGATCAAGGAACTCATTAGCCCAGACCGCCCGGTAACGATTGAGGTCATCGTGCTTCCCGACGGCGACAGCTCCAGCCCCGAGCTGCAGGAAGTGGCAAATATGACCACTGGCTCTCTGCGCATTGCGGCCGACTACGGCGATGGCCTGGCCTCTCAGTTGGCTGCGGCTATCGGTACGGAGTAAGTAGCAAAAAACCGCCTCCATCTGGTCCAACCTCGGGAGAGGAAAAACGGAACCAGTTGTGGAAGGCGGTTTTTGTTTAGCTTGTTTCGGCTATTTGAGCGGCGTCCATAGCAGCGACGCCGCTATTCAGCCATACAGTTGGCTGTTAGGAGATGCGACGGCGACGACGCTCAGCCAGCTCGTCGATGCCAGTACCTGGGTTCTCCTGAGTACCGTCGATACGCTCGGACGGGAAGGAGGCGATGGTGCCAGTCAGTTCCTTCATAATGCCCGGGACAGCAATGCCGAACACTCCCTGGCCACCGTTGAGCAGGTCGATGACCTCTTCATTGGAGCGACACTGGTAGACGGTGCGACCATCGGAAACCAGCGTGATGGTAGCCAGGTCATCGACGCCGAGGTCGCGCAGGCGGTCGACAGCCAGACGGATGTTCTGCAGGGAAATACCGGTGTCCAGCAGTCCGCGGACAATCTTCAAAACGAGGATGTCGCGGAAGGAGTACAGACGCTGGGTACCCGAGCCCTTGGCGGTACGGATAGAAGGCTCCACCAGCTTGGTGCGTGCCCAGTAGTCCAGCTGGCGGTAAGAAATGCCCGCTACCTGACATGCGATGGGAACGCGGTAGCCAACCTGCTCGTCCGGTCCCATGTCGAACAGGGATTCCTGAACCGCGCGTGGCTCTTGCGAGTCCGACGCACGGAGCTCATTGTCGCCAAAGAGCGAACCGCTGTTGTCGTCGACCATATAAATTCTCCCGAGGTAGTTTCACTGCCGTTATTTATCTTTCGCCAAGGTTAATCGGCTGTCAATACATCACAGGACGACACGCCGAATCTCTAAACCTAAAGTTAAGGTTTAGAGTTTGGAGTCATAGTTTCCCCAGCTCAAGCACAACCCGGGAGAAAAACCGCAGGACGGGATGAAACCATAACTTACGAAAAGTTACCCCTTTTATGGGGTCATTCAGCGACACGCCGGAGGAAATAAGCGTCACAACTACCCCAAAAGTAGCCAGTTGTTCACTCCAGTCACACGTTTAACGGTCGCCATCGGAAGCTGAATCGGCGCCACCGTCGGCTTCACCATCAGACTTCTTGTCCTCCGCATCACCATGCGGCTCGGCGAAGTAGTCAGCATCAATGCTGTCGAGGAATTCCGCAAACTCCGACACCGATGCCTCGACGGAGTCGGTCTCCGACTCGTCGGCAAGCGAACCGCCATTGGTTGCGACGAGACGCGCCGCTACCGACGTGGCGTCGAGCACATCACGCGCGACATACAGCGGAACCTCAAGCTCGCTAGCGATAAGGATGAGGTCGGAGGGCCGCATATCAATCTCTGCGCCACCTTCGAGCACCAGGCTGGCGATGAAAACGCCCTCATGCACGCCCGTAATCTGGCCGCGCAGGGCGCTCTGCCCCACCATGTCCAGCGTATCGACGAAGACCTCATGCATGCCCGGGCGACGCTGCGTAGCGCCGGTCTCACGGGCGGAGTACTCCGTCGCCGTCGCCAAATCAATCCAAATCGGGATAATCCGATTGGTCTCTTCGGCATGCAGGAGCAGCACTGGATCGTCCTCAGGAGGATGCGCCATCCAGTCTAGAAACTTGACTTCTACGAGTTTTTCGTCCATAACAGCGATAATTGTAGCGAGCCGCTATTTACGCGGGACTACCGACTACTTCCCCAGGTCCTTGTTGACCTGGCGCTTGACCAAAGTGCCGTGCAGCGTGACCATCAGCGCAGTCATCTCACGGCCCATCTCCACAGCCTTCTGCTTGCCGCTAGCCGCACGCGACTTACTCAGCGGACTAGCAGCGAGCGACACCAAATCTGCCTCACGGGCCGCAGCGGTACGCACAGTTTTGAGGTGGCGGGCATCCAGACCAAACTCAGCCAGCTTGACCGCCGTCTCAGTGATGAGCAGGTCATCGCCATCGAACATGTTCAGCGTGTCCGGAGTAATCAGGCCGACTCGAACCAGTTCAGTGATGAACTTCTCGCTAGCGCCGGTGCGCTCTGCCAGCTCCGCCTGCGTCAGCGAGACCACTGCGGCTTCGCGGAACTGATCCGCCGTCACCAGTGGAGTGACCGATGCCAGCCCGTCGCCGCCAGCGTTGCCCGCATCAATTTCGTCGAGCTGCTCTTTAATAACCTTCAGCGGCAAGTAGTTATCGCGCTGAACGGTGAGAATGTAGCGCAGGCGGTCAATGTCCGCCTGGCTGTAGCGACGATAACCCGAGGAGCTACGCGACGGGCACAGCAGCCCCTCCGACTCGAGAAAACGAATTTTGGACAGCGTTACATCAGGGAACTCAACCTTGACTTCCTTCAGCACAGCACCGATGGTCTTCTTCTTGCCCACCGAGCGTGCTTGCTTCGCAGTGCTTTCCGACGAAGTCGGCTGCGAAACTGCTGATTTGCGTACTGCTGCCACTGGTCTTTTCCGAGCCTTTACAAAAATAAGGGGTTAATGCCGACAGGCGTCGACATTAACCGATGTCGAACTAGTTACCGATCAGGAAGACGAGGCGGAACTTACCGACCTGAACCTCGTCACCATTAGCCAGAACCGCGGAGTCCTTCGGCTCGCGGTTAACGTAGGTACCGTTCAGCGATCCCACGTCGACGACCTCGTAGGAGTCACCGTTCTTGCGGAACTCTGCGTGACGACGGGAAACAGTCACATCATCGAGGAAGATGTCGCTGTCCGGGTGACGACCAGCGGTGGTGACTGCCTGATCGAGCAGGAAACGCGAACCTGCGTTTGGCCCCCGCTTGACAACCAAGAGTGCCGAGCCCGCCGGAAGTCCTTCAACACCGGAGACCGTGGAGTCCGTGTTAGAGCCGGACTCCATTTCCTTCAGCAAATCTGCACGGAAGACCGAGGTGGTCTCGACCGATGCCTCTGGCTGGCCGCTATTGCTAGTCATATCTTTCCCTCCGGGATAACCTTGGGCGATTTACTCGTTACTTTTTAGATAATAGCGCCCCAACCGCTTTCGTGTTGTTATCTAATCCCAACCATGTTGTGACGCAGCTCACCAGCAGGGTATGTACAACATGATTGATATGCGTAAATACCGACATCTGAGAGCTTTCTCTGTGGGTGTACCTAGGCCGGTCACCTGAGAAATATTTTCAAATTGTTACCAAACCTGTGGTTACGGCTTACCTAAACATCGCTGCAATTGAGCCGACGACCGAGCCGCCACCATTGCTCAATGGGTTGTCGTTGACCATGTACGTCCACGTCGAGCTCGGGCGAGCAAGACCCGTGTCCTCTAGATGTGCGCCTTCGCTGTCGATTTCGACCTCTTGGAAGGTCTGCACCGACTCGGTAACGGCATTGTTCACCAGGCTCTTAAAGGCGCCGATGGCGGCGCGGTGGAACTCATCAATGGGGCTTTCCTTAGCCAGCGCGCGCAGGTGAATCGACTCCCGCAGGTCATCCAGATCCGCCAGGTGGTCTGACCATCCGCGATCCAGGTGGCTCAGCATGATTTCCCGGGCAGCATCCTCGGCGACATCGCGCCCGACTACGGATTCGACTTCCTTGGCCCGCGCCGATGCCAACTTGGACAGTTCTTCCCAGGCTGCATTAGTAGTCAGCAGTTTCTCCCGGCGCTCATCCAGAATCTCGCGCTGGTCACCGATGAGCTTGTTGTACTTCCACGTCGTCGCATGAATCGACAGCATGGTCGCCTCTGTCACTCGCTGTGCGCGGTCGATGAACTGGTATGCCCTCTTATCCCGGACACGGCCATCATCCTCGGGCAGCACGCTCAGCGTCTCGCCAGCAGCGCCCTCGGAAATCACCGGATCATCCAGGGAGACAAAGAACACCGACGAGCCCGGATCGCCTTGGCGCCCGGCGCGGCCACGCAGCTGATTGTCCAGTCGGTCAGTGCGGTGCTTGCCCAGGCCAATAACGCATAGTCCACCGCGTTCGACCACCGCATCTCGGTTGGATTCATCTGCCCCACCGAGGCGGATGTCGGTTCCTCGTCCGGCCATCTGGGTGGACACCGTCACGCGGCCAATATCGCCAGCATTGGCGATGACCTGGGCCTCCAGCTCGTCATTTTTCGCGTTCAGCACCGAGGATTCGATACCACGCAGAACCAGTGCATCGGCCAGGCGTTCCGATTCCGCCACGTCACGGGTGCCTACGAGTATTGGTCGACCAGTGCCGTTGAGTTCCACGACCTCGTCGACAAGCGCGGCGAACGCGTCGTCGGTGGTGGCGTAGATGCGGTCGGGCTCGTCGTCACGAATGCATGGGACGTTGGGTTCGATGACGGAGACGTGAAGTCCGTAGAACTCGCGGAACTGGTCGCCCGCGGAGGTGGCGGTGCCGGTCATGCCGCAGGTGATGTCGTAGCGGCCGACGAGCTGCTGGATGGTCATGGAGTCGAGGATTCGGCCGCCCTCCGAGACCTGCAGCCCCTCCTTGGCCTCTACCGCTGCTTGCAGACCGTCCGGCCAGCGCTGCAGTTCCGCCACGCGTCCCTTCGAGGCGTCGATGAGCTGTACCTTGCCGTCGCGCACGATGTAGTCGACATCGCGCTGCAGCAACTCGTGGGCGTGCAGTGCAACGTTGACCTGAACCAGGGTGGTGCCGACATGTTCGGCGTCGTACAGCGAACCGATGCCAAGCAGGCGTTCGACGCGTGCGGCGCCGGTGTCGGTGAGGAAGACGTTGCGACGACCTTCGTCGACGGTGTAGTCGTCGCCGAGCTGCAGGCGGCGCACCACGTCGGTGATCTGTCCGGTCGGTGCTGTGCCCGGCTCATTGCCGGCAAGCACGAGCGGGACCAGCGCTTCATCGACCAACACGGAGTCGGCTTCGTCGATGATCACGACATCAGCGGGCGACTGCACGCGGTCTTCGATGGCCGGCGCGCAGCGGTCGCGCAGAACGTCGAAGCCGAGTTCGTTGACGGCGGCGTAGACGATGTCTGCCGCATATGCTTTACGACGCTCCCCCGGTCCCTCCTGCGGCGAAATAGCCGCCACCGAGAGGCCTAGGAACCCGAACAGAGGTTGCATCCACTGCGCGTCGCGGCCTGCGAGGTAGTCGTTGACGGTCACGGAATGCACGCGGTGGCCACGCAGCGCGAACCCTGCTGCAGCCAGGGCGCCGGAGAGGGTCTTGCCCTCACCAGTGGCCATCTGGACGACGTCTCCCTCCATGAGCGCCAGTGCGCCTTGCAGCTGCACATCGAAGGGGCGCATGGACAGGGTGCGCTGGGAGACTTCGCGGAGCGCGGCTAAAAGCTCCGGTGCGTCGGTGGCGTGTTGGCGGGTGAAGTCGGCGAGGTCGACGTCGGAAAGCGCCTGTACCTGCGACTCGAGCTCAGCGGCGCGTGCCACCAGCCCTACGCTGCGTTTTTGGTTGCGCCCCTGCTTGCCGCTAAGAGCCTTCCAAAACCAATTAAACCCAGCCATCTTCTACCCTTCCTGCGCGCGTGTGGTTGTCGGCGCGTTCTGACTCACCAGAGTAATCAATCTGGGCCGGCCTTCGGAGTGTCAATCGCCGCCAGCGAATTTGCACCATATGTCTTTAGTCACATCTTGAGTTTGAAACAATGGGTTTAACACTTGATGCGAGAATTTTCGGAAGGACTTGAATCCCCTATGGCAATCGAATTCATCCCCACCGCTGACCTGGTTGACGAGATCGGCCCGGACGTGCGTTCCTGCGATACCCAGATGCGTAACCTCGGCGGTCGCGTGGAGTTCTGCGGCAAGATCTCCACGGTCAAGTGTTTCCAGGACAACGCGCTGCTGAAGAAGGTCCTCTCCGAACCGTCGGAGGGTGGCGTGCTTGTCATCGACGGTGACGCTTCTGTGCACACGGCGCTGGTCGGTGACGTTATTGCGGGGCTCGGCAAGGACAATGGCTGGGCTGGTGTGGTCGTCAACGGCGCGATTCGCGACTCCAAGCTGATTGGCGAGATGGACTTCGGCTGCAAGGCGCTTGGCACCAACCCGCGCAAGTCCACCAAGACCGGCGAGGGCGAGCGCGACGTCGTTGTCTCCTTCGGCGGCATCGACTTCGTTCCGGGCGAGACGCTCTACGCTGACTCCGACGGTATTGTCGTGCGCTAGTAGCATCGCGCGCTAGACGGCAAACAAAAGCCGTAAGCAATAGCCGTAAACAAAGCCGCCGCCTCCCGGAATCTTCCAGAAGACGGCGGCTATTTTTGTCGGGCTGACCGGATTTGAACCGACGACCCCCTCACCCCCAGTGAGGTGCGCTACCAAACTGCGCTACAGCCCGTGTGCACGAAAGTGCAACGAGCTATAGGTTACATCATTGGAGTTTGAAGGCGAAAATCGCCCCTGGCACCTTCCCTGCCTGCGGCGTTACTGCAGGTAGATGGTCACAGGCGTGGATGTCTCCGCCATCTGTCCCTCCGGCGGATCAATCGAGGCGACCTTGCCCATAATCGCGGCCAACGAGTTGGTCGGATTGCCCTCGGCGTCGACGACAGTCACATTCTGGTAGCCGTTGGTACGCAATTCCACCTCGACCGATGCCGGGCTCTTGCCCACCACGCCCTGCGGGATGGTGCCCCAACCGCTGCTGCGCTCACCGGGGCCAGGGATAGCTGGCGGCGACTCGCGAAGTTGGTCGAGCTCCTGCTCAAGGCGCTCACGGGTGTCGTTAATCGTGCCCGACGGGTCCAAACGATCGGTTGGGCTTGTCGTGGTTTCTTCCGGCGAGGTTGTCGTCGGCGTCGGGCTTGACGACGTCTCCTGCGTCGGCTCCGCCGTATTGTCGTTTTTGTCCTCGGTTCCGGAAGTAAAGGACAAGACCAGGGCTACCAGCGCGACTACGGCCACCATGGCGGCGATGGCCACAATGGCGACAGGCTTGCCCCAGCCCTTCTTGGAGTCATCATTGCCACTGTTGCCACGGTTATTACCGCGGTTGTTGCCGTTATTCATGTCGCCGTAACCGCCTGCGCCGCCTGCGGAGTACTGCTGGGTTGCACCTGCCTGCTGGCCCGCCTGACCATAGCCGCGTTCTTCTTCAGAAAGCGGGGCCCAGTACTGGCCGCTACCCTGTGCGCCACTGCCTTGTGCACCGGCGGCACCAGCACCTGCACCGGCTCCGGCACCTCGCGAGTTCTCAAAACGTGTTTCATCGCCACGCTGCAGGAATTGTGTCTCAGAGGAGTCGCCACCGAAGTATTCGGTCGGCTGCTCGCCCGCGAAGTCGGCATCTGGGTTGTATCCGCGGTATCCCTCGTCCCGCGGAATGTAGCGAGTCGCGGAGTCATCGCCGTATGCGCTTGAGGAATCGCGTCCGTAGCTGTTGTCTCGGCCATCGTGCTGAGAGCCGTCACGGTTGTTGCCGCGCCTGACCATTGTCAGTTCTCCTTATCGCTAATTTACTGAAACTCTAAAATGCCAACGAAAAGCCCAAAATGCAATCGCCTAAATCACATTTTGGGCTTTTCTCAGCTCGCCACGCGCAACTGGCGGAGCTTCCTAGCGGCGCTTCTTCTTCTCGCGGACACGCACCGCGATGCGCACCGGCGAGCCCTCAAAACCGAATTCTTCACGCAGCTTGCGCTCCAAGAAGCGACGGTAGCCGTGCTCCAGGAACCCGGTGGTGAACAGCACAATTACCGGCGGGCGCGAGGATGCCTGGGTGGCAAACAGCACGCGCGGCTGGCGGCCACCACGCAGCGGTGGCGGGTTCTGCTGCATGATCGCACGCAACCAAGTGTTCAGGCGACCAGTGGAGATACGCTTATCCCACGACTCCACGGCCTCCAGCATGGCCGGCTCCAGCTTCTGCACAGCGCGACCAGTCTTGGCGGAGATGTTCACCCGACGAGCCCACGGCACGTGTGCCAGCTGCTCTTCAATTTCGCGCTCGAGCAGATCGCGACGGTCCTCATCCATGAGGTCCCACTTGTTGTAGGCGACCACAAGTGCGCGACCGGAGTCGAGAATCATGCGCAGCACACGCTGGTCCTGCTCGGTAATCTGCTCGGAGGCATCGACCAAAAAGATCACGACCTCGGCGTTGTCAATCGTCGAACGAGTACGCAGCGAGGCGTAGAACTCGTGGCCCTTGGCGGTCTTGGTCTTCTTGCGAATACCAGCGGTATCGACGAAGCGCCACAGCGCCTCGTCCATCTGCACCAGCGAGTCCACCGGGTCAACCGTGGTACCAGCCACGTCGCTGACCACTGCGCGATCTTCACCGGAGAGCTTGTTCAGCAGCGAAGACTTGCCCACATTCGGCTTACCCACCAGCGCCACGCGGCGCGGCCCGGTCGGCAGCGACTTCGCACGCGGCACCTCCGGGAAGGAGGACACCACTTCGTCCATTACGTCGGCATTGCCACGACCGTGAAGGGCCGAGGTTGGGTGCGGCTCGCCGAGCCCGAGGGCCCAGAACTCCGCGACGTCGCCAAGCTGCGAATCCGACTCAAACTTGTTGGCGGCGAGAATAACCGGCTGCTCCGCGCGCTGCAGGCGGCGGGCCATGACCTCTTCCGTGGCGGTGATGCCGACGGTGGTGTCGACGACCATGACAATCACATCGGCGGTCTCCATGGCGGTCTCCGCCTGACGAGCAATCGCCGCATGCATACCCTTGGCATCCGGATCCCAGCCGCCGGTGTCCTGCACCCAGAAGCGACGTCCGCCCCATTCACCCAGGTAGGAGATGCGGTCACGGGTCACGCCCGGGAAGTCTTCGACAACTGCTTCACGACGGCCAATGAACCTGTTAACCATGGTGGACTTACCAACATTCGGTCGTCCCACAATGGCCACGGTCGGAAGAGCTTCTTCCTCCTCGTCGCTGACGCCAAGCGCTGCGAAGGCGTTTTCCAGTTCTTCCCAGTCGGCATCGTCGTCGATCTGACCGGTTTCGGCGCGCTCGATGGCTTCGGAGATGATCGTCTCGTGGTCAGCGATCGTGCGGTCGATGAACTCATCTGCGCTGGTGTGGCTACCTGCGGTGCCCGGCGCGTTTTCGCTCCCCACGTTTGCGACCAGGTGTCCGGCAGTGTCGTCCTCGGAGTCGTCGTAAGAGCCCTCGAACTCCTCGTTGTCGACATCGTCCCAGTCCATGGTGGACCCCGGGTAACCGGCCTCAACGACATCGAGGACGTTTTCCACGACCTCTTCGATGTCCATCTCGGAGGTGTCCAGAATGAACGCGTCCTCGGCTGGCTTCAGCGGAGAGGTCGCACGGTTGCTGTCGAGTTCGTCGCGGCGGATGACGCCGGCAAGCACGGTGTCGAAGTCAGCCTCACGACCAGCAGCGATGTCCTGGTCGTAGCGGCGGCGAGCGCGGACCTCTGCGGACGCGGTCATGAAAATCTTCGCCGGAACGTCCGGGAGCACGACCGTGCCGATGTCGCGGCCTTCCACCACACAGCGCACAGCCGATGCGGCCAGCGAACGCTGGAGTGCGACCAGGTTGGTGCGCACGGCCGGAATCGCGGAGACCGCCGACACATTGCGGGTGACCTCCGGGCCGCGAATCTCGCCGGAAACATCCTCGCCGTCGAGGAGGACGGCGGTGGAGTTCGGGTCATCGGAGACTTCCAGCGGCAGGGCGGCCGTCGCCTTAGCCACGGCTTCCTCATCAGTCGGGTCGATGCCCTGTCGCAGCACCCACAGGGTTGCCACGCGGTACATAGCGCCGGTGTCCAGGTACTTTGCACCCAGCTCGGTTGCGACCATCCGGGAGACAGTCGACTTGCCAGTGCCGGAAGGGCCGTCGATGGCAACCAACAGCATGTCGTCAGTGTTCTGCTCGCTCATGTGGGCTCCTTCAGCTCCTTGGTTTTCTTCGTTCTTCTTCACTAGTGCCATTTACAGCCCCACCGCGTTGTAGAGGGAGGTCAGCTCAGCCCGGTTGAGTGCGCGGAGAGCGCCCGGGGTCTGCTCGCCCAGCTGGACAGTGTGAATCTTAGTGCGCACCAGGCGCTCGACCGGGAAGCCCGCAGTCTTGAGCATCCGGCGGACGATGTGCTTGCGACCCTCGTGCAGCTCGATGCGGACGATAGAGCGTCCCTGCCAAACGTCGATGATCTGCGCCATATCGGCCTTGGCGATGCCGTCATCGAGCTCAATGCCCTTTTCCAGCTCGCGCATGACCTTGGCATCGACCTCGCCGACAACGGTGGCCATGTAGGTCTTGGTGACCTCGTAGCTCGGGTGCATCAGACGGTTGGCCAGCTCACCATCGTTGGTGAGCAGCAGCAGGCCCTCGGTGGGCGCATCCAGGCGGCCAACGTGGAAGAGTCGCTGACCAGCGCTGATCTTCTCACCGATGATGTCGCCCACGCACGGGCGGCCCATGTCATCGTGCATGGTCGACTGCACACCACGCGGCTTGTTCAGGACGAAGTACTGCATGTCCTCATTGACGATGACGCGGGAACCATCAACGCGAATCACAGACGTGTTCGGGTCCACCCGTACGCCCTGTCGCGTCACAATCTTGCCGTCGACCTCGACGCGGCCTTCGTCGATAAGCTTTTCCGCCATACGACGCGACGCCACGCCTGCCTGTGCCAATACCTTCTGCAGGCGCACGCCCTCGCCTGCTTCGCTGTGCACGCGCTTGCCCGAGCCGCGGCGGTCGGAGTCCACGTGCTGGTGGCGCGCCGGGCGAGCGTTGGATACGTAGATGTCCTTCGCGTGGACGTTGGAGGTCTCCACCTTCGCGCCGCTGTCGCGACGGCTGCGGTTGCGCTGGGCGTTAGTGGAGCCGCGGTTGGATTGATTCTTACGGTTCTTGTGTGCCGGTGTGCCTTCTCGGCGAGCGGGTTTAGCCACTTGACCTACATCCTTTTCAAGCGTTGGAGAATGTTCTGTTTGTTAGAACGTCAGCGCCAGGCGACGCTGTTCTCTCCCCCGTGGGCCCAAAATGGCCGGTGGAAGCAGGTTAATAAAGAGAATTACAGAGAAAGCCTCGCGCCTTGTCGTCTAGCCACCTTAGCACGTTTCTAGTAAAGCGCCAGCTTAACGACGTCCCGCGCGGCCTCCACCTACAACGTCTTTTACAGCGCTGCGGCCCACTCTCGCACGCCCGGCAGCCACTGCGTAGCTTTCGCCACAAACTCCTGCCGGTCCAGCGCGCCAGCTCCCGCCTGCACCGACCCCAGCAGCGGCACCCCGGTGATGCGCGGCAGTTCCTCCAGGTTCGTCTCAATGATCGGGTCGACCTCCGCCGGCAACGAACCGCCCACCAGCGCCGTGACATTGACTCCACGGCCCCGCGCCACCTCGACGGTGAGCTCCGCCTCGTTCAGGCAACCCAGGTCCAACCGCGTCACGACCACCATCTGACTACCCGGCAACAACGCCGCCAGCTCCGGCAGCGCCCAGTCCTCGCCGAGCCGCACCAGCAAGCCGCCCGCGCCCTCCACGAGGACAACGCGGTTCGGCCCGTCGATAAGCTTGATCTTTTCAGCGATCTCCGTGGCGTTCGGCAGGCGCATTCCCGCGCGCTGCGCCGCCGCCACCGGCGCCATCGGCTCGGGGTAACGCACGAAGCCATGCAGGTTGTCGATCCCCGTCAGCTCCGCGACAGTGTCCAAATCACCGCCATTTGGGCCCGGAAAACCGGTCTGAATTGGCTTGACGACGTGCACCTCCTTACCCTCCTCGCGAAGTGCCGCCGCCAGTGCTGCCGTGCCGATGGTCTTTCCAATATCGGTACCGGTGCCTGTGACAAGGACGATGCTCATGGTGGTTGGTGCTCCTTTTGGTTGCGCTACTTGCGTTCTTCCTCGGCGGCGACGATGGCGGCGATGGCCTCGCAGATACGGTCGACCTCGTCATTGGTGCTGATGTACGGCGGCATGGTGTACACCAATTTGCCGAATGGCCGCAGCCACACCCCGGCATCGACAGCCGCTGCCGTGGCCAAGCCCATGTCCACCGGGCGCTGCATCTCCACGACCCCGATTGCGCCAAGAACCCGCACATCGGCCACGGCATCGCTGCTGGCTAAGGGCTGGAGCTGGTTGCGAAGTCGGGATTCGATGCGCGGGACATCCTCACGCCACTGCCCTTCTGCAATCAGGTCGAGCTGCGCGCAGGCCACGGCACAGGCCAACGGGTTGCCCATGAAGGTCGGGCCGTGCATGATGCCTCCGCCTGCGCCACTGGAAATGGTGCGAGCCACGTCGGCGGTGGTGAGGGTGGCTGCGAAGCTCATAAAGCCGCCGGTCAGCGCCTTGCCGACACACATAATATCCGGCACAATCCCGGCCGCCTGCGTCGTGAACAGGTCACCGGCCCGGCCGAAGCCGGTGGCGATCTCATCCGCGATGAGCAGAATCCCGTGCTTGTCACACAGCTTCCGGAGCCCCACAAGCAGCTCGTGGTCATGGAACCGCATGCCACCAGCGCCTTGGACCACCGGTTCAATAATGATGCCGGCGACGGAGTCGTCGATAAGCGAATCGAAGTGCGCGAGATAGCGTGCGCGCTCCTCCTCGGTTGTGCCGCGGGCGGGTGGTTTGTCGGCGAAGACCTGCGGAGTCCACTGCCCCGTCCACAGCGAATGCATGCCGCCCTCGGGGTCGCAGACGGTCATGGGCGCGCGAGTGTCGCCGTGATAGCCGCCGCGCCAAGTGGCCAGGCGGGTGCGCTCGGGATGGCCTTTGGCCTGCTGGTACTGCAGCGCCATTTTAATCGCCACCTCGACAGAGACCGAACCCGAGTCGGAGTAGAAAATGGCATCGAAGCCGGGGCCTGCGAGCTTTAGGAGCTTCTCCGCCAGTTCGATGGCCGGACGGTGTGTGAGTCCGCCGAACATGACATGCGACATCGTGGTGGCCTGCTTCTTCGCGGCTGCGATCAGCTTCGGGTGCGAGTGGCCGTGGCAAGCGGCCCACCAGCTGCTCATGCCGTCGATGAGGGTGCGGCCGTCGGCGAGGTGGAGGTTGACGCCCTCGGCGGACTCGACCAGCTCGGGCGCGACCGGCGACGGGATGGGGCCGTATGGGTGCCAGATGTGGTCGGCGTCGAATTGGGCGAGGTCGGCGATGGTTGGCGGGGTGTGTGGTTGGGCGGGTGGTTGGGAGTGCTGCGGGGTGTGCGACTGGGAGTGCGGCTGGGCGGTTTCCGAGGCTGTCATGATACTCAGCATAATACCTGTACAGCGCCAGACTTGAACGCCGTTCGGGGTTGGTGGTGGAGCTTCTCGCAAGGATTACAGACAGTCTCAGTGACTTTACGACACCCATGTCACCTCGTGGCAGCTGTGGAGGTGGCATGAGGTGACACTCGTGTCGTGAAGTGAGGTTGGGGTGGCCCGATGAGCCAGCCAGCTAGTACAGCCGCCCCGCCTGGCTCCACACTCGTCGGCGACGCATGGCCAACTCGGCCGCCTTACCTGTGATTGTGATGGGCTGCCGCGCGAAGGCGTAGTTTCCGCGATAGCAACTGCCACCATTTGCCAGGTGACGTCGGATTTCTGCGGCCGCTTGCCGCAAGGTGGCTACGGCGGTGCCGTCGAAAAGCTGTGACCAGACGATTCGGATAACATTCAGTCCGAGATTCTTCAGGCGCTTCTCGCGCTCCAGCTCCTTTGCGATTGCCACCTGCGTGTCCGCGACCCCGCCGTCGGTGTATTTCATACGGCCATCGAACTCGACGATCAGCCCAAGTTCGGGCAGGTAGAAGTCCACGCGTGCGATGAAGCCACGATCATCCCGAAAGGAAACCTGCTGAAGCAACGGAGCCCGAGAATCGTCGACAGCAGCTAGCCCCGCCTGGACAATTGCTTCTTTAGTGAGCGATTCCCCAATGCTTTCCGACGACGCTGTCGCTTGCCCCAACAATCTCCTGGCCTGTGCATTTCCCGGAGCACGCGGATATGCAGCCAACGTAGCCGACAGTTCCTCGGTGTCGGTGTGGCGCTGGAGGGCGGCGTCGGCAAGCACTAGTGCATTGTGCGGGGTGCGGGAACGGCAGACGTCGATGACGGACTTTGGGACATCGGTGACGAGGCGGCCATCGATTTCTACGATGTCCTCGGGGAGAATCCGGCCGGAGACGCGGATGAGGCGTTTGTGCGGCTGGTACGGGCCATTCGGCGTGCTTCGCGATTGCCCGCGCGTGCGGCCGGAGTTGGCTATCGCGATGGGAGTGTTGTGTGTGAGCAGAGGTAAACCGTGGAGAGCAGCGGCGGCATCGCGGGTGACTACGGTGGCGGTGTCGCGATGGACGAGCGCTTTGATTTCCAGGACGTAGCGTTCGGTGCTGTTTAGGGTGAGCCACCTGTCGACAGGCACGTACGCGCCGTGTGCGAGCCACAGGAGGCTGCCGCTTTTGGCCCGCCGGAGGAGATCTCGGTCGGAGTGCTGGCCGATTCGGGAGATTGCGAATGTGCTGGGGCGGGCGCATTCGCGCTGCTGGCCGGTACGGATGATGTCGTCGGCGTCGTAGTTCCACTGCGGCATCGGATTGCGCTCCTGAGGTCCAGGCAACTGCTGGTGGGTGGGTGGCGGGGTGTGAGTGTTTGTGGGTTTGTGTGTTTGTGAGTGTTTGCGAGTGTTGGTGAGTGCTACGTTCTCATTTTTGGGCTCACACGGAGGCTCAGAAGGCGTCAATTTGGCGTCGACTGTGGATAGTTTGCAGTTTTCGGGAGTTATCCACAATGCGTGTGGTGGGTGTGGTGTGCGGTGTGGGTGTGGTGGGTGCAAAGGCTCGCAGTGAGCTGTAGCGAGCAGCATACCCAGCCCGGAATGCGACTTCACGACACCCACGTCACCTCGTGGCAGCTGTGGAGGTGGCATGAGGTGACACGCGTGTCGTGAAGTGGGTTAGCCGATGGAGCGAGCCCCGCAGCCCCGCAGCCCCGCGGCCCAGCTAGGCCCCCTGTCCAACCGCCCCAGAACCCCACCTAGTCCAACGGCTCGTCGATCAAGTCGACTTCAGGCAGCAGCGGAGCCAAATCAGGCAGCTGGTCCAGCGAATCAATCCCCAAAAGCTCCAGGAACAGCGTCGTCGTAACGTACAAATGCGCGCCGGTTGCCGGGTCCTCTCCGGACTCCGCAATCAGACCGCGCGCGACCAGCGTGCGCATCACCCCATCGACATTGACACCGCGTACACCGGAGACCTGCGCACGCGTGGCCGGCTGTCGGTAAGCCACCACTGCCAGCGTCTCCATAGCTGCACGTGAGAGCTTCGACTGCGAGCCATCCAGCAAGAATCGCTCCACCGCGCTGGCGTGCGCGGGAGCCGTGTAGAAGCGCCAGCCCTCATCCGTTTCACGCAGCTCAATGCCGCTGCGACGTGCACGGTATTCGTACTCGATCTCGCGAAGCACGTCACGGACATCACTTGCGGAAACATCCAGCGCCCGCGCCATATCCTCCGCCGCCACCGGCGTATCGACTACCAGCAGAATCGACTCCACGCCTGCTCGCAACGGGTCAATGGGCGGCAATTGCGCCGAAGAAGCAGACACGGGCTCCACGGCCTGCTCGGATGGTGCGGAACTGGTTTCGCTCATGCGCGTCAGATTACGCAACCTCCCGCGCCGGGCGCTAATTGGCCGGGCGCTAATCAGCTGTTAGCGCCAGCCCAACCAAGCCCACGCCCGACCAAGCCCACGCCCGACCAAGCCCACGCTCAACAGCCCAGCCCCAACGCAGCCCAGCCACCTACTCCCAGTTCGCCGCCGCCACGACGGCCGGGTCCACGTCCAGCCCGGTCCAGGCCACGTGGATTTCCTCCAGCGCCTCCTCCTGCTCCACACCAATCGCTTTGGCACGGTAGAGCTCCAGCAGCGCCAGGAACCGCCCAACAACCTCCATGGACACACGGCATTCCGAGGTCAACTGCGTAAACGTCAGCCAAGTCCCCTCGCCTGCCAGCCGCAGCGAGTCGAGGATTTTGCCCGCCTGCTCCGGCACGGACACGGGCACACCGTGAATGTGCCCGACGCCGACTTCCTCCGGCGGCTTCGGCCGCATCACGACGGCCGCAAACTCGGCAAACTCCCCGAGCGTCATGCCCAGGCGCACGGGCGGCAGCAGCTCCTCGAACTGCTTGTCCGGCCCCACGGCCCGCGGATAGCGCCGCGGCGCGGTCTTCTGCCACTCCTCGAACTGGTCGGCTACCTTGCCATACGCCTGGTATTGCAGCAGTCGGGCGAACAGCAGGTCGCGTGCTTCTAGCAGTTCGAGGTCTTCTTCGCTGTCGACGTCGCCACGCGGCAGAAGCCGTGCGGTCTTGAGGTCGAGCAGCGTCGCTGCCACGACGAGGAATTCGGTGATTTCGTCGAGGTCGCTGACTGCGTCGAGGCTGCGCGTGTACGAGATGAACTCGTCCGTCACCGCCGCCAGCGCGACTTCGGTGACGTCCATCTTTTTGCTGCTGATGAGCTGCAGCAGCAGGTCGAAAGGCCCGTTGAAGTTCGCGAGCGCGACGCGGAAGCCGGTGATCTCTTCCTGCACGCCCTCGCTTGACGACGGTTCGGGAGTGTAACTATCCGGGGAAGTCACCTATTATTTGCGGCCTTTACGCTCGATGACCTCGCGGGCCAGGTTGCGGTACTGCGCCGCAGCTGGGGTGTTCGGTGCCCAGGTGGTGATGGGCTCGCCAGCGACGGAGGTTTCCGGGAAGCGGACAGTACGGGTGATGACCGTGTCAAAGACCTTGTCTCCGAAGACCTCGATGAGGCGTTCCATGACTTCCTTGGCGTGGCGCGTGCGGCGGTCGAACATAGTGACCAGGATGCCGGAGACTTCCAGGTTGAAGTTCAGGCGGTCGCGGACCTTGGCCACCGTGTCGGTGAGCAGTGCCAGACCGCGCAGGGAGAAGTACTCTGCCACCATTGGGATGATGACGCCCTCGGAGATGGTCAGCGCATTGACGGTCAGCAGGCCCAGCGACGGCTGGCAGTCAATGATGATGAAGTCGTAGTCATTCATCACTGGGCGCAGCGCGCGTCCGAGGGCCTGCTCGCGGCCGACTTCGTTGACAAGCTGAATCTCCGCAGCCGACAGGTCAATGTTGGCCGGGACAAGGTCCAGGCCGGAGACCTTGGTGTGATGAATGGCATCGCGGACATCGGTGGTGTCGTCGACGATGAGGTTGTAGACCGTCAGGTCGAGTTCCTCATGGGGAACACCGAGACCGGCGGATAGTGCGCCTTGCGGGTCCAAGTCAACGAGCAGGACTTTACGACCGAACTCTGCCAGCGCCGCGCCCAGGTTAATGGTCGAGGTGGTCTTACCCACGCCACCCTTCTGGTTGCACATTGCCAGGATGACTGCGGGGCCATGACTGTTCAGGGGTGCGGGTTCCGGCAGCTCACGTGCCGGACGACCGGTGAGACCGAGTTCAACTCGATCGGCCTCAAACAACCCTTCTTCAGCCACAGTCAATCCCTCTTCCTTGAAGATTTCTCATCAATTCTACTGCGCGATATATTACCGCCACATATTACCGCGAGTATTCAGCCCGTGGGTGAGCCCCCGCCCAGACTCGTCGCATATTCTCCGCGGTAATCATGGTGTAGATCTGGGTCGTCGTCACCGAGGCGTGCCCCAGCAGCTCTTGGACCACGCGCACATCGGCACCGCCCTCAATGAGGTGTGTGCCGAAACTGTGGCGCAGGGTGTGCGGGGAGATTTTCACGCTCAGCCCGGCGCGCTCGCCTAGCTCCGCCAGCGTATTTCCCGCCGACTGCCGAGACAGCCTGCGCCCCAGCGAGTTAATAAACAGCGCCGGCCCGGAGTTCGCCCGCACCCAGCTCGGCCGCCCGCGTGTCAGCCACGCATCCAGCGCCGCCATGGCCGGCGATCCCACGGGCACGATGCGCTCCTTGCCGCCCTTACCGCGCAGCAACACGAGGTTGGTTTCGCGATCCACGTCATCGATATCCAGGCCGGTGACCTCGGAAACGCGCGCACCGGTCGAGTACAAAAACTCCACCAGCGCGCGGTTTCGCAAATCCGTCACGTCGGCGGTCTCATCGTCGGGGATGGACTCGATAAGCCGAGTGACCTCATCAATGCTGAGCGCCTTCGGATAACGCGAGGGCTGCTTCGGCGGCGCCACCCGCTTGGCGACATCCACATCCAACGCGCCCTCACCCACCGCGAACTTGTGGAAGCTCCGCACGGCCGACAGCGACCGCGTCACCGAGGTCGGGGCCAGCGCTGGCCTTCCCGCCGACTTATCTCCCCGCGCCAGATACGCCAGGAACTCTGACACATCCTGCTCGGTGACCTGCGCCAATTCCGTACGCCCAATCTCCCGCAGGTAGGTGCGGTACTTCTCCAAGTCGCGCTTATAACTGGCGAGCGTATTCGCCGACAGGCCCTTTTCCACCGCGAGGTAGGTCACGAAGGCGTCGACAAGCGAATCAATCGAACTCATCGGATGCGTTTCAGATCCGCGCCGGCGCCGAGCTGCTCCGTCCGGCGCTTCGCCAGAGCCGTCGGTCGAATGTCGAACGGCTCCGCGACTGAGCGCGGCGTCGCACCCCGCAGCAGCACCTCCGCCGCCAGCAAAATGCCGGATAGCGCGATGCCGTTGAGGATCTCTCCGCGCAGCGCCATCGCCACCGCCTCCTCGACCGGAACCCACGTCGCAGTCATGTCCGCTTCCTCATCGTGGGCTTCCGGCTTATCGACGGCACGGAGATCCCTGGCCAGATAGATCCGAACCGCTTCCTCTGCGAAGCCGGGCGAGCTGAACATATCGGTAAGCAGGGACCAGGACTCGGCCTCCAGTCCGGCTTCCTCGACCAGCTCGCGGTTGGCGGCCTCCAGTGGGTCCTCGTCCGCGACATCGAGGAGCCCGGCCGGTAACTCCACCAGGCGCTTCGCTGCCGCCTGTCGCCACTGATTCAGCAGGTAGAGGCGGTTATCCTCATCTGCGGCAACAACTGCGACAGCGCCGAAATGCTCCACAATCTCGCGGGCGGACACCTTCCCACCCGGCATTCGCACCTGGTCGCGGCGGACCGCGATAATGGGTGCCTCGAGAACGATCTCGGAATCAACAACGTCAAATTGATGCGCCATGAGTTTCACTCTAATGGGTAGGCCGGATTCGGCTGCGCGGCGCCGAGGCTAGTTGCGCTTGAGGGCTGCGGCGATGAGGCCGTCGAAAAGCGGATGGGCGCTGGTGGGGCGTGACTTCAGCTCCGGGTGCGCCTGCGTGGCCACGAGGTATGGGTGCACGTCCGTGGGGTATTCGACGAATTCGACGAGTTTGGCGTCCGGCGAGGTGCCCGAGATGACCAGTCCGGCTTCTGACAGCTGGTTGCGGTAGGCGTTGTTGACCTCGTAGCGGTGGCGGTGGCGCTCGGCGACATCGGTGGTGCCGTAGAGGCGAGCGACGACGGAATCTTCGGCGAGCTTTGCCGGGTAGGAACCCAGGCGCATGGATCCACCCAGGTCAGCCTCACCGGAGACGGCCTGCAGCTGTTCCTCCATCGTGGCGATGACCGGCTCGGCCGCATTCTCATCGAACTCGGTCGAGGACGCGCCCTCAACACCCGCAGTACGCGCCGCCTCGATGACGACACACTGCATACCCAGGCAGATTCCCAGCAGTGGCGTGCCGGTTTGCTTGGCGTAGCGGATGGTCGCGATCTTGCCTTCAATGCCGCGACCGCCGAAGCCGCCGGGGATGACAATCGCGTCAACGCCGGCCATGTTCTTCTTCAGCCCCTCCGGGGTTTCGCAGTCATCGGAAGCGACCCAGCGGATATTCGCCTTCACGCGGTGGGCGAAACCTGCGGCACGCACAGCTTCCGCGACGGACAGGTAGGCGTCCGGCAGGTCGATGTACTTGCCGACGAGCGCCACCGTGACCTCGCCCTTCGGGTTGTGGACGCGTTCGAGCAGGTCTCCCCACACGGCCCAATCCATGTCGCGGAACGGCAGGTTCAGGCGGCGGATGATGAAGGTGTCCAGGTGCTCTTCATAGAGGACCTTCGGGATGTCGTAGATGCTCGGAGCATCCGGGCAGGACACCACGCCCTCGCGGTCGATGTCGCACATCAGCGCAATCTTGTTTTTGAGGGAGTCGGGGACGTCGCGGTCGCATCGCAAAACGACGGCATCGGGAACCAGGCCAATCGAGCGAAGTTCGGCCACCGAGTGCTGGGTAGGCTTGGTCTTCAGTTCCTTGGAGGGGCCGAGGTACGGAACCAGTGACACGTGCAGGTAGAAGACGTTCTCGCGGCCGACGTCGTGACGCACTTGCCGTGCGGCTTCCAGGAAGGGCTGCGATTCAATATCGCCGACGGTGCCGCCGATCTCGGTGATGACCACGTCGGGCTTTTCGCCGTTTGCGTCGGCATTGCCCATAGCGACGATGCGGGATTTGATCTCGTCGGTGATGTGCGGGATGACCTGCACGGTCTGGCCGAGGAATTCGCCGCGGCGCTCCTTGGCGATGACTGAGGAATAGACCTTGCCGGTGGTGACGTTACCGCCGGCGGAGAGGTTGCGATCGAGGAAGCGCTCGTAGTGACCGAGGTCCAGGTCAGTTTCTGCGCCATCTTCAGTGACGAAGACCTCGCCGTGCTGGAAGGGGTTCATGGTGCCCGGATCCACGTTGAGGTAGGGATCGAGCTTTTGCATAGTCACTTTGAGACCACGCGAGGTGAGCAGGCGGCCGAGCGAAGCCGCAGTTAAGCCTTTGCCGAGGGAGGAGGCTACGCCTCCCGTAACGATGATGTATTTCGTAACCACGGGACTTCAGAATATCGCTTGCGCGGGTGTGAACGCAAGCGACTTTTCATAATGGCGGAGATTAATTACGCAACTAGGTAAGACTCTCGAAGATCATGGTCGCCTGGATACGGTCACCACCCATCAGCCCCTTACTGCCAGAAGAAGCAGTAGTAATCGTGTGCAGCCGAAACCCTTGCGACGCCTTGTCGTTAATTACTCGCTCCAACTCAGTCAGATTAGCCGAGCCGGTACCGATGAACTTCTCCTTCAGAACCACCTGAAGAACTTCATAATGAGGCATCTTTCGCCCTCCATCAAGATAATTTTTCAATATTGCATGCAAAACAATACTCGGGCGGATGCATAAACGCGATCACGTCGTTACCCTCGGGGCTATGACTGATTTAACGAATAAGACCATTGCAGTTTTGGCCACCAACGGATTTGAGGACTCCGAGCTGACGAGCCCGGCTGAGGCCGTGAAGGATGCCGGTGCGACCGTGCACGTTATCTCTACCGAAGACGGCTCCATTGAGGGCAAGAATGGTACGAAGGTGGACGTCGATAAGCTGACCAGCAGCGTTTCTGCTGATGATTACGATGCCCTGATCCTGCCGGGCGGCACCGTGAATGCTGACCAGATTCGCATCGATAAGGATGCCGTGGCCCTGGTTAAGGGATTCGCCGCAGCCGACAAGCCAATCGGCGTGATTTGCCACGGCGGTTGGATTCTCACCGACGCGGAAGCCTTGAAGGGCCGCACGATTACCTCCTACATTAGCGTCAAGACCGACCTGGTGAACGCTGGCGCCAACTGGGTCGATGAGGAAGTTGTCGTTGACGGCAACCTGATTTCCTCCCGCACCCCGGCTGATCTTGAGGCTTTCAACAAGGCGCTCGTAGAGAACTTCTAACCCACTCGCCTGCCCCAAGACTCATCAAAGGAAGGCTGTTGCCATGACTTCGTATTGGGATAATCCAAAGTCACTGTGGGATCAGATTCCACAAAATGATGCGGAAGATGCGTCGGAGCACCAGCCCTCCGCGCAGCAGCCCTCCGCTCCTGAGCAACCTCCCGCACCTGAACAGCTTCCGCCACAGCAAGGGCGTTACCGGGGATTGCTCTCGCACAACAGCATCGTTATCCAGCAGATTCGAAACTTCATGGCGGATGATTTCGGCATCCTGGATACCGAGGGCAATTGCATCGGCAAGATTGAAACTACTGGCGGCACGCTGAGCCGAATGTTTATGGGTTCGCGTCGTCTGACAGTGTCGGAGCCAGACGGCACTCCGGTGTTCGTCATTACCGATCCGACCGATTTCGCCCTTGACAGCTACGAAGTCTACTACCCCGACCCGCAGGCAACAAGCCCTGAGGGAAAGCAGCAGGTCGAAGCAGACTCATCGCGCCTATTGGCAACTATTCAGCAGAAGTTTGCGTTCTTTAAGCGGCGGCTGGAGATTTCTATCCCCGGTTTTGCTCATTGCGAGGTCGACGGCGACGTTTGGCATTACGACGCGACCTTCAAGATTAACGACGTCAAAATTGCACAGATGTCCCGCAAGTGGTCGGGTTTTACAAATATGCTAACCGGCAATGAGCGCTATGTTCTGCAGCTCAAGGATGATTTACCACCACAATTGCGCGCTGCCATTATTGGTGCCGCCATCGCACTGGACTTGATGGCGAAAAAGGCGCGATCCGACAGCTAGTAACTGCTGCCGACAACGCGCCCCTACCCCTTGTCCGGTTCTACCGCCGGTTACTGTCTCGGTCGCGACTATCGCTACCGCGATCCTGCAGTCTCCGCAATGCGTCCGTCGATTTCCGTGATGCCATCAGAAACGGCATTGACATGTTCAGGGCGAACACCGGCATTGTCATTGATGCCGCTATCCACAAAGCCAGTTACCGGCACGCACGGAACCTCAACATTGCGCCCCAGCGCATTGGCTACCAGCGCAATTGCACGCGGCGAGAAGGTCAGACCGATGTGGCCGGACAGGTCGGCAGAGCAGCCATTCTGCAGGAGGATATTGTTGGACGTTGGTGCCTGCCACTGGCTTGCAGCCATTGGCGTGACGGCTTCATCAACCTGGGTAGAGATTGCAACATAGTTGACACTCGGCTGCTCCAAGCCGCCCTCATTCATCTTGGCCATGAACTCGCTATGCTGCAGCAGATCCACCAGGCTCGGGCTGACGATGTACCCCGCAGCCTTGTTGCCAGCATTGTCGAACTGGTCGAGCTGCTCCAAACCATAGGAGATACCGAGCAGCGATGTGCCGTGCAGGACGCCCGCCAGGGACACAACCGTGCCTATACCCCGGCCCTGCTCCTGCTTGGCGTAAGCGGCAGCCAATGTGCCACCAGCAGAGTGACCAACAATATCGACGGCGGTTGCACCAGTTTCCGCCTTGAGAGTGTCAATCTTCGCAGTCAACTCAGCCAAAGCCGTATCCAGCGGGGTCATGTTGCGCATGGTTGGAATAGAGCCAAGCACCGAAAACTCGTCAGGACCCAGCTTGCCGACGTTAAATGCGTACAGACACTTACCCATTGCCTTTAGCTCCGGCGCCATGCGCGCATAGGTCTGGTACGAGTTCGAGTTCATTCCATGAATCATGACCACAGGATTCTCACCAGGAGCAGGAACACACTGCACATTTGTGCCCTCGGGACTGATGTTTTCCGTCATCCCCTGATTGACCATGACGGTGGGGAAATCATTTGCCTTTGGGCCCCACTCGCCCATTTCGGTCCAGGACAGGACCTGATCATTACCAGTTGCCGAAGCCGGTGCGGCAGCCGCGATAGGAGCCGCTGCCATAGCGACACCAGCTGCGGCTACCAGTGCTGTGGCCGACCGTGCCAGCTTCGAAAATGCTCGATGAGTGCCCATGATTACTCCTTGCGTAGAAAAGTGAATAGTAAAACGCTTCCAATAAGAACTACGGCATGGGCAAGAGCAAAAAACAGGCTATGAATCGCTATCGTACTCTGAAAGGCGAGCAATCAAAGCCCCTAAATAGGGTTAATAAAATGTGAACCGAATATAACTATAATACTATCCATCTCCAGCTTTGTAGGCTTTTAAAGTAATGTCGACCATCGGGTGAAACAGAAGCGCGCACCCACCCCACTCCTGTGCACGCTGCGCTGACAGCGGCTACAAATATCTCGGTACTTGCAGGTGCAAGAACCTGCTCAAGCGCCAATTCAGGAGTTAGCTCAGGTACACCCGATAGAAATATTTTTCATTAACTAACGAATTAATCGTAAAATTATGCAGCCGAAAACTACTTTTACTTCCCTTGGAGGATCCCGTGGAAGCTGCAGAAATCACTAGTTGGACTTTTGTCGAAGAGACCCCAATTCCTAAGGACGCACAGGAGCTGATGGTTCAAGGCGAACAGCCCTACGTGGCGTTCAAGACATTCCGAGACTCTGCAATCTTCACCAATAAGCGTTTGATCGTCCGAGACGCGCAGGGGTTGACCGGAAAAAAGGTGGAGATGTACTCACTCCCGTACAGCTCCATCAACATGTGGTCCACAGAAAACGCAGGCACTCTGGATTTCAACGCTGAAATCGAGCTGTGGACTCGTGCGGGCAAAATCAAAATTAAAATTGGCCGCGGCCTCGATGTCCGTGCAATTGACCGGCTAATCGGTAACTGCGTGCTGGCATAACAGCCGACGGCTGATTATTCCGTGATTCCCACGAGATCCTTTGGACCTTTTTCAATTCGTGGGAGTCATACTCCACAAGTAAATCTACAAATCCCCGTAATATTCGCGAAGCTTCACTGCCATCAAAGAGCGGCGCTTCTGCAGGAACTCGTGGTAGTTCTCGACAGTTGTGTCAACCAGCGACTCGGGAATGGCATTGACTTCGAAGTTACGGTCAAGGTCCTCGCGTGACGTAATCTCGCCGAGCGTCGGCTCACCGGACTCAATTTGGGAGAACACCTCACCCAAATATTCAGAGGGCATGCGGTTGCCGATTCGAATATTTACTGCAGTCTCTGCGAACGCGTAGTTGGCTACCTGGTTATAGTCGCGCTTATCATTGACCCCATTTTTGCGAAGATAGTCTTTCGGAACCAGGTGATGAATGTCGCCTTGGACTTCAATCATCGAGCTAACTAGCGCGTGCTTACTTAAGAACGCCGTTGCCTGTGCCTTCACCTGCGAAGCCATGAAGGCTCGGAATTGCGGGTTATTCACACTCGAAGAATCGAAACGCTGTGGGAGTGTTACTGCCCAGAAGCTTTCTCCCAGCTCGCCTTCTTCAAGCTCCTTCAACGCTGCGACCGGCCCGACTCGGTCAATTGCACGCAAATCTCGTTCAAAAGTCGACTCAAAACTACCTGACGCTCTACTGGTCAACTGCGTCATTACAAACCATCGCCTAACGACGCTACTAACCTCCGGATCCGGTCGGCCGTCCGCACGCATGATGAGGAACAGCGCGTACGCAAAGTTGACCGCGTTGCTTGAGGTAATCATGTTTTTCTTGATAAAGCCTGTCGACCGCAGAATTACCAAAAACTTCTTGAACTCATACTTGTTAACGACGCGGAGTAGCGCTTGCTCGAACTTGTTGTACGCTTCCGGAATTCGCTCGGGGTAAAACTTTCTGGTTTCAGGATCGAGTCCGCTGAGTTCACGAACAACGAATGAAACCCGACCACGCCGGAAAGCAACCATCGAGGCGACACGGATGAGGTCTACGTACGACGGATCGTAGAGATCCTCGGTGTCATCTTTAAGCCACTCGATTTCCTTCCAGTACTTAGTCTGCACAAACTCTTCATCATTACGGAGCTCGCCGTAATCATGCGGACTTACTGCTAGATGTGCGAAGTAGTCAATGAGCTTCCGCAGGTTGCGCCCTTGATCGCCATAGGAACTAATCTTGCTCATGACGAAGTCTGCGCTAGACAGTGCTACGCCCTTGGAGTTGATGCGCACAAAGATTTCGGCAACCGTCTCGATGTCGAGCTCATCACTCAGTGCGATGATTCCAATCGGGGCTTTCTTGATTCCCATCAGCTTTTCCAAAGCTGTTGCAACTGCCTCATCGTCGGCCTCAGGGTTCTTCGCCATGTACTCCCCCATTGGCCGATAAACATTGTTCGACCGCAGGAACTCCGAGATATCGTAGATCCACTCCGGTTGCCTCTTCAGCACTGGTGTTGCAGTCGCAAATTCCTCAGTTTGCGGATTGAAGCAGATAACAATCCGCTTGGTCTTAAAGTCCTTCCCCATCACCGGCTGCCCAGCAACAGCAGCACGCAAAGCAGTAATACGCTGTTGACCATCAATCAGAATCTGCTGATAACCGGCATGTCCGCCGCCTTTAACCGGTACTTGTTGACTTTGCCAAGTAATCAGGAACCCCACCGGAAACCCGCGATACAGCGAGTCCATCAAATCGCGAACCTTCGTACTGTTCCATACAAACGGCCGCTGCATTTCAGGAATCGCGATAGTATCGCTCTCAATCCAGCCAAGCAGTGTCTCGACTGTGTGCTGGTTAACGGTGTACATGCTCATGTTGACGATTCTTCCACAGTTACGGGATCTCTCTTGGCTTTTAGAGAACACATTCCTTGTAGATAATCGCTACCCACTCCAGAAACTTCATCCGCGCCGTGTTTGCTCGCACGTACAAGGCCCCCCTCCGACCCCATTGCCAGGCGACGAAGATATGCCGGGGACCCCTCCACGATAGGGGGTCATCAAAGTCGGCTTGACGACGGGCTTTTCGCGAAATCATCGATATCCCTGCTATCTCTTTGGGATGCGATAACGGGATTATCGACATCATTGTCGCGGTGACGAATGTTCGCCCTTAGCTTGACCAACTTTTGGCTGTTATAGAGAAAATCGGTACCACCGGTTAGACGGTCGCCATAAGCTCCGGCGATACCGAGTCCGATGTTCACTCGAACCAGCATAACGGTGTGACCATTATCGATGCGTTTACTAGCCGCCCGGTGAGCGAGCAGTTTCAGGCTCTCGGCACCGATTACGCCCCTGAACTCCTCCGCGAACCTGCTGAACACTGTTGAGTCATAACACGAGCACCACTAGAAAAGGCCAAACCACAACGAGCCAAGCAGCAACCGTCCGCGCACTCATCTGGCACGGCAATGACGTTTCGGATTCAAGGGTTCGCGTCCTTCACCTGCAAGATGGCGAAACCCTTGCCGAAGTCGTCACCACCATCTACGACTCAGATTGACACACCGTGCTAGCCTGCCAGAATGCATCGTGGCCCAGCATCCTTGGCCATGTTGGCTTCAGAGTTGACCTCATCTTTTGCCCCCCCTGCATCACAACTGGGTCAGGTCGTTCCCCCGCCGTGCAATGCACGCAAACGGTAAGCTCCGACATACTCTCCAATTGGCGGAGCCTGAAAAGACAGGCCTCGAGGATTTTGATAACGGCTGGGCACCGTCCGGTGCTTACACCTCTCAAATTGTCTTTCGCAAGCACCAGTCAGGCGTCGCTGTCCCCGACTCGCCGCTTCCATGGTCACCTGCGCTGACTCCCATCGTGGAACAGACCGACTCTCTAGCCTGCAAAAAGGGCTCTGGTTAGGGGAATTGGAATGCACCGGTCTCACTACGGTTGAGGCTATTGTGCGTAGTTTGCGGCAGAATCTGTGATGATTGATTACGTCCTAACTCGACTTTCATAGATGCGGGGAGTTAGGGAACAGTTTTCCGTTGAGAGCGCGAAGTTCGCTGAGTGAATGTTTGCATGACCAGCTACCCGATTACTTTGAGCAGAGCATGGGGTATCAAGCCTCGGCCAATGCTCTTGGTGTTTCCAAAGACGCCATCCGCAAACTGTTTGGCCGCTTCAACTGCATGGCTAGCTATATCTTTTGGACAAGCCGGCTAAACAGCAATACTCGTCAACATCAAAATGGAAGTTCTCCGCCTCCACCTTGTCGGCGAGACACTGATGTATCTTGCATGTGAATTTCGGCTTTTATCAGATCAGTTGGTCAGCGGTTGGTCGTGGAAATGATGCCAGGGCGGCGACGAGGCGTTAAGACCGGAGCCGAATGGCAAGCCCAAAAGCTCGGCCTCGTTAAAGATGCTTACGGAGGATAAGAAGCTGCGGCGTGAGGCTCAGCGTCTGAAAGCGGAGAACTCTTATCTAAAAAAATCTGGAACTTGACGAATCAGGGATACGTGTGAAACTCCAAGCGATTGTCATACTCTAGTCGCATTACCGCTTGAAATACTTCTTAGCGACGGAAAACATCCCACAGGCAACATTCCTCGACCAGCAGAAGCACCTCAGTAGACTGGATAAGCACGCTGCGCTCATCCAATCCGGTAGTGCGCTTCGAGCGTAACAAGCATCACTACAGCTATCGGCCTGTGCTGCTTGACTTGCGTCCCTAGGCTGAGCGGTCAACCACAAACTTGTCTACAAACTCATGCGTCAAAGGAATCCTCGAGCCAGAATCCGACAACGTCGCCCTTATGTTTACTACGCTCGAATGATTAGCCACATTGTTGAAAACAAACTGGACCCCAGTACCACCCCGGATAAACAAAACACCGTTATTGACAAGTGACAGCACCAAGTTCAGGGGGCAGTCCGCAAAATGTATTATCCGGGTGATGGATTTGTTCGGCCGCTCAACCTTGGATTCATCGCCGAAGACAGCCTTTACCGCAGCCGCTTAAAGCAAAGCGATAATAGATTAGACCCCGAAAACCGGTCAGATGATGTAGCCCGACCAAAAATTCAAGTACCAGCACACCTCACGGCACAAATCAATCGACAACAAAGGCGGTGATCAATCGATGTCGAGTAGAGCCAACTGCTACGACAATGCGGGAAGACCTGTGGGCACTTAAAAACCGAAATGTAACATGGGGACGCTTTCGGCACTGCCGAGAGGTTCAGCCATGTAATCGACGAGTACATCCAGTGGGACACACTAAACACATTCAACAACGACTCGGGGCCTGACCCGATGCAATATCGAAACCAGGCCCTAGAACTGCTAACCGACCAGGGTTAGACCAGCCCAGCTTTCGGGGGCTATTCCAATAAAAGCCTCTCATGCCAACCACGCCCTACCCCGACGCCAAAGAACAAGACAGCAAAGTACCAGAAACACCTATTCACTGAGGTGTAGTAGGTGCTACAGGCTCAGCCCCGAACGGCCAGAGCAAATAAAACCATCGAAAAAGCCGAAACCTACCACAGCCACATCAACGTCCACTAGAATAGCGACCAACGAAAAGACTCATTTCACTAGTCTGCGGAAGAAGCTGGAATTCGACATGAGCAATATTTCGACCATTACGGTGAGAGCAAATACAGCCAACAGAAATGTGGCGGAAAACGCTCTTAAAGACCTGAAGCTTTATCCCAACACCGTACTATTTGGCATTAACGGATCCGGAAAAACAACGGTCTGCGAAACCATTGCAAACTACAGCGAATTACGCCCCAAAGCGACAATGAACAACAAAGACCTTAAGGTCTTTGCATTTGACGATAATTGGCGAAATGCCAATGTTGGTGACTTCATAATAGGCGGTAAAGCTAGAAGTGTTACTACCGTAAGACTCGGGGACGATGCCGCACAACTCGAAATGAAAATCAAAGAAGAACAATCCGCCTTAAAAAATAGCGTAGATGAACTCCAACAACAAGAGCAAAAGGTACGCGACTTAGAGAAAGAACAGGAAGCGGTACTAGACAGAGTATTTAATGGAACACGAAAGTCACTAGAAAATAGGTGTTCAGGACTTAATGGTCGGAGCTTTAACCGACGAAAAATACGCGAAATTCTCGAAAATCAGCAGGGAAAGCTATTGGACGACAACCAGGTTGAGGCCCTGCTAAGAATAGTACAACATGATGCACCTGACCCCCTTCCGCCAGTACCAATCATTGACTCCCCCTGGAAACTTGAAGACCATATCTGGGATAAGGTCATTGCCCGCCCAGACTCTACTAAGACTGACATTATTCAAATCACGAACTGGATTAAAGAGGGCCTTTCGCAGCATCAACCTGGCCAACAATGCGAGTTTTGCAATGGAATAGTCACCAAAGAACGTCTCCGACAGATTGAAGCTGCAATTAATCAAGCAGAGTCTTCTATGGACCCTATACTGCTGGATGCGTTAGAGAAGTGTAAGATATTCATCGACCAACTAGAAAGATGTAAAGACTCACTCAACGCGACTCAGTTTTCCGAATCAGTGTACGGCGGGAATCTAGAGAATGAAAAATCAAAAATTATTCGTACAATAACAAAAATACTACCATCGCTACATGAAATCCGCCGCATAATTACCAGCAAAAAAGACAATCCACACTCTCAAGTTATTGACGAACGGCCGCTATTAGAATTATCTGAGTTTCTCGAAGCTCTTTCATCTTTTGAACACGAATATACTACTACTCAGACCAAGATTAGGAATCATACCGATAATCAGAAAAGAGCACTGAAAGACTTACAACGCCATTGTTGTGCAACAGACGGGATTGCTTGGGAGGCCAACCAACAATTACTAGAATCAGCGAATGAGAACCACAGAATAGCTATTGATGAGGTAAGAAAAGTCCGCGAAAATATTACTCAACTGGAGTCACAGATATCGACTACCGCTGATACCGCCAATTTTCTAAACGACTCACTAGCGTCAATCCTTGGAAACAGTGTTCTTAAAGTAAGCGAGGGAGATCAAGGCGAGGGCTATAGAATCACCCGGCACGGTGAGAAAGCCGATGGGATGTCTGAAGGCGAGAAGAAGCTTGTCTCCCTGTTGTACTTCTGTGCTGAATTTCGAACCCAGGAGAGAAAGGCGTGTCTAAGCAACAGTATCGTGTTATTTGACGATCTTGGTAGTGAGCTTGATGAAGCTAGAATGCTAACTGCAGATCGTTTCATTTCTGATTTTTTTCAAAAGTCGAGGCCAGCTGCAATATGCTATTTCACACATAGCCATCAGCACCTTAAAATACTTCAAGACCGTCTGGGAAGTAAGGCTGTGTTGAAGAGTGATGGGAAGTTACCAACAGCTTGTTTCTATGAAATATACAAGGATACGTTTTCTTCCGAACAGCTGAACACGAAATACCGGAAATGGGATGATGAAGCAATCAATCTTACAAATGATTACTGGCTTTCATTCTATATGGCATTACGAGCATTCGAACGATTGCAAGATGGTGGCGTGCCAGATGTTGGTACTGGGAATTTCTGCCGTAAAGTCTTAGAGGGATTCACTGAATTCCGATTCCCAGCGAACGACAACTTTGGCAGTAGAATCCAAGGAGTCATTTCCGAAGAACAGATTTCGTTATCACCGTCATTATCGAAACTCGTGAATGGCCTATCCCATTCAGGCCTGGGACGTTCAGGGGGCGCCCTATCGCGTAGTGAAATGGAGCGCGCACTCATCGACACATTAGAGTTCATGCGCGCCGTTGATGAAAAACACTTCCGTTCCCTCTTGAAAAAGTTTCGTGGCAAGACAGGGGCGCGAAATATACTTAGATCATTGGACACTCTTCGCGGTTAGTTGAAACGGTATCACGTAAGTTTGTCATCGCTCAGGTTTGGATATGCATCTCGATTTAGCAGGTTCTACCACTTAAGGATAACTAAGACAACATTTTAGTTCAGTCACGTTATAATATTAAATGATAGTGAAAGGAACTGAACATGCAGGATAATCTCCCCTATAAGGAAATATTCGATAGTTCAAAGGCCGGTGGCGCACGGTGGATCGACCAAAAAGTCACCGCTGGAAATCTCGCACAAATTGCCAGTGCGGTATGCGCTTGTACTGATATTCACAATCTTGAGACGTTTACCCGTCATGATATCCAGCAGGTATCATCACTAAGTTCAGCTTTGTGTCGTGAATACGGTAAGCCACGACTAGATAATAAGAATGCCGCTAACGAATACGATAAGTTTATTTCCCAAAACTTAAACACATTGTCGTATGCCGGAGTCCTTTCTTCTAAGCTAGTCAATGGCTCACGCCGGATATATCGAGTTGAAAATCGCGACGTCCTCGTTGCGATTTCCGGAGATGAACAGCAGGCACGCATTTTCCTCATCTCATATCTAAAATGGGTACTACAGCAGTTTAATTGGTGGTCGAATTTCGAAGCTTATATCAATAGTAATCATGACCAAGATGCTATGCAAACGCTGAAAGCAAAATTCACGACTCTTTTAATCGACACGATGAAGTTGGGATCTCGTGGGAGCAAAAATCCTGGCATTGAAGCTGGGCGTATTTTTGCAAAAGTAGTGAATCCGATTGCGTACGCGGAAATGATTCCTGGCATCGAACGCGGCAGGGTGATGAAGTATCCTCCGAGTGTTTTTGAATTAACGTATAATCGTCCCAATTGGCGAGACTCGGCAAATCGCAAGCCGAAGCAATTAACCCGCATGGAATATTCCGAGCTAAAAGAGCAAGCAGCCAAATCGTCGGTTGAACAAAAACTCAAATCGGAGGTTATGCGTGACGTTCGTAAATACCATAATTTTGTGGCCGAGGTACCTAATTTCACGAACGTAAAAGCAACTCATGTACACCATATTTTCCCAGCGTCCACTTTTCCGGAGCTTGCCAATGTTCCTGAAAATATGATCGCGCTAACTCCTGGCCAGCATCTAGGAGAAGCACATCCAAATGGGAACACGTCCGCAATTGATCCTGTCTACCAACGCACCTGCCTTGGATTTAAGCTTGAATCGATTAAACTTAGCATACAAAAGAATGACGGCATGTACTCCTATGAGAACTTTTGCAAAGTACTAACCGTCGGTTGGGAGATTGAGGAGGTGGAGCCAACCTATCACTCCTGTCGGAAAGCCATTGTCAATCATATCCTTTAACACGTTGTTGACAGTATTTAATGCCGTTAAGGTACCGTCGGATGCTCCGTCAACTTTGTTATTACGTCTAAATCTTTTACAGCTTCTCTGTACCTTATCTTTATAGGTGTCATTTATGCTTATTTGAGCAGCTTTCCAATCAATACTATTTTTACTTTGGCGCATCTCCTCCTTTTTCAATAAATATATTAGCTTCGTCTTCCTAGCCTAGACTTGAGGAGTCTGAGTATTGTATCTCCTAATTCAACAAGGGTGGGATGAAAGTCACCGATGAGTTTGTGCTTCAATCCAGTTAGTACACACGGTGTTCGAGAAACATTCGTTTGCGCAGCTCTATCTTGGTTGCTGCCTGCGGCTAGTTATCGTCAATGCAGTATCAGTTGCATCGACCATCACTTCTTGCCGTGCTGAATCTAGTACCTGGTCGGCCTGCCCATGCTAGAAGCTGCTGCTCCTTGGGCAGGCTAAGGCGGGCAAACGCAATGCTCTCTCATCGCCAGATCAATCGAATGACGCTGACTCTCCTTACGCCGGAGCCACCGGTAAACCAAGAAATACACTAGACCATCAGGAAGGTCATTCGCGTCGAGGATTTTATTGTTCGTAACTGCGCCAGAGTCGTCGACAAGATGCGCGGAGTTTTCTCTCGGATCCCTGTTTAGCTTCGACCGCTTTCTTGCTGCAAGCACGCTTCCCTGTGTTCCGGTCTTCATTATGAAGTTTTGAAACCGAGCTACTCCGGTTGTCACTTTGATATTCTGGAGAACCAATAACAACTCGTCCGCGTCATTGGACAATCATTTTGTGGCGCCTAGAGTCCATGTCGTCAGGGTTTTGCGGGAACCGAGACAGGCGAGCTTATCAACATGCAACGGGCAACCAACATTGAAGCACTGAGACCCCAGTGCGATACTACGGTCAGACAGGCCGAAACGAAGCAAAAAGGTTTCCGTCTTTCGGAGGCCTTAATTCAAGTATCAATCGGATTAGCCAGCTTGACCGCAGCACTAATACTACTTTCCATTGGTTACAGATCTGATTCCTCCCCGCCTCTGGCTGCTTGGTCGCCTACAAAAGTATTGCTTCTGTGCCACTAGAACCTAGGCACGAATACATGGAAAGCGTTCACACAAAGAGCAAACAACTAGTGGACGAAAGTCGCTGTTCTACTCATCCATTCTTCACGATTCGAGGTCGTGAGAAATCGCTGTTCTTACTCTGAGATGGAAGAGAGAAGCAAACAAAGGCCACCACACGGGCTGCTTATGTATCCAGAAAAGTACAGATAGACTTTAGCTACGCTATTCTGTAGCAAAGAGGTCCATCGAGGTGCATCTTTCATACAATAAATGGCGGCCTAAGGCAGACAGAAAACAGTCCGACCATAATCAAGGTAAATTAGCTCCATAGACATAGGTAAAATGCTGCCCAAGGGCTTCACCTAAAAAGTGATAACTTAATTTGGCAAAAATGGATATGCTTTCTTTACAGGACTAACCCTGTCGGTGAGCGCGATTAACATATATATATTGATATTTGCGAGTTGCGGTCCCCTGAGGAAGAAATACAAACGATATCAATATCGTTTATAGTTACCGTGGGACGCCCCACCAATAAACCAAGCAGTCGTCTATGTTAATCGATCGAGTCGCAAAATTGCATGCAATCCGGTAAAACATTTCAAAATCTGCACTACAGCAAAACTTAACCAATTTCTCTGCTTGAATATCAGTCAAATTTCCATAAAGCACTGCACAACTTCCCTCAGGGACAGAAGTCTCCGCATTACGATATGGAACCAGACGTGGCTTATAGGACAGGTTAGGGGCCAGAAACTTATTATCCCCCACTAATCCGCTAACAGACTTTTGCAACCTTAGTGCATTAAGTTCTGAAATCTCGTAATCGCGAGAATCATCAATCAACGTCCCATCTGCGCTGAGATTACGTCCTCGGAGAACACGAACACCATCTTCCACAGCATACTTCCGACTAATAGTACGGTCACGCCACACCGAAAGTTGCCCAAATTCGGTCTTTTCGACAAACGAATCAAAGAATTGGTCGCGATAAATCACCCAATTGGGAAATTCACGATCCAATATATAAGAGCTTCTCGAAGTTTTCACCAACTTTCGTGGCCAAGATTTTAAGCCTATTTCAAAGTCCTCAGAATTATCGATTGGCGCGGTAACTAGCCCAACAGTTTCGACTTTTACGTCAGGAAATGTAAATTCGCCAAAGTCCAGTATATGGTCTATTGCGCTCCGTTCTACAATATGGTCACGGGTATCGCGGTAATAGGCTGCGTGCAAGAGGGCTTTAGGTAAAACAAAAGCAACCTGGGTCGATATCGAAAGCGATTTCTTGAGGAATCTAACTGATAATTCTTTATCTTTTCCCCATTTGTTTTCCAAATCAATCGGGCGACGTCCAAAAGGTGGATTGCCAATGACTAAATCAAAATCTTCTAATAGCTCCAACTCAAGAAAATCGGCAGTTATAGAATTAAACGCCACAAAATTATGATTTCTATTAAACCGTTGCGTTAGGTAGCTAGAAATCTCCGGCTCTAGTTCAACCGAAGTAAGATTTATCTTGTAATACTCAGCAAACTGATTAAGTACCTCAACAAAGACTCCACTTCCCGCTGATGGTTCGAGAACTTTGATTACCCGGTTAGTTTTGCCATCAAATTTTGCCAATGCCCGCTTTACTAGTGAAAATGCCACCAGCGGTTCGGTATAGTACGCCGAATAGTTTTTCTTACGATTAGCGGGAACATCCAGGTAGGAACTCTCCTGAGAAAAAGTTGACCAAACAGTAGTTAAAGATCGCCTTGGCTTACCTGCTGAAAAGCTCAAATGCGATGTAAGATGTTCCTTAATATTTGACGCAATTGATTGAGTTACTGGAACGGGGACTGCCTCCCCTAGACATTGGCGAATATTAATGGCGTGCTTCTTGAGTGTTTTGAAGTCGCGCGTCCTATAAGCCTCTTCCTGTCCATCGAACCATATAAAGTCCTCTCTGACTCCCATCATTCGCATCAACTCACGAATACTAAATACTCGGTCGTCGACTGGATGAATAGTATTTTGACTCGCTAAAATATCATTTCGTGTATGGACACATGGTGCTACTGCACCCCAACGGACCCGCCTATACTTATCACCATTTTTGCGGACATTTGGTACTATTTCACCGTCGATTACGCGATGGGGTCTCTTGCTTGGATCATCGTTATCGAACGCCGAAGCGCCTTCTGGCAAATCACGAATCCAGTTTCGCATTCGGGGTGCATAAGGACGAAAAGAGTGAAAAATATCCTCAGAGGCACACGTGCCCATCTCATTTAATTTCGGCAAATCGCCAATCAACTCATAAAGTGACGGAGCTTCTTTTCTTTCAGGAAATAAATCCAACGGGGTTACCCAAGTTACATCGTTTCTTACCCCGATAGTTATTGACCGCTTCCGGCTCGAGGGAGAACCGTACTCCGATAGCTGTAGTGTGCGGGAAAGATACTCATAATTGTGGCCGAGCTCTCGTTCGATTTCGTCTCCGATTGCTCGATTGTTTCCATCCATACCCGTACAAGTTGTCTTCATAAATGATGGAACATTTTCGAATATGAATACTAGTGGTTCAACTTCTTTTATTACCTCTATAGATTTTACCACTAGCGAGTTACGCCCTAGCTCGTCACCTTTTTTATGATTAGCCACTGACATTCCTTGGCAAGGCGGGGTTGCAATTATCGCTGTCACTGGTTGACGGTTGCGGTCTACATAGTTTTTCGCTTGTTCTATAATTTTCGCATAGGTTCCAGGAAGAAGAATATCTCCACAAATCAGCCGATCTGGCGTCGCAATTCCATTAAGCCGCTGTACTTCAATCCTCCGAGATATTAGCTCTGCGGACGCGAGGCACTCATAATTTTCATCATGAAAGCCAAGATCTCCAATCCCTCCGGAGCTAAATAGGCTTATGTACGTGTTTCGGGCTTCTATCGAGTTCATAGCTCTAGAATAGTTACTTATGAAGGAAAAAATCAATCGGGTTATTAATTTCTTCCTTCAGAGTTCTATCGGAAAGAATCGCCTGTATCAGTTGGTAATACGGACTGGTTCTACCGCAGGTTTTCGCCCAACGAGCCAACGACCCCAACCTGCCCCGCAGCATCCGACACAGCGTCCACACGCTTCACGGCAGGATCGGCACCCCATCGATCATCCGACAGAGCACTGATTCCGTCGCGGCCAAAGCCGTCAGTCCCCACCACAACGTGACCAGCAGCATCCTCACCAGCACCAAAGCCTTCAGCCAGCGCCACCGCCAGATCCGCAACCAGTCCAGCACCGAACTCCGGGTCCTCGCCCTTATCAATCGCAGCGCGCGACACAGTGCCGTGATTACCAACAATCACAATGCCGGCAGCCGGGCGCAGCGTCCCCTCGTCATACTCAACAAAGCCGCCGCCCTTCAGGGCCTCCAGCAGCAGCTTTCGGTCCGCAGCGGAAGCCCGCTCTCCCCCATCCTTATCCAGCTCCAACACCGGAGCCAATGCCTGTCCTGCCTGGCGGCCCGGCTCGCGGCGCTCCGGGTCCAACTGCACATCAGCCGGCAGCGAGGTAGAAACCGTGTCCTTCAACTCGTCCGCGCCGGCGGAAGAGAGGAACTTATCGGTCAGCTTCAGCACGCCCGCATCCGGGGCACCAGCAGCTCGCAGGGTCTCGGAAACCCCTGCAAGCTGCTCATCCGTGGCATCGGGAGTAGCAATAACAAGGACCGGGACATCCTTCAAAGAGTCCTTGACGATCTCCCCGACGATGGGCTCGATGATGCGGTTGGCTTCATCGGCACGCGCTTGCTGCGCATCCGCGCGCGCGACGGCCTCATCGCGCTCAGAGGCGGCACCGGTGCCGAAATCAATGCCAGCACCAGCGGGGTTCAGCACATAAGCACCCAGCGCAGCACCTGCCGCAACGCCAAGGGCAGCACCTGTCACACCGGCTGTAAACTTCCCGCTCCTGCGCTTCTTCCCCATCGCCCGTCCCTTTTCCTTTCGCCGACGCCTCAATCAGCTCTGACAGCCGAAAACTTTAGGCGCTCATAGTGCTCGAATACCGCTAAAACTACTTAAACAGCCCCTGGAACCACAGTGCAATGGAATTCCAGGTATCAATCAGATTCTCGCTGACAGAACCATCACCGGAGGTACCAGCGATAGCGAAGATCACCGCAACGGCGACAAAGATAGCGAGGATTGCCCAGGCCACACCAAAACCGCGGCTATTGACCTGGTAGAGGTCGGCGACCATGCGACCGTCGACAAGCTTCTCCCCGACCTTCAAACGCGACAGCAACGCCGACGGCACACCGCTCTGATTCTCAGCATGGTAGATGCTGTCGATGTTCTGTGGGGCTCCGACGGAGACGACCATGTCGGCGTCGTGATGCGCGGCAAAGACCAGCGCCAGGTCAGTGGCGGAATCGGACAGCGCCGGGAATGTCATGGCACCAATGCCGAGGTCCTGAATGCGCTCAAGGCCCACCGCGTGACCGTCCGGGTCGGCAGGCAGAATCACGCAACCGGCAGACCGCAGCGCCTCGGAATTGATGTTCTCCGGATCGCCGATGATGTAGTCCGGCTCGTACTTCAGGTCGAAGAGCGTGTCGGCGCCGGCGTCGACGCCGATGAGCAGCGGCTCGTACTCGCGGATGAAGTTCTTCAGATCCTCCAGCGTCTTGCGGTGTCCCTCACCAGGGCTGACCACTACGACCTTGCGGCCGTGCAGCGGCTCAGTCTCGTCCGGAATGCCCAGGCCATCGATGTAGAGCGGGGACTCAGTCTTGGCGAATTCCACCAAGTTGCCGGAGAGAGCCTCCAGACGGTCGACCATGCTGGTGCGGCCCTCATCAAAGGCGCGCTCGAGCTCGTCCTGGTCGACCTCATCGCCCTGTCCGATCAGGCGGTCACCGTGGTAGAGCTTGCCGTCGTCAAGCCTGCCGTTCTTGCCGTCCTTGAGCTTCTCGAAGACCTCGTCGCCGACGTTCTGCACCATTTCAATGTCGGCGTCGCGCATCATCTGCGGGCCGTAATTCGGCACAAAACCCGTGGTAAACGCACCGGTGTTCACCACTGCGGCGACCTTGGCATCAATCAACTGCTGTGCCAGTGGACGCGAGATATCCGGCGCATCGATCACCACGATGTCGCCTTCGCCCATGCGCTTCAGCGCACGCTCCAGGCGGGAACCATCACGCACAGTCCCCGAAATGCCAGGAAGATCTTTTTCGTTCCGAGAGAACAGACTCATGGCACTTAGTGAAACATAAGTGCAGCTACTTGGCCGCGAAGGCGCGCCGAGCTTGATCCAGAAGATCTTGCGCGTGCGCACGTCCGGAGTCCGAATCGTCCAAGCCCGCCATCATCCGCGCGAGCTCGTCAATCCGCTCCTCATCGCCCAGGCTCGTCACCTTCGACGACACCGCACCAGAGCGCGCATCCTTACTGACCACCAAGTGAGTATCCGCAAACGCCGCCACCTGAGGCAAGTGCGTGACGACGATCACCTGGTTATTCACCGCCAACTGCTTCAGGCGCTTGCCAATTTCCACAGCCGCGCGCCCACCAACACCGGCATCGACCTCATCGAAAACCATCGTGTGTCCGGCCTGTCCTTCGGCGAGGACAACTTCCAATGCCAGCATGATGCGGGATAGCTCGCCTCCGGATGCGGATGAGGCCAGCGGGCGCGGCTCGGCACCTTCGTGGGCGCGGAGCTTGAACTCAATGTTGTCAACGCCAGCGGGGCCAAAGGTGTCGGCCTTGGTAATCTCCACCACTAGCGAAGTGTGCGGCATGGCCAAGCCCTTGAGCTCCTTGGTCACGGCCTCTTCCAGGTGCTTTGCGGCCTTTGCGCGGGCCTTAGAGAGCTTCCGCGCGGTGTTACCGAGCTTCTTCTCCGCGGTCTTGATCTCCGCGGTCAGCTTGTCCAGGGCCTCGCCGGAAACGTCCAGCGTGGCGAGCTTGCGCTCCGCCTTGTCCCGCCAAGCCAGGACACCGGCGATGTCCGGGGCGTACTTGCGGGTGAGATTCTTGATCTCCACCTGACGTTGCATGAGTTTGTCCAAGGACTCGGTTTCCTCCGGCAGGCCGGAGAGAAACGCGCCGAGGCCAGCGGAGATCTCGGAGAGCTGGCTGGTGAGCTCATTGAGCTGGTTGGAAAACTCGGTGAGTTCCTCGTCGTTGGCGCCGGCGAGCTCGTTTGCGGCGGCTCCGAGGAGTTCGGCAGCACCGGAGTCTTCGGTGGCCGCATCCATGCCGGTCACGCCCACTGCGGCGGCACCATCGATGGCGGCAAGCGCGACGGCTGCAGCGTCGCGGAGACCGTCCAGGTCCTGCATGCGGCGGATCTGTGAGGCCAGGTCCTGGTCCTCATCTGGTTCGGGCGAGACAGCGTCGATTTCTTCGATGGCGAAGCTGAGCTGGTCGGCACGCATGGCCAACTCGCGTCGCTTGGAGGTCTTCTCTTCCAGTTCTTTGACCAGTGCACGCCAGTGTGCGCGCTGCTGGCGATAAGTTTCTAGGGTTGGCGCGATGGTGTCGGCATCCATGCGGTCGATGGCCGCACGCTGCTCATCGGCACTTTGCAGGCGCAACTGATCATTCTGGCCATGAATGGCAATCAGGCGGGTTGAGACATCCGCCAATGCCGCAGCCGAGGCACTGCGGCCGCCGACCCATGCCCGGGAGCGTCCCTTCGCGGAGACCTGACGGGCAAGCAGATACTCATCATTTTCATCGCGCTCGCCGCCGAGCTCAGAAACCACAGCATCGATGGTGGCGGACTCTTCCTCCGAGAGGTGTTCGGTGGACACGCGGCCTTCCACCAGAGCCTTGTCGGCGCCGGTGCGTACGCGGCCGGCGTCGGCACGCGCGCCACAGAGCAACTTGAGGCTGGTGACCACCATGGTCTTACCCGCACCGGTTTCACCTGTGAGTACGGTCAGGCCTGGGCTGAATTCAAGCGTCGCGTCGGGGATAACGCCGAGGTCGCGGATGGAAATCTCAGTCAGCATGGCGCCTGCAATCAGTCCTTCCCTTGAAGTTGGGGTCTTTTCTGCCGTGGCTAAAAGGCTCCGTGTTTGGAGCCTATTGCGCCTCTGCGGGGCCGCGCCACCCGGACGTCGGCAAGCGGAACTTGTGCACCAGACGATCGGCGAACGGCTGATCATCCAGACGCACCCAGCGCACCGGCTGCGCGCCGCGCTCGATTTCGATGCGGCTGCCCGGCGGCATGGTGATGTTGCGGAAGCCGTCGAGCACCGCGACGGCCTCGGCGGTGTCGTGGTTGGTCTCGATGGCGATGGTCGAATGCGGGGAGATCACCAGCGGTCGGGAGAACAGCGCGTGGGCGTTGTTAGGAACGACCAGCATGGCATCGAGCTCCGGCCACAGCACGGGCCCACCTGCGGAAAACGCGTAGGCGGTGGAGCCGGTCGGCGTGGAAATCAGCACGCCATCGCAGCCATAGGAACTCACCGGGCGGCCATCGACTTCCAGGATGACGTCCAGCACACCGCGACGGTTGACATTTTCGATGCTGACTTCGTTCAGCGCCCAGCCCGAACCAATCACGCGGCCGGTGGTGTCACGGACGGTGGCGCGGATGGTCATGCGATCTTCGATACGCCAGGAACGCTTGATGACGCGACTAATCGCCTCCGTCATGGACTCCTGCTCCCACTCGGCGAGGAAGCCCACGTGCCCCATGTTGATACCGAGCACCGGCAGGTCAGCCGAATGCGCGATGTCTGCGGCGCGCAGGAAGGTGCCGTCGCCGCCGAGGACGAGGACGAGTTCGCATCCCGACGCCGCCTGCGGGGAGTGCCAGTAGCGCGGGTACTTGCCGAGCGTTGGGTGCGCGGCCAGCGCCTCCGGGTTCTTACCGGCCAGCACGCGGATATCAATCCCAGCGGCCTCAAGCAGCTCGGCCGCCTCTGCGGCCATTTCCAGGTTGGCGCTACGGCCGGTGTGCGGGACCAGCAGAATCTCGCGCTTGCCGGCGCTGGTCTTGGGCTTGCTAATCCCTGAGCTGCTCCTCGTGCTAGTCGGTGAGCCGGTCGGTGATTCGGTCGGTGAGCTAGTCATTGTGCGGCCCCTCCTCGACGGCCTTAGCGATGGCCGCAGCCATAGCCTCATCACCAATATCGCTGGTGCCGCCGTCTTTCACCAGCCACAGGAAGAACTCCACGTTGCCACTCGGACCCGGCAGTGGGCTGGCCACGGCCGCGCGGAAGGACAACCCCAGCGTGCGGGCGTACTCAGCGACTTCCTGGACAACTTCCTGACGCAGCGCATCGCTACGCACAACGCCACCGGAGCCAAGGCGCTCCTTTCCCACCTCGAACTGCGGCTTGACCATCGGCAGCAGGTCAGCGCCCTCGTCCAGGCAGGAAACAATCGCTGGCAGCACCAGCTTCAAAGAAATAAACGACAGGTCTCCAACCATGACATCGGCCGTGCCGCCGAGAATCTCGGGGGTCAGCGTGCGGACATTAGTCCGGTCGAGCACGACCACCCGCGCGTCATCCTGCAAGCGCCAAATCAGCTGACCGTAGCCGACATCGACGGCGTAGACGGTCTCGACATCGCGACGCAGGCAAACATCGGTGAAACCTCCAGTGGAGGCACCGGCATCCAACACCTTCCGGCCCTTCAAGTCCAGGCCCTGCGGCTCGAAAGCTTCCAGCGCCCCAAGCAGCTTGTGCGCCCCGCGCGACGCCCAGTTCTCGTCCTCTTCCAGGCCACTGACGCGAATGGACACGTCCCCTGTCACCGCAGTCGCGGGCTTGGAGGCAACGAAGCCACCGACCTCGACTCGACCGGCTTTAATCATGTCCACTGCCGCCTCACGGGAGCGAGCAATCTTCCTTCGCACCAGCTCCGCATCGAGCCTGCGCTTAGGAGGTTTCTTTGCCACCGCGTTCACTTTCCTTCCCTGCGTGACGAGCCCAGGGCCTCATACAAAATCTCATGCGCCCACTCGAACTGCGCGACTCTCTCCTGCGGAGTCGGCGCTGGTGCGGATAGTGCAGCCGCAACCTGCTCCCGGACGGCCTCCGGAGTTACCTCGCGCGCACCGGGCATTGCCGCCGGGCTAGGTACAGGGCCGGGTTTCGGCCCCGGCACGGGACCAGACTCCTGCCCCTGCCCCGGCTTCGGTGCGATCTCACTCATCCGCTATCACTTCCGCCAGGCAGCCAGCGCTGCCTCAGCAGCCGGGCCCTCCGCGCGGACCTGCGCGACCTCGACTGCGCCAGCACGACCAGCCTCAGAGTTCCACACCACATCCGCGACCGTCAGCAGAGCCGCCACCGCGGCCTCCGCCGGGTTCGCCAACCGCCAATCCTCCGTGTCACCGCCAGAAAGAACGATGACACCGGCCTCCGCATCGTCGTAACGCGCGGTGAAACCAGCCTGCGGAGCCGGACGTGCCTGATCCAGCTCACGATTCAGCGCGGTCATATCAGCACCGATGAGCGTCGGGCGGTGCTCAGGCGGCGCCGCGACGACATCCATATGCGTGGAAACGCCCGTTACCACCATAAACGTGTCCATCTTTGCAGCGTTTCCGCCCGCGATGTCGGTATCGAGACGGTCCCCAATCGCCAGCGGATTCTTTGCGCCCACACGCTCCGCCGCCTTAATGAACATCGGCGGCTTCGGCTTACCGGCCGACAGTGGCGCCACGCCCGTCGTCGTCGAAATCGCCGCAGCCACCGAACCATTGCCGACCAGGAAACCGCGCTCCGACGGCAGCGTCGTATCCAAATTCGACACCAGGTAGCGCGCACCCCGCGACACCGCCAGCGCCGCCTCCGACATCTGCTTCCACGTCATCTCACGGTTAAGCCCCTGGAAAACCGCCGCAGGGTTGTCATCAGCGGAATCCACCACGGTGTACCCCGCCTCACGAGCCAACTGCTTAAACGACTCCGCCCCCAACACAAAAACGTTCGAGCCCGGCTCAATGACCTCCGCAGCCATCTCGATGGCCGCCTGCGCCGACGTCATCACATCTTCGGCATGCACGTCATACCCCAGCTCATTGAGCTGATCCGCCACCGTCTGCGGCGCACGCGAGGCGTTGTTCGTAATAAACACCATCGGCAGCGCCGCCTCAGTCAGCCCCTCCAGCGCGTTCGGAATCGCCGCGCCGCCCTCGTAAATCGTGCCATCCAGATCCAGCAGAGCGGCATCATAGGAAGAAGCGACAGAAGCCATGGGGGTTCATTTCTCCTTTTACGAAATAGGAACGCTTTACGACGAATTGTAGATGCGCAGCCGGATTGCGTCAGCGGTGGCTGGTTGTGCGAGCCGGGCAGCTGGGCTGTTTACTTGCTCAGCTCTTCGATGCGCTCGCGAGCATCGAGCATCTGGTCGACATCAATCTTGGCGCAGCGGGTAAACCACACCTTGGCATCGTCTTTACGGCCGGCCTCCACCAGCGCATCAGCGTAGGCGTAGAACAGACGAGCTGCTTCGAAGTCCTCGCGATCCGGGTTTAGATCCTGGGTCTCCAGCTCAACCAGAGCCTCATCAATCTGGCCCATATCGCGGCGAGCACCTGCGGCGACGATAGACAGCTCAGTCTTGGACTCGTTATCCAGCTGCTTGGCTTCCTCGGAGCGAGCCAGCTCGATGGCCTTCTCCGGGCGGCCGAGGCCGCGCTCACAGTCCGCCATCACCGCGAGCATGCCCGGACCACCGGAGATGCGACGAGCGGCACGCAACTCAGCCAGGGCTTCCTTCCACTCACCTGCGTGGTAAGCGGCGACACCAGCTGTCTCACGAACGACACCGACGCGGCCTGCGCGGTCCTTCGCTGCGCGGGCGTGCTCCAGGGCACGCTGCGGGTCTTCAGCCATCAGGATTGCGGCCATAATCATGTGACGAGCAACCTTGTCGGCGTTGTCCTTAGCCAGGCTCTTCAGATCCTGGCGCACGCTCGGGTCGAGCTCGTCTGCACGAATGTCATCAGGCAGCTTCGGCTCGTTCTTGCGGGCCTCAATGCGCTCCTCGCGGAAACCTGGGCGCTGCGGGCCGGTGCGGTGCGTACGCTTCTCATCCTGGAAGCGGCCACCACGGTTGGAGCGACGTGGCTTGCCACCACGACGGTCGAAGTTGCGGCCTCCCTGGCCGCCACGTCCGCCCGGGCCGCGACGATCATTGCGGTCGCCCCGGTCGTTGCGGTTGTAACCGCGCTCGCCGCGCTCATTACGATCATCGCGATTGTTGCGGTTGTAACCACGACCGCCACGACCACCGCGTTCATTGCGGTCACCGCGGTTAAAGTCACGATCGTCGCGATCATCACGACGGAAGCCCCGCGAACCACGGGAATCGCGGTTGCCGCCATGACCACCGTGACCACCACGGCCACGACCACCTGGGCCACCGCCCTGTCCACGACGATCGTTGCGGTTGCGCCCGTTAAAGCCGCCCTCGCCACGACCATGGGAACGGTTAGACCCGCGGTTTCCGCGATTTCCTCGGCCTTCGCCGGAACGAGGACCTTCGTGCTCAGCCATGAAGTCGGAGCTCCTTATATGTAATGAGTAAAAGAATTTATGTGTTTTCAGGCTACCAGTAACCCCGGATTGCCTGGTGGTCTACCTAAAAGACCAAACTTTCATACTACTGCTAAGACCTGCCTACATTCCAGCCCAGCAAACGCGCGGAACCTGTGGCCTTCCCCACTGCCTGGGACAAATCCCAGACAGCCAAGCCAACCCAGTCGTCGGTGGTGAACTGCGCAGTAGCGGTGGTTCCCTCGACGCGGAGCTCATGCTCGGCATCCGAAAGCCCGTCTGGCACGGCGAGGTTGGCGCCCAGGGCGTCGTTAAGCAATGCCTTGAGGTCGCGGGCATTACCCTGCTCAGCGCGATGTGCGGCGCGGCGGAAAACGGTGAGCGCTTCCTTGGCGGCGTCCTCGGGCGTCACGGTGGTGTCGGCAGCGAGGTCAAAGAGACCCTCCTGCTCGAAGGTTGCGGTCTTGGGTTGTTTGGGCTCGGAGATAGGCGCGGCGGGCGTGGTTTTTGTCGGCACTGCATTCGCCTGTGCTGCATTCGTCTGCCCGCGACTCCCCGCGCCGGCGAAACCTGGACCCTCGGGCACTGCGGTGCCCTTCTGATACGCGGTGGCGGCGGCTCGGGCGCGCTGATCTGCAGCTTCGTTCATGTCGTGGCCAGAGTGGCCCTTGACCCATTCGAGATGAATGTTGCGACCAATGAGCAGCTGGTCGATGTCCTGCAAGATGTCCACGTTGAGGACGGGTTTGCCGTCGCGCTTCTTCCAGCCCTTGCGCTTCCATCCCGGCATCCACTTGGTAACGGAGTTAATCACGTACTGCGAATCGCACAGGACGAACAGTGGCTCATCGGGGATGTGAGCGGTGGCGCGGAGCAGCTCGGCAAGAGCGGTGAGCTCCCCGCGGTTGTTGGTTCCCTCTTTCCATCCGCCGGCGGCCCAGCAGCTGTCGTCGATATACCAGCACCACCCGGCAGGTCCGGGATTGTGGAGGGCGGAACCGTCAACGGCAGCAGTAATAGTCATGAGGCTAGATTGTATCGGCTGCGTGGACCCGGCCTGGAATTGGCTTAAGAGCCGTAGCAGGCGACCGGGCCGTGCGGGCCCTCGACGATGTCAATCTGAGTGTTGAAGATTGGGCTCAGCACCTCCGAACGCATCAGCTCTGAGGTTGGGCCGTGCTCAACAATCTGGCCGTCTTTCACCGCACAAATGTAATTGGCGTAGCGAGCCGCGAAATTGATGTCATGCAACACCACCACCATCGTGCGCCCCAACTCGCGCACTGCAGTGCGCAGGTACGACATGATGTCGACCGAATGAGAAATGTCTAGGTTGTTCAACGGCTCGTCGAGAAGCACGTAATCCGTCTCCTGACAGAGCACCATTGCGACATACGCGCGCTGACGCTGACCGCCCGAGAGCTCGTCGAGGTAGCGGCCCTGGAGCGACTCGAGGTTGAGGAACTCGATGTACTGAGAGATGATGCGCTCATCCTCGGCGGTCAGGCGCCCCTGGCTGTACGGGAAGCGGCCGAAGCTGACCAGCTGGCGCACGGTGAGACGCGTGACGAAGTGGTTGTCCTGGCGCAGAATCGACAGCACCTTCGCCAGATCCTTCGACTTGGTCTTGCCCACGTTGTACGGGCCGACGTTGATGTCGCCGGAATCGACGGCCAGAAGGCGGCCAATCATAGTCAAGAGCGTGGACTTGCCCGCACCGTTCGGTCCGATCAGCGCCGTGATCGCGTTGTTTGGAATTTCCAGGTCAACGGGGCCAATCGACACCTCACTGGTATAGCTCTTGCTTACACTGTCGAGGAGAATCATAGCCGTCCCTTCTTCAAAACGACGTAGAGGAAGATCGAACCGCCAACCAGCTCGATAATGATGGACACCACGCCCTGGGCATAGAAAACGTGATTGAGAATGAAATACGCACCGGCCAAGGTGACGTAGCCGATCAGCGCCGCCATCGGCAGCACAAAGCGATGGTCATAGGTATCCGCAGCCTGGTACGCAATGGTCGCGACCAGGAAGCCGAGGAAGGTCATCGGGCCGACCATGGCCGTCGATACGGCCATCAGCACCGACACCGCGACCAGCACAGTGATGGACCGAACCTGGTAGTTCACACCCAGATTCGTCGCGACTTCGCGGCCGAGCGACATGACGTTGAGGGCCCGCGAATGCAACGCGATCACCACGATCGCCCCTATCACGAGCGGAATCGCCACCGGGAAAAACTCCGGGTCAGCGTTGTTGACAGAGCCGAACAGCCGCGCCGTCAGCAGGTCAAAATCCGAAGGCGTGAGCATGCGCTGCATGAACGTCGACAGCGAAGCCAGTCCGCCACCGATGACAATGCCCACCAGCAGCATGCTGTGCATATCCGCGCCCTGCCCGGTCAGCAGCCACGCATACAGCACCAGCGACAGCCCCACCATCAGCGCGAGCTGCAGCACAAACGCGCCAACCGAGCCAGCTTTCATCAGGCCGGTCGCACCGAAGAAGTACACTGCAGCGGTACTGATAGCCACGTACAGCGCCTCAAAACCCATAATCGACGGCGTAATAATTCGGTTATTCGCAATCGACTGGAACGCCACCGTCGCGACGGCATGGCAGCAGGCAACCACGATCATCGCAATGACCGCATCAAGGCGCCGACGCGCGATCAGCCAAAAGCCGTCCGTACCAAACGGCAACGGATTGTCCCATGCAAGCAGACCCGCGGTAAACAACGTCGCCAAGCCCGCCAGCACAGCAATGATAATCCAGTACCTGCGCGCCGCTGCACCCGTGCTAAACGACGTCGTTTGCGCCCCAGCCGGGTCGGCCACCGTATGAGTTGAACTGAGATTAAGCACGACGCCGCTCCACAATCAGATAGACGAAAATGGCAGCACCCAGGATGCCGAGAATCACCGATACTGGAATCTCGAACGGGGCGATAATGACGCGGCCAATCAGGTCCGCGACCGTCACAATGGCAATGCCCACCAGGCATACCCAGGGCAGATTGGAGCGCAGATCATCGCCACGGAACATGGAGACGATATTCGGGACGATGAGCCCCAGGAATGGGAGGTTGCCCACCACGACGGTGACCAAACCTGTTGCGATTGCAATCAGCCCCGTTCCCAGGAACACGATTCGCTTGTAGTTCAGACCGACGTTGGTGGCAATGTCCTCACCAAGCCCCGCAACCGTTAACCGATCGCTGAATACGAAGACGATTGCAACCACGATGACGACCAGCCACAGGAATTCGTACTGCCCTTTATAAATGGCAGTAAAAGAGCCTGCGAACCACACGCCTAGCGACTGCAGCATGTCCGTCTGCAACGCAAAGAAAGTCGAAATCGAACTGACTACCGCACCCAACATGATGCCCACGATGGGCACAACCAGACTTGACTTCAAAGCGACACGGCGCAAGAACAGGAAGAACACTGCCGTGCCGATGAAAGCGAAGATGATTGCCCCACCCATCCGGCCAAGCATCGAGGCCGAAGGAAAGAAATACATCACGAAAATCAGGCCGAGACCAGCCCACTCCGTGGTTCCCGTGGTGGTGGGTTCGACAAACTTGTTGCGCGTAAGTAGCTGCATGACCAAGCCACACATCGCCATCGCGGCACCCGAGAGCACTAGTGCAATGGTGCGCGGTATACGCGTAGTGGCGAACATCTCCCAGCCGTCGTCGGCGCCCAGGATGTCGTATTGGCCTACAAACAGCGACATAGCCACCAGGACTGCCACAAAGGCAATCCCGATGGCTAGTCGGGAATCCAGTAACTTCTGCATAGAGTTGGTGAGGTACTCCTGTGACTGGTCAGAGAACTATTAGGCCTGCTCGAAGGCGTCGGCAAGCCCGTTCAGAATCTCCGTGTACGTGATGATGGACTCGTTGGTGTAAGTGTCCTCTGGGGCGTAGTAGATCTTGCCCTCCTTGACTGCCTTCACGTTCTTCAGCGGAGCGGCTTCCTCGACCACAGACTGTGCCGAACGGTACTCATCGGTACCGCGGACAGAGGTGCCAGCATCGCGGTCAAGCACCATGATGAAGTCCGGGTTTGCCTCAGCGATGGACTCGGCGGAAATCTCATCACCCTGGTGGTCATCGCTGGCCTTGTCGACCTCCAGCGCCGGCTTCATGCCAATCAGGTCGAACAGCGGGCCGAAGGTACGACCAACAGTCGGAGCAATGTAACCGAGGGTGCCGCCCGACGAGTTCAGCGCCATGACCTTCACGTCCGGGTTGTAAGCCTTGCGAGCGCGCTCCAGAGCCTTGTCAAAGTCTGCGATGAGCTGATCGGCTTCCTTCTCCTTACCGAAGATGGTGCCCAGGCCCTTAGCGTGGCGCTTGAGCTCCTCGTCCAGCGGCTTGCCCTCGCGCGGCTCAAACTCCACAATCGCGGAGTTCGGAGCGAGCTTCTTCAGGTCATCGTAGTACTTGCCGAAACGCTGACCGTTCACAATCAGGTCCGGGTCAGCAGCAGCAACAATTTCGAGATTCGGCTCGCGGTGATTGCCGATGTCCTGAACGTCAGGATTGTCCTTGTAGTCGGAAACCGTGAACGGGATAATCGGTTTAGGAGCTGCAGCCAGCTTAATACCCCACTGATCGAGCATCTCGAAGGAACGGTTATCCGTCGCCACAACAGAGTCAATCTCGGCAGGTACGGTCTGCTCACCATGATTATCAGTAACGGTAATAGTAGACCCGTTGCCTGCAGCTGCAGACTTATCCTCGTTACCGGCATCAGTAGAACATGCACCAAGAACAAGTCCAAGGCTCGCAACAGATGCAACTACGATATTGCGAATACGGCCGGAGTTAGAACGCGCCACTTAAAGGCATCCCTTCGGTCACAGTAGGATTGTTAAACAAACGCGACTTAGACGCCGTTACCCAATCACTTACTTAGGTAATCATTACCTGTGAGACATTAGCTTAGGGTTCCCTATTTAACAAGTAAATACGTTATGAAATTGCGCAATATTTAGGGCATGTTTCGAACTTGTCTTAGTGTTGGCTAATTTGGACTGGTAGCGGACCTTTTCCGAGTAGTGCAGCCAGGTACCCCCATTACGTTCTTACCGCGTTCCAAAGGACCTTGTTGCGCCGGCGAGGCTATGCGAGTGCGCGGGCAAGACTATGCAGGAAAGAGCTTTTCTTATAAGTTGCCGAAAACCTGAAGCACACTAACCTCAATACCCGTGAATCCAACTAACCTAAGCCGCGCGAATCATCGCGCTAAAGTCTCTGCCCTAACCGCGGCCCTTCTTCTACCACTCGGCACTATTGCCCCATCACCCGCGTTAGCTAGCCCTAACACCGCGTTGTTTAATGCAGTCACACCAGGGATTAGCGCGACCGAAACACAGGACGCCGGCCAGACTACTACCGCCACGGCACCAACCGGATCTCCAACCCCTATCGAGTCCGGCTCACTATCCTCACTCAGCAACTTCCGCGATGTAGCGGGCAGTAGCGCCAACCTAATCACGACCGAGGACGGTCGCCGCATCCGCCAAGGCCTCGCATACAGGTCAAACGCCTTACGGGAGCCAAGCGACGAAGATCTTGCCCGCATGACGCAGGCAGGCGTGACACGCGTCGTCGATTTGCGAAACATTAAAGAGCGCAGCGAAGGCCCAGACGTCTTGCCCGACGGCGTGACTTACCAGGTAGCGGACATCATCGATGTTCGCAATGGCTTAGGCTTCGTGAAGAGTCCTGTCGCAACTACTGGCGAGCAGCTTTACGGCCACGCGCCCGAGTTCTACGAAGCAGCGGGAGACAGCATCAAAGCGCGTGATGCAGAGATTTTCGACGATGAAGTGAAATACTTCGGCCAACTGCTCGGCTATGAATTGATGATTACCGGAGAAGCACCGCGAACCGCTTGGAAGGATCTTCTCCAAGCACTCGCATATGAAGACGGCGCCGTCGTTTTCCACTGCAGTGCTGGCAAAGACCGAACCGGCCTCGGTGCCGCGTTCCTCTTGGCCATCTTGGGAGTTAGTTACGAAGCAATCGAGCAGGACTTCCTTGCCAGCAACGCTTACCTCAATCGTGAAGACGCGGTAGACAAAAAGTGGCTCAAGATGTCGTGGGACGCTATCGAAGAGAACTACGGTACTTTCGACAACTTCGTCCGACAAGGCATCGGGCTTTCCGACGCTGACATCAACCAATTGCGCCAGAAGTATCTGGTATAGAGCCACGCCTTACCACAACAACCGTCGTTGAATGTTGTTTACTCGTGGGTAACAAAAAGTGGGCCGCA
>NZ_KV787391.1:378-645 GCF_001807075.1 Corynebacterium sp. HMSC14B06 | reverse complement strand
CGACATGGCATCGAGATACCGCGCCAAACCTTGGCACGCTGGGTAATCCAGTGCAGCGAGCACTTCCAGCCGCTGTTGAATTTGATGCGTGATCGATTATTCGAAAGCCCGTTTATCCACTGCGATGAAACACGAGTCCAGGTACTAAAAGAGCCGGATCGTGACCCAACCAGCCAATCCTGGATGTGGGTGCAAGCCAGCGGACCGCCAGACCGAAAAGTCGTCCTGTTCGACTACACCTCCAGCCGTGCGCAGGAAGTGCCGCTG
>NZ_KV787391.1:0-358 GCF_001807075.1 Corynebacterium sp. HMSC14B06 | reverse complement strand
CCTCCAGCCGTGCGCAGGAAGTGCCGCTGTGTCTGCTGGAAAGTTATCGCGGCTACGTGATGACCGATGATTACGCGGGCTATAACGCGTTGGCGTCGCAACCGGGTGTGGAACGTCTGGCGTGCATGGCCCATGTACGACGCAAGTTCGTGGAGGCAAAGAAAGTGCAGCCCCAAGGCAAAACGGGCCGCGCCGATGTTGCACTGGCATCTATCAATAAACTGTACGGCATCGAGCGCGAACTCAAGGATGTCAGCGATGAGCAGCGTTACATCGGCCGTCAGGAAAAAAGCCTGCCTGAGCTGGCGAAGCTGAAAGCATGGATGGAAAAAACGCAGCCGCAGGTCACGTCGCAAAG
>NZ_KV787390.1:0-3991 GCF_001807075.1 Corynebacterium sp. HMSC14B06 | reverse complement strand
ACACACGCCCTTATTTAAGCGAATCCGCTGGTCATCAACCCAATTTCCACCAGTTTATACACACGATCCATATTGAAGCGTCCTGGGTTGAGTTCCTACCTCAGCTAAGGAAGGACTGAACTATGCCTAGAGAATATTCCGTCGAGTTCAAGGAGAAGGCGGTCCATCAGATCATCGAAATGGTCCGCCGGGAGTCTTGCTCACTGTAACGTGCCTACACGGAGGTCGGTGAGCTGCTTGGGGTATCTCACCATACGTTGCGGGCTTGGCACCGTGACGGCGCTTCGGTACGTGATGACTCTGACGCGTCTGGCGGCGAAACGATGGAAGAAGAGCTCAAGCATCTGCGCCACGAAAACCGCGAACTGAAACGAGCAAACGGGATTCTCAAGACTGCTTCGGCTTTTTCGCAGCGGAACTCGACCGACCCACGACTAAATGATCTCCTACATCGACGCATATAAAGATCAGTTTGGGGGTCGAGGCCTAAAACAAGCAGATCGTGGATTCATCACTTCACGCGGCTACCGCAAAGCCACCACACGCGCTCCCAGTGCAAGAGCCTTAAGCGATAGCCTTCTCATTGCAGAGATACAGCGTGTGCATGCGCAGAATTTCTCAGTCTACGGAATCCGCAAAATGTGGTACGCGATGAACCGTGAAGACTTTCATATCGGCCGCGACAAGACCGCCCGATTAATGAAGCTAGCAGGTGTTTCCTGCCGCAGATGCGGACGAACCCCCGTGACAACAATTAGCCCGAAGACACCGGATCATCGCCCAGACCTAGCGCAGCGAGACTTTCGTGCACAAGCGCCAGGCAGGCTTTGGGTTGCCGACATTGCTCACGTTCGCATTCTGTCGGGATTCGCCTACACCGCGTTTGTCGTGGATGTCTACAGCCGAAAAATTGTTGGTGTTGCTACACGCTCAACGATGCGCACCGATGCGCTGCCCATGGAGGCCTTGGAACATGCCTTAACGACTGCAGGACGAATCCATGGAAACCAACTGATTCACCATAGCGATCGGGGCAGCCAATACGTGTCACTGAAGTATTCCACCGCGCTAGCCGAATCCGGAATCCGGCGAAGTGTCGGAACAGTCGGCGATTCCTAAGACAATGCTCTAGCTGAGACCGTCAACGGTCTCTACAAGGCGGAACTGATTCATGCCCAAGGCCCCTGGACGTCGGTCGGGGAAGCCGAACTGGCCACCTTGCGGTGGGTGCATTGGTGGAACACCAAAAGGCTTCATGAAGCATTGGAGTACGCCACCCCACAAGAAGTAGAAACCAAGTACTATTTCACCCAGCCCATCAACACAGGGCCGTAAAAGAAGCGGAACTAAACCCAGGACGCTTCAAACTCCGTTAAAGAATTTTGAAGACTCAGGTTGAAGGAACGATGACCAAGCCGACTACCCGCACCGAGGATCCAGTCCATCACGGCATCAGGAAATACGACCACACTGATTTCGCCTGTCTAAAGCCCTCCAACGACAAGGTCCAGCACAATATTATGATGCTTGTCGGAAATGGCTTCGACATTGCTGCTCTTTCCCTGCTTAATGCCAAGTATCGAACTGACTACCAATCATTCTTCTTTTATCTGAAGTCAATGAACTTTAACGCCGAAAACATGATTTTCAAGAAGATGAATGAGCTGCGCAAAGAACATGAAGAACAGCGTGGCCAAGGCAAAGATGGGTTCCCTAATTGGAGCGATTTCGAAGCACGGTTACAGGAATTTGTATCTAGTCCGGGTCCTATCGACTTCGTAAAACTCCGCCGCGACTTGGCAGAAATCCAACGTCACTTTTCCAGTTTTCTTGACCTAGTGGTCAGCCCAGATTTGCTAAACGAATTGGATAGGGAGGCGCAATCTCACCAGTGGGCCTATTGTACATTTAGCCGGTTTCTGGGCGATCTCGACAGCAACGCCTATCAATACTTGGCTCTGCCGTCTAAAACCAATCATTACGATCTTTTCAATTTCAACATCATCAATTTCAATTACACTTTCCTCCTTGATAACTACCTATATCTCGACCAAGAACAGTTCGATCCTCATCCAAACACCACCGTGGACACGAACTTTCAGTTTCGACGGAATCCACGGAATCATCTCTATCCAAGTGAGTACTGCTCTAGAGCAAACGCTGAAACTGGTTGTTCCTCTTACCTGATGACAGAGATCCATCATCCGCATGGAATGCAGGCAGTACCACGATCCCTATTGTTCGGGATTGACGGTACGGATCAAGACGCGAACCAAGGTTCCTCCCACAAGTTTGAAAAAATCTTTTGGGCACAAACATCCCGTCGCTACCGCAAGATGATCGAAGAATCAGAATTTTTCATTATCTTTGGCAGCTCAATCGGAGAAACGGATCGATGGTGGTGGCGACACATCTTGCGTCGAGTCTCCGAAGGAGCAGAACTGATGATTTACAAATATTTTTCTTCGGACGTTCAGGTTGATGAACAGGCTTCTCCAAAAGCTATTGAGAGCAGATTCATCAATTGCAATTACGACCCTACTATGTTCGGTGGGCGGGAACTCGATGAAGAATTGTTTGGCGACCTCAGCCTCCGTGTACACGCTGTAACGTACTCAGACAACGAAACACTTTCCGCGTTCGGATTCAATCCTGCCATTTTCGAACCCTCTGATCGTGACCCCGCACATGTCCCTGTACCCCGCTAAATTTCAGGGTCCCGGCCATTTCCTTTAAATTTCGTCACGTCACTCATTCGTGCAATTAATGTGACAAAGTTTGAGTTCTTTCCTAGGTAAATTCCCTTGTAGGTCTCGTAGCGTTTTAACGACACTCGGACCTGAGCGCTGTTTGATGGACACCTGATAACCAGCCCGGTTGGGTTGGGACGAAAGGTAATTTATCTGACGTGTCCTAGGTTTTGTTCCGTTTGAGTAGATGGGAAAAACCGGAATATGCCGAGAAATTTGGACCAAAATGCGAAGGACCGTGTGATCCGGCTCGTGGAAGATCGCATCTTGGCGGAAAATATGTCGATGCAAGTCGCGTGCCAAGCATTAGACCAAAGCTAGGGGTTTCACGGCACACAGCTTATCAATGGACTTTTCGCAGGCCCGTCGTGCAGGGAACATCCCAGAACCGGTGCCTGAAGATGTGGCTGCCAAAACGCAAGGCTACGCCGTAAAACTCACCAGCTACGCGATACCAAAGAACTTTTAAAAGCTACCTCAGCTTTTTCGCGTCGGAACCAGGCCCAAAACGTTAAGAATAGATCCGGTTTATCGATGAGTACCGGAGTATTTTCCCTGTCGAGTTCATCTGTAAGGCGTTGAAAAAATAACCGTGCTGGCGGGTTCATCACGCTGGCGGGTTCATCACCTCGCGTGGGTATCGCCAGTCCAAGGCCTGTGGATTAAGTGTTTGTCGCCTTCGCGAAGCTGGCGCTGGTTGAACGCATTAGACCTTTTCATCGGGATAAGGGCCTGCCCCCCGGAAAGTAGACACGTCGGGGGTTAGCTATGCTGCTTGGGTCACTGTAGCTGAATTAAGCGCTTCGAATGTATCGGGGGCTAGAAGGTTGCACCAGGAGTGTCGTCTGCGCGTGTTGTAGCGCATGCACCTTCGGAAGACTTCTTGGCGGCAGGTAGTGGGATCGTCAAAGACTTTCCGATTACGCAGATCTTCACGCTTTAAGGTGGTGTTAAATGATTCTGCCACGGCGTTATCGGCACTCGTTCCCACCGCGCCCATGGATTGACGCACACCAAATACAGCGCAGTGCTCTCTAAATGCCTGCGAGGTGTACACACTGCCATGATCGGAATGGAAAATTGTTCCTTTAAGGCTTCTGCGGACTTTCCTTATACCCTTGGAGAACGTATTGAAGCAGAAGCGAAGGATTACAAAGCCACTGAAAAGCGAACACCACTAACAAAATGTTGTTTACTTGTGGGTAAAACAAAAGTGGGCCGCAGCACCCAACCCCACACGG
>NZ_KV787389.1:0-1259 GCF_001807075.1 Corynebacterium sp. HMSC14B06 | reverse complement strand
CCACCATAACCCCAGACCACACACCACAAATCACCAAAGAATAGCTCCCCGAAAGCTATTACCCACACCATCCCGCACCTCCGGCCACATTTGTGCTAACCGCACACCGGTTGGATTAAAGGATGACCACCAACCGCCCCAGCTGCCCACTATGCGGCAACAACACAAAGAAAAACGGCACCACCAGCAAATCAACCACCCGTTGGCGCTGCACCCACTGCGGACACTCCTTTACCCGCAACACCCAAACCCACAACAAAAACACCGCCACCATGGCTTTGTTCATCCAATGGGCCACCGGCACCCAATCTCTAACCACCTTCGCCGCACACCATGGCGTAACCAGGCAAACCATGCACCACCGATTCCGATGGTGCTGGTGGATCATCCCCACACCCACCATCGACTCATTCCGCATCCATGACCAAATCTTCCTCGACGCGACCTATCTAAAGTCCGGATGCCTCCTGATCGCAGCCAGTAAAACCCACGTCATCAACTGGACCTGGGCCAGACACGAAACCACCGCCGCCTACACCGAACTCCTACGCCCCATTGCCGCACCACTAATCGCAGTCACAGACGGCGGACAAGGTGCCCAATCAGCCATCCACCACTGCTGGCCAACAACACGCATCCAACGCTGCCTCGTCCACGCCCAACGAACAGTCCGCCGCCACACCACCAGCAACCCCCGCACCGATGCCGGCAAAACCCTCTACCGCCTAGCCCTGAAACTCACTCGCATCACCGACCTTGACCAAGCATCCACATGGGTCGCCCACCTGCACGAATTCGACCACACCTACCGGGAATGGATGAACGAGAAAACCACCATCAAAGACCCCGTTACCGGCGCCTACACCAAGGTCTACACCCACCAACGCGTCCGAGCGGCCTATCAATCATTGCTATCTCTGCACCGCAGAGACCTGCTGTTTACCTACCTGCAACCCCCACCAACAACCATCGACCCCGACAACCTTGCAGCAACAACAAACAGCCTCGAAGGTGGCATCAACGCCCCCATAAAAGAACTAGCCCGCAGACACCGCGGACTATCACTACCGCATCAACGCACAGTGATGGATTGGTGGCTGTATCTACATACAGAAGTCCCTGACGATCCGGTCAAGATCGCCAGGGACCAACGATGGGGTCAAGACGCACTTTCCACAGCAACAGACCTGATCACCCACAACACCACAGCCACTACCAATGACATCGGTGCACCAGCAGAATACGACACCGCCATCGAC
>NZ_KV787388.1:0-17844 GCF_001807075.1 Corynebacterium sp. HMSC14B06 | reverse complement strand
AAAGTCAGACACACTTTTTGCTACTTAACCCCCAGGCGGCAACTTCGGGCCACAGTGCCCGATTCTTGGACCGATAGAAGCCCATATGGCCTATCGGTCCATTTTTTGTGCCCTCTCCCGCTTCAATAACGCGCTTTACGACGTCACACTGAACAGCCTGATCGGTCAATATGTCGACTGCCAACAACAAAGCGCCGGCCACCCGTAATAACGGGCTAACCGGCGCTTGTGCGTTAGTTAGTTTTCTAGCGTTTAGTCCCTGAAGTAGGACAGCAGACGCAGAATCTCGGTGTAGAGCCAGACCAGGGTCACAGCCAGGCCGAGGGCGACACCCCAGGCGTACTGAGCCGGAGCGCCAGCGCGGACCAGGCGGTCAGCCTGATCGAAGTCAATCAGGAAGCTGAAGGCTGCCAGGCCGATGCAGACCAGCGAGAAGATGATCGACAGCATGCCGCCGTCACGCAGCGGGAAGCCCAGGCCGAACAGGGAGAGCACCAGGTTGCCCAGCATGAGGACCAGGACACCAATCAGAGCCGCACTCATAAAACGGGTGAACTTCGGGGTCACGCGGATAGCGCCCGACTTGTAGACGAAGAGCATACCGATGAAGACACCCAGGGTGGCCAGCACTGCCTGCATAATCAGCGCACCTGCGGCAACGCCCTGAATTGGAGCGGTGAACATGAAGCTGATGCCACCGACGAAGAGCCCCTCGAAGGCCGCGTAGGTGAGGGTAACCGGCGCGGAGCCGTACTTCTTGCCGAAGGTGGACACCAAAACAGTAATCAGACCACCGATGGCGCCGACAATGGTCAGAATCATGGCCAGGCTGGTGGAGACACTGACGGCAATGAAGAAGTTGACTGCAGCCAGAACAATGATGGTTGCCAGCGTGATGCCGGTCTTGGAAACGACATCGTCGACCGTCATCGGACGGTAGTCGGCGGCAACCTGCGACTGGTACGGGTTATCCCCGTAGCCAGCGCCCATCTGACCTTGGCCGTAGTGATGTGCGCCCGCCTGTCCGCGGGCGACGGTCTTAGTAAGTGAACTGAATGCAGGATTGCTGCTTTCGCGCACGTCGTCCTTCTTTCTTTTCTCAGTTTTTCTTACGTTTTGTATTCAGGCACACGCGCGTACGTTTGCCTACACTTTCTACAACGGGCGATGTAAAGGTATTGTTCCCAACCCTGAAAAACAGTTAGTATCAAGGTAATTCCTCGCCTGCTGGCGGTGATTTTGTAATCGCGGAAACACTCACAGTCGCCAGGCGTGGGCACCACATGAGTGATTATGAAACAGGAGGTTGGTCAAGATGTCTGATGGCCTTGACTACGATCCGGATACCACTGGTGATTTCGACGAGACCACGCTCGATGGCTCGGAAGGGCTCGATGGCGACTTCCTCACCGGTGATGGCGAGAATTATGTAATGGATCCGCCGGACCGCTGGCGGGGCGCTTCTCCGCATGACACCCTCGGCAAGCGGTTGGCCGAGGAAAAGCCGGACATCGACGTCGACGACGATCTGGATGATGACCCGGAGATGCGCTACGGCGATGTCGACGGCCACGAACCGTTCGAGTTCGGCAACGATGGCCCGCGCGACCCGGACCGCAACCGTCGGATGGGCTGGACTACTTACTAAAGTTTTCTAAGTTTTTGTAGTTTTGCCAAATTTACTATCTCGGGGCGCCGCGCAACAGTAGTATCTGTGCCATGACAGCATCTACTGCTACGACAAACCGAACTACCATCCGCAATCCGCTTAACGACGAGCTCGTTGCCCGCCTTCTTCAGCGCGTCACGGTAGCTGATAAGTCGAAGACCGCCACTATCTCGGCACCATTTACCGGCCAGGAGCTGGCGCAGATTCCTGTCGGTACCCAGGCCGATGTCGACGAGGCCTTCAAGCGTGCCCGTGCCGCGCAGAAGAAGTGGGCCCGCATGGCGCCGGAAAAGCGCGGCGAAGTGCTGCACCACTTCCACGACCTGCTCTTTACCCACTGCGACCAGGTGCTGGACCTGCTGCAGGCCGAGACCGGTAAAAACCGCGCCAGTGCCCACGAGGAGCTCGTACACACCGCTATCACCGCCCGCTACTACGGCAATCAGGGCCCGAAACTGCTTGAGCCGAAGCGAGCGCACGGCGCGGTCCCGGTACTTTCCAAGACCACCGTCTACCACCACCCAAAGGGCGTCGTCGGTGTTATTGCTCCGTGGAACTACCCGCTGACCCTCGCGGTTTCCGATGCGCTGGCTGCACTGATGGCCGGTAACGCCATCGTGCTCAAGCCGGACAGCACCACTCCGTTTACCGCTCTCTTCGCTGTCGATTTGCTCTACCGCGCTGGCCTTCCGGAGGATCTCTTCCAGGTCATTCCAGGACCCGGTCGCGTTGTCGGCCAGGGCATTGTCGGCCAGTGTGACTTCCTGATGTTCACCGGCTCCTCCGAGACCGGCCGCTCGCTGGCACAGCAGTGCGGCGAACGCCTGATCAGTTTCTCCGCGGAGCTCGGCGGCAAGAACCCGCTGATTGTCGCTGAGGATGCCAACATCAACCGCGCGGTCGAGGGCGCACGCATTGGCTGCTTCACCAACTCCGGTCACCTGTGCGTGTCCATTGAGCGAATCTATGTCGTGGACTCAGTCTGGGACGAGTTCGTCCCGGCATTCACCGACCGCGTGAAGGCAATGTCCATCGGCGCTGGCTACGAGTGGGAAACCGAGATGGGCTGCCTGCAGTCTCAGGGCCAGTTCGACACCGTCAAGTCCATGGTCGACGAGGCTATCGAGGCCGGCGCCACCGTGCTGGCCGGCGGTCGTCCTCGCCCGGATCTGGGACCGCTGTTCTACGAGCCGACCGTGCTTACCGACGTCCCGGAGGGCGTCGCCCTGCTGACCGAAGAGGTATTCGGCCCGGTGGTAGTCCTCCAGCGTGTCTCGGACGTCCATGAGGCTATCGCCAAGTCCAACGATTCCCGTTATGGCCTCAACGCTTCGCTGTGGACCTCCCCGCGTCGCGCAAAGGAGCTGGCTCCACAGCTTGAGGCCGGTACCGTCAATGTCAACGATGGTTTTGCTGCGGCCTTCGCGTCTGTCGATGCCCCGATGGGTGGTTTCAAGGATTCGGGTGTGGGCCGTCGTCAAGCAGCGGGCGGCCTGCTGAAGTACACCGATGAGCAGACGGTGACCGTGCAGCGTCTTTCCCCGGTATCGATGCCGCAGATGCCGCGTGAGCTGTACTCGAAGGTGTTCAACACGGCACTTGTCCTCGGCAAGAAGTTCAACGTCCTGCCGTAATCCGCATGTAGCGCGCACAAATAGCAAAAGGCCAGGTCAGAAAACTCTCTGACCTGGCCTTTTGGTGCCCCCAGTGGGACTCGAACCCACACTGAAAGGATTTTAAGTCCTCTGCCTCTGCCAATTGGGCTATAGGGGCCCCTAAGAAAGATTAATGGGCGATATGGGTGTCTACCAAACTCGCCACAATTCCGTCGAGGATATCCTTCTCGCTGATGTAGAAAAAGCGCTGCTCTTCCTTCGCTGCCTCGGAAAGCGGCAGCGCCTCAAACATGTCCATCAGACCGTCCACAATGATGGAACCGCCGGCGAAGACATCCGCGCGCTTCGGATGCATCACGGGATTGGCAGCGAGCGATTCCGCGTCGGTCTCAATCACGGACGCGGTCAGCGCACGCAACGCCGCAAAGCGCAGCTGCGACAGGTGGATTGCCTCCGGGTCGTAGGTTTCTAGCCCCTGTGCCAGCGCCGACAGCGTGGTGAAGGTCCCGGCGCAGCCGACGATGGTGCGAGCCTTGTCGACAGGCACCTTCGCAACAATCTCGTCGGCCAGCTCCGCAACATACGAACGCGCCTCCTGGACCTGTTCCGCCGTCGGTGGCGAGGTCTGCAGGAACCGCTCGGTCAAGCGCACACTGCCCATGGCCACGGAATCAGAGCCGGCTACCGTACCATCGTGGTCACCGACAATAACCTCGGTGGAGCCACCGCCGACGTCAATGACGCAATACGGACCGAGCTCGGGCTCCAAGTCATCTACCGCCCCGCGGAAGGACAGCGCGGCTTCCTCGTCGCCGGAAATAACCTCGGCCTCTGCACCCCACGGAGCGAGAATCTCGCGGGTCATGGCGAAGAAATCGTCGCGGTTGCTTGCGTCGCGCGTCGCCGATGTCGCCACCATTCGGACTGCTTGCACTTTCTCGACCTGCATAAGCTCCGCATACTTCGTCAGAGCCTCCCGCACGCGCTCCAGCGCCTCTGGAGCCAGCATGCCAGTGGCGTCCACGCCCTGGCCAAGGCGGACGATTTCCATCAGTCGGTGCAGTTCTGTGATTTCGAGAACTCCATCGACGACCTCGACCCGGCTGATAAGCAGGCGAAGCGAGTTAGTGCCGCAGTCGACGGCAGCGAGGGTCGTCATTTATCCCTCCACCCCCGGATACGCAATACCGAGCTCGGCAATCGTGGGCCAATCTGCGGGAATCGCGGTGCCGCGCAGCTTCTCGTTCTCCGCCGCCAGCGCGACCGACTCAGTACCCAGTCGGAAGTGATCCGGCCCCTTGGCCAGGGCGTAGGCAATAAGAACGTGTAGGCACTTCACGCGCGTCGGCATGCCGCCACCGGAGAAGTCCGTGCCCAGGTCTTCCATCTCATTGCGCTCTGCCAGAAACGCCTCATGTGCACGCTGGTAATCGGCGGCGAGCTCTTCGTCGCTTTCCAGACGCGCGGTCATTTCCTTCATCACGCCAGTCGTCTCCAACCGGGAGGCCTCCGCGGTGAGTCGCGGATCAGTTAGGTAAAAGAGCGTGGGAAACGGAGTGCCATCGTCCAAGCGCGGCTTCGTCTTGACCACACCAGGAGTGCCGTCGGGGCTGCGGTAAGAGATGTCCACTACACCCCGCGGTTCACGTCCGAGCTGCTCCGCTATCACTTCCAAATCTGCGGTATCCACAGACATCGGTCACACTCCTTTTGCTTCCGTTTTTACTGACACATAATCTCACAGTCGCCTTACAAGCGCGTTGTTTCGCTTTACGACGGCACACTCCGCCGCGCATGCAACCTCGCCGAGAGGCCCCAGGTAGCCCTACGGCGATTTAGGACTCCGGTACCGTCGGCAAGCTCTCTGGCCTCGTTGCCTGATCGCGCCCCGGATTAGGGCGAGTCTCTTCGGGTTCGGGCGGGATAGAAATGGAATCCCACAGAGTCTCGTACCACTTCTTGGCCTGGTGCTGCGGAATTTCCTCCGGCTGCGTCACAGGCTGCTCGCCAACGGCCGGATCGAGGATACGGAATGGGGTCTCCCCCGGCTCTACCAGCCCCAGGCGCAGACGTGCCTGCTCCTTAACATAGGCAGGGTTGGAGTAAAGCTCCTTTTCATCCTCTAACTGCTTAATTCGCTGTTCCATGCGAGCAATATTGTCCTGCGTGGCGGCGACATCCGCCTGTTGTTGTGCAAAAGTCCGCAGCGGAATTGCGAGAACAGATACTAAGAAAAGCACCAGCAGACCAATGCCGATCTTCTGTGCTGTGCTCAGCGAGCGCATTCCCGATGCGATTGCCGCTGCCGAACGCTGCCCCGCCCCTGCAGGGCGCGACTGTGTTCCGCGGCGAGATCGGTCCGATGCACTCATGTCCCACACTCTACCCGACCGTCAGCCGATGAAATAACAAAAACCCGCCCACCACCACGTGCGTGGTGCGGACGGGCAGTGCTAGACGCAGCTTTCGCAGCGCCTCAGCTCTTTACTTAAAACGCGGGAATGCGCTGCGACCAGCGTAGACAGCAGCGTCACCCAGGTACTCCTCGATGCGCAGCAGCTGATTGTACTTAGCAACGCGCTCGGAGCGAGCCGGAGCACCGGTCTTGATCTGGCCACAGTTCAGGCCGACAGCCAGGTCAGCGATGGTGGTGTCCTCAGTCTCACCGGAGCGGTGGGACATCATGGACTTGTAGCCGGCGTTGTGAGCCATTGCGACGGCCTCGAAGGTCTCGGACAGGGTACCAATCTGGTTGACCTTGACCAGCAGAGCGTTAGCGGCCTTCTTCTCAATGCCCTCTGCCAGACGCTTCGGGTTGGTGACGAAGAAGTCGTCGCCGACGATCTGGACCTTGTCACCAAGCTGAGCAGTCAGGGTGGTGTAGCCCTCCCAGTCATCCTCCTGCAGCGGATCCTCGATGGAGACGATGGCGTAGTTCTCAACCAGGTCAGCGTAGACAGCTGCCATCTCCTCAGCGGTGTGCTCGCCGCCCTCGAAGTGGTACTTGCCGTCCTTGAAGAACTCGGAAGAAGCAACGTCGAGAGCCAGAGCGACATCGTCGCCCAGCTTGTAGCCTGCAGCCTCAATTGCTTCAACAATCAGGTCAAGAGCAGCCTTGGTGGAGTCAACCGACGGAGCGAAGCCGCCCTCATCACCGAGGCCAGTGGACAGGCCCTTGTCCTTAATGACCTTCTTGAGTGCGTGGTAGACCTCAGCACCGACGCGCAGTGCTTCCTTGAAGGTCGGGGCGCCAATCGGAGCAATCATGAACTCCTGGACGTCAACGCCGGAGTCAGCGTGTGCGCCACCGTTGAGGATGTTCATCATCGGAACCGGCAGAACGTGACCGTTCGGGCCGCCGACGTAGCGGAACAGATCCAGGCCAGCGGACTCAGCAGCAGCCTTGGCAACAGCCATGGAAACACCCAGGATTGCGTTAGCACCCAGGCGGGACTTGTTGTCGGTGCCGTCCAGCTCAATCATGGTCTTGTCAACCAGACGCTGGTCCTCAGCCTCGAGGCCAATAATTGCGTCCTCAATCTCCTCGAGCACAGCGCGGACAGCCTTCTCGACCCCCTTGCCCAGGTAACGGTCTCCGCCATCGCGGAGCTCGTGTGCCTCATGAACGCCGGTGGAGGCACCGGACGGAACCGCAGCGCGGCCCACAGCGCCGTCTTCCAACAGCACCTCAACCTCAACGGTCGGGTTACCACGGGAGTCCAGAATTTCGCGTGCGTTCAACTCGATGATTGCAGCCATAGGTCACCTTTCCGCCGGAACCGTTCCGGCACATGACTCCAATTGTGGCACGGTTTGCCAACCTTCGCCTTAAATCCTTTTCACCCTATGCGGGCTGATTCAGCGCATAGTTCGCCGCAGCATCCCGAACATCGCGAAGATACTGCTCAGACTGGTTATACGAGCGAATTGCAGATGCCCACCCTTCCGGGGTGGCGAGGTCGCGTTCCCCACTGCAGAGCATCCGTGCCGTGGTCGCAGTTGCGTCGTCGATGTTGTTGGGGTCGGCGACACCATCACCAGAGGCATCCATCGCAAAGCGATGCCAGGTCTCAGGAATAAACTGCATCGGCCCCACAGCGCGGTCATACTCTGTGTCACCGTCGAGTTCGCCGTTGTCAGTATCAAGAACCTCAGCAAACCCACTCGTGCCGTCCAGCGGCGGACCGATAATCGTCGGACTCACTACCCCATCGGCACCGATATGCGCCGGCTTGAGCCAATTGCCCGAGTACGTGCCGTGATTAGTCTCCACCTTGCCCAGTCCCGCAAGCGTGTTCCACTCCAGGTGGCAGTTCGGGAACTGTTCGGCCGCAATCACATATGCGTTGCCGTAGGCACGGAGAGCGTCCTCAGAAATACCAGTCTTCGGGGAAATCTGCTGCGCCCACTGTCGGAGCTGTTCCGAGGTGCGCCCGGGCGCGTTGACATCAATCATCGGCGGTGGCTCAGCCGCAGCAGGCGGCACATTATCCGGAATCGGCTTCTTGGTCAACGACGGGATAACGGGTCCAGTGAACATCGCCAACGCCCCAACCGTGCCAATGATAATCAGCACCGCCAGGGAGGTTAGACCGAGGCAGCCACATCCTCGCGAGGACTTCTTTTTCCCCTTACTGCGGCCACGCGACTTCGCCCCGCGGGGTGCGGGGTGCGCGTATTCATCAAAGGGAGAATTAGAAGGCATGGGGAATTACTCTACGGGGTAAACCGTAAAAATCACTCAAACTCGAGGACAGAAATCACTTTTGCTGGAAACTAGCTGTCGCTTTCCGACGGGCCGAAGTCCTCAGCCTCTTCGTTATCTTCGCTGCCCGCTGCCCACTGCTCAGCACTGCCGGCCTGCTGATTCTCCATCTGGGCCAGCTCAGTCAGGAATGCGCGTGAAGCCTGTCGGGTCCGTTCTTCCGCACCGGACTCAGTCTCCAGCCCCGGAGTCGGGACCAGAATCTCCACTGGAATGTCTGCATCGGACAGTCCCAGCGCACGTGCGCGACGGATGGCTTCCTCAGCCAAAGCCAGAGCTGGCAGCTGTGTGGCCGGGTTCGAGCGCGGACGTCCGCGGCCGTAAGCCCACAGTCGCTCCTGTTCTTCCTCCGACACCATCTCGCCCTCGGCCACAGTGCCGTCGAAGAGGTACGGCTGACGAGCGCGCATCTTCAAAATAAAGTCGGTCGCCACATCGTCGAAGTCGAAGTCCTCCGCGATTTCGGCGTGGAAGAGGATCTGCAGCAGCAGATCTGACAGCTCGCTACGAATGTCACCGCCCTCGTTGACTGCGTCGACAAACTCGTAGGTCTCTTCAATGAGATACGGCAGCAGGCTCTTGTGCGTCTGGCGAGCTTCCCACTGCCCCGTGCGCCGTGCGGCCGCCATGATGTCCACGGCCTCGACGACGTGGGGCAGACGAGCTGCGGCAAGCTGTTCCTGCGGCGTCAGCGGCTCTGCAACCAGTTCTGGCTCAGGTTCTTGCACCGAGTCCTGCTGGGGAGCCGCCGCAACCTGAGCTGCTGGGGCCGGCGCATCATCCAGCTCGACCGAGTAGACCTTCTCGCCCGCATCGAGGCGATCGAGTACCTCGTCGTTTTCCATATCAGTGGTGACCAGAATCTCCGCCTGGGACACCGAGTGCCCACCGGCGTCAGCGATTGCCCAACGCACACGGATCGGGACTTCTTCGGTGTAGCTGACTTCACCGGTCAGCAGGCTAGCGGCTTCCAGCGGAATCGCAGTTGGAAAGCGGCTATCGAGCTTGATGATAGTCATACGGTTTCTAGTCCTTTCCCATGTGCGAGATATCCATACGTGGAATTCCCGCCATCGATGTCAAGAAGTCTGCTACCCACTGCACCAATGCAATATCGCGGACAGGTTTTGCCCGCAACCCTCGCCCTTCCTTCGGCATTCCGACGGAAACCGTGCGCGTTGCCGCACGATAGGTCGCCTGTGGATACAGGCGCTTGAGACGCACCTGCTTGGAGTCAGCAAGCTCCATAGGGGTTATTCTAATGTGCGCACCCATGGCTTGAACTTCATGCACGCCGAATTCCCGGCAAATAATTCGAAGTCGTGAAATAACCGCCAGTCTCTCCACCTCAATGGGTGGGGTTCCGTAACGGTCAACGAGCTCTTCGAGCACTACGTCGATATCGTCCAGCGCACTGGCGGCAGCGAATTTGCGGTACGCCTCTAGACGTAGGCGTTCCGACGACACATATTCGGCCGGAATATTCGCATCGACCGGCAAATCGATCCGAACTTCCTTCGGTTCGTTATCGGAAGCATCCGGAGTTTCACCATCGGCCACTGCCTTCAGTGCGGCCACGGCCTCGCCAACCAGTCGGACGTACATGTCGAAACCGACGCCGGCAATGTGACCGGACTGCTCCGCACCGAGGATATTTCCGGCGCCGCGCATTTCCAGGTCCTTCATTGCCACGGCCATACCGGCACCCAAGTCATTGTTCTGCGCGATTGTGGACAGGCGGTCGTAGGAAGTCTCCGTCAGCGTCTGATTTTCCGGGTAGAGGAAGTAGGCATAGGCGCGCTCACGGGAACGGCCCACGCGACCACGCAGCTGGTGCAGCTGGGAAAGACCCATATGGTGAGCGTTTTCCACAATCAACGTATTGGCGTTGGCAATATCCAGGCCGGTCTCCACGATGGTGGTACACACCAGCACGTCGTACTCGCGCTGCCAGAAGCCATCGACCGTGCGCTCCAGCTGCTCCTCCCCCATCTGACCGTGGGCCACTACCACGCGGGCCTCGGGCACCAAATTGCGGATATTCTGTGCGACCTTGTCAATGGTTTCCACCTTATTATGCAGGTAGAACACCTGGCCGTCGCGAAGCAGCTCTCGCCTGATAGCAGCGGCGACCTGCTTGTCGGACTGCGCGCCGACGTATGTCAGCACCGGGTGACGATCCTGCGGCGGGGTGAGAATCTGACTCATCTCGCGGATGCCAGCAATCGACATTTCGAGCGTGCGCGGAATTGGCGTTGCGGACATGGTGAGCACGTCGACATGGTGCCGTAGCGCCTTGATGTGTTCCTTATGCTCGACACCGAAACGCTGCTCCTCGTCAACGATGACCAGGCCGAGTTCTTTCCACTGCACGCCGGTCTGCAGGAGACGATGCGTGCCGATAACAATGTCGACCGTCCCGTTCTTCAGCCCTTCGAGGACCTCCTTGGAGTCCTTCGGCGAGGTAAAGCGGGACAGCCCACGAATGGTGACCGGGAAGCCCTCCATACGCTGAGTGAAAGTGGTCAAATGCTGCTGCGCCAGAAGCGTGGTCGGCACCAACACTGCCACCTGACGGCCATCTTGAACTGCCTTGAAGGCAGCACGCAGTGCCACCTCGGTCTTGCCGTAGCCGACATCGCCGATGAGCACGCGATCCATCGGCACCGGCTTTTCCATGTCGGACTTGATTTCGTCGATGGCCTGAAGCTGGTCCTCAGTCTCGGTGAAGGGGAAGTTATCCTCCATCTCCTGCTGCCATGGCGTATCCGGCGCGAACGCGTGGCCCGGCGCGGCTTGGCGCTCGGCGTAGAGCTTGACCAGCTCTTCCGCAATCTCGCGGACAGCACCACGGGCCTTGCGCTTGGTGGACTTCCAGTCCGAGCCACCCATCTTCGACAGCGCGGGCTTTTCGCCGCCGACATAGCGCGACAGCAAATCCAGGCTCTCCATCGGCACGTAGAGCTGGTCCGAGGGGCCTCCGCGCTTGCTCGGTGCGTACTCGAGCACCACGTACTCGCGGCGAGCCTGATCCTCGCCCGTGCCGATGGTGCGCTCAGTGAGCTTCACAAACCGACCGATGCCATGCGTGTCGTGTACGACATAGTCACCGGCCTTCAGCGCCAGCGGATCCACGCGACCACGGCGCTTCGCCGGCTTGCGGCGCCCACCAAGCGCACCTTCCGCGATGCGGTTACCTGTGATGTCCTGCTCGGTAATCAGAGTCAGCGCGCCACCGGGGATTCGCGGGAATACCAGACCACCGTGCAAAACACCCTGGTAGACGGTAATTCTTCCGGACTCGGGATACTCCGGACCTGCCGCCATGCGCGTCGCAATTCCGGCTTCCCTAAACTTTTCCGCTTGCCGACGCGCCCCCGCGGGCGTCGCCGCCACGTACGCCACTCGCTCCCCCGCGACCGTGGCATCGCGCAGCTGCTTCATCAGGTGACCAATTTCCTTTAAGTCTCCGCGTGGCGCGGGCCCAGGCTCGAAGGTCAGTGGCAGCACATCATCTTCGGTGACTCCCGCCTCCAGCATGCCGGGCGGGGAAATATGCCACGAAGTGGGCATCGGGATAGAGGCCAAGCTGCGGTACGCGCTGGGCTCCAGCCCATCCGTGGCGATTGGCGCCGAGCCACCCATCGCAGCAGTTTCCCACGCTGCGGCCATAAACTCCTCGCCTGCACTGATAAGGTCCTGTGCGCGGGAGCGAATGCGCTCCGGCCCGCACATGAGCACATGCGTTTTCTCCGGCATGACCTCAGTGAGCATCTTCATCGGATGCTGACTAATCAGTGGGATCAGCGATTCCATGCCCTCCACCCACTGGCCATCGCCGATGCGGGTGAGCATTTCTTGGACCTGGCCAGAGCGCGTGGTGGCGAGTTTCTCCGCGGCGGCCTTCACGTCGTCGTCGATAAGCAGTGCACGACACGGGAAGATATCCAGCTGGTCGACCTCTACCTCAGAGATCGTGCGCTGGTCAGCGACGGAAAAAGCGCGCAGGTCGGTGACCTCGTCACCCCAGAGCTCGATACGTACCGGCAGCTCTTCGGTCGCAGGGAAAACATCGACGATGCCGCCACGCACGGCAAACTGGCCACGCCTGCCGACCATGTCCACATGCGAATAGCCGTGATGCACCAACCGCTCAACTAGGTTCTCGCAGTCCTGGTCCAGCTGAACGTGAATGGGGGCACTGGTTTCAGCCTCGAGGTCGTCCACAATCGGCTGCACCAACGAGCGCACCGCCGCAATCAGAACGTCGACTTTGCCCCGGCGAACGTCGTAAAGCGCCTTACGACGCTGCGCCACAGTATCCACGGCCGGCGAAAGCTTCTCATGCGGGAGCGTCTCCCACGAGGAGAACATAGCTACACGGTCGCCGATCATAGACTTGACCTCGGCAGTCAGGTCCTCCGCCTCACGGCCGGTAGCCGTGATGACCAGCACCGGCACCTTCGTAGACATGGCGTAAATAAGGTGCGAACGCACCGCGTCCGCACCCGTGAGCGCCAGCTCGTCTTCGCCGATGCGCCCGAGCACGCCGACAAATTGAGGATCCGTGACAACGAGGCTTTCCAGCCCCGACAGCGGGTTCGGCAGAATGCTGGGTGTGGCTTTCGCCGAGGAAGACGCAGAAGTTGGCATAGCCCCAATATAACCATGCACCCCGGATCCACCCTGCGTGCTGGTTAGCCGTTCTCCGCCACCTGCATCGGGTCCGCTGCGGCACCTGCGCCGAACTTCGCGCCCTCAGCGGCCGCTGGCACATCAGCGGAGCCATGCAGAGTCGGAGAACCCTCCATGCCGGCCAGCCCGTTCCAACACAGGTTCACGATGTGCGCCGCCACTGTCTCCTTATCCGGACTGCGCTTCTCCATCCACCAGCGAGCGGTCTGCGAAACCATACCGACCATGCAGTTTCCGTAGAGCACCGACATGGCCGGGTCGAAGCCGGCGCGTTTGAAAGCCTCGGCAAGGATAGGCGTAATCGACTCAGTGGCATTATTCAGCAGCGTCTCATAGCCACCCGCCACGCCGGGGTCGCGAGAAATAATGGAGAATCCCTCCGGGTTTTCCTCCACATAAGTCAGCAGTGCCAACACCGCCTGTTCGATGCGGTAACGCGAGCGTCCCAGGGACAACGCTTCCCTAATCGTGGCCTCCAGGGTCTTCATCTCCTGGTCGACGACTGCCTGGTAGAGCCGCTCTTTGGTACCGAAATGCTCGTAGACAACCGGCTTTGATACCCCAGCTGCGGCAGCGATCTCCTCCATTGAGGCGGCATCAAGCCCCTTGGCGGCAAAGATTCCACGGCTGACTTCTGTCAGCTGAGCTTTGCGCTGTGGACCGGTCATACGTCGTCTCGGAGAATTGGAGGCCATGCTTTTAGATTAGTGGCTAAAGTCTTGCTATCGTATATCGCAGGCGCAAGCGAGTTGGCTGAGTCGAATCAGCCATGCAATTTTTCGCGTTTGCCCCATTCTCCCATGGTGTAATGGCAACACTCCGGTTTTTGGTACCGGCATTCTAGGTTCGAGTCCTGGTGGGAGAGCAAGCGGGGGGCCGGCCCCTTAATTAAGAAGTGACTTTTCGCCCCGCCGTGACCGTGATGCACCCTGACCGAGGAGTAGCAAGTTTCATGTCGAACGGTTCGGCCACCGCTGTGGTCATTCTCGCCGCGGGTCAAGGCACCCGAATGAAATCCGATACGCCGAAAATGCTGCACGCTATCGGCGGTCGTACCATGTTGGAGCACGCGCTCTATGCCGCCAAGGGCATTAATCCGGATGAGATTGCTGTTGTCGTTGGCCACCAGCGCGAAAAGGTAATCGACGCCATCGGGACTTGGGCCTCGGACACCGAGCACTCCAACGGTGTCGTCATTGCCCACCAGGACGAGCAAAACGGTACCGGCCACGCTGTTCAGTGCGCGCTGGAGCACCCCGAGCTGCAGAACTTCGATGGCACCATCCTGGTGACCACTTCCGATGTTCCGCTGCTGGATTCCGAAGCGCTCCAGGCGCTGCTCGAAGAACACAACCGCAAGCCACGCGCTGCCGTGACTGTGCTGACCTCCACTGCTGACAACCCGCACGGCTACGGCCGCATCGTTCGCAACGCCGACGGCGAAGTTCTGCGCATCGTGGAGGAAAAGGATGCCTCCGACGAGGAACGCGAGATCACCGAGGTCAACTCCGGTGTCTACGCATTTGATGCCGAGACCCTGGCAAACGCTCTCAAGCAGCTGGACACCAACAATGCCCAGGGCGAGCTCTACCTCACCGATGTCATCGGCATCGCCCGTGAGGCCGACCGCTCAGTGCGAGGCCACCGCCTCGCCGATGCCACCGTCGTCGCCGGTGTCAATGACCGCGTCCAGCTGGCTACCCTTGGCCGCGAGCTCAACCGTCGCACCTGCGAGGCAGCTATGCGCGGGGGCGCCACTATCGTCGATCCGGACACCACGTGGATTGACGTTGAGGTGGAAATCGGCCGCGACGTCACGATTCTGCCGGGCACGCAGCTGCACGGCAAGACCGTGATTGGCGACGAGGCCACCGTGGGACCGGACACGACACTGACCAACATGGTCGTCGGCAAGCGCGCCAGCGTCGTACGTACACACGGTTCCGATTCGGAGATCGGCGAGGATGCGACGGTCGGACCGTTCACCTACATTCGCCCGAACACCAAACTCGGTGTCGGCGCGAAGCTCGGCGGCTTCGTAGAAGCGAAGAACGCGCAGATCGGAAACGGTTCGAAGGTTCCGCACCTGACCTACGTCGGCGATGCGGAGATTGGCGAGCACTCCAACATTGGTGCCTCCAGCGTGTTCGTGAACTACGACGGTGTCAACAAGCACCGCACCATTATCGGCTCGCATGTTCGCACCGGCTCCGACACCATGTTCATCGCTCCGGTGACCGTGGGTGATGGTGCGTACTCAGGTGCAGGTACTGTTATTAAGGACGACGTTCCTCCGGGAGCATTGGCGGTCAGTGGTGGCCGTCAGCGCAACATCGAGGGATGGGTCGAGCGGAAGCGTCCAGGTACCGCTGCTGCTGAGGCATCGAAGGCGGCTCAGGTAGCTGACAACGCTGACAACAACAAGGAAGACCAGGAAGGCTAGACGGCAGATGACCGGCCAGTGGATCGATAACCAAAAGAACCTCATGCTCTTCTCCGGAAGGGCACACCCGGAATTGGGCGAGGCAGTTGCCAAGGAGCTCGGCACAGAGCTGACTCCGATGACCGCTCGTGATTTTGCCAACGGCGAAATCTTCGTGCGCTACGAGGAATCCGTCCGCGGTTCCGATGCCTTCGTACTGCAGGCGCACCCGGCACCGCTGAACAAGTGGCTCATCGAGCAGCTGATTATGATTGACGCGCTCAAGCGCGGTTCGGCCAAGCGCATCACCGCTATCCTGCCGTTCTTCCCATACGCCCGCCAGGACAAGAAGCACCGTGGCCGTGAGCCGATTTCCGCTCGCCTGGTCGCTGACCTGCTCAAGACCGCAGGCGCTGACCGCATCGTCTCCGTGGACCTCCACACCGACCAGATTCAGGGCTTCTTCGATGGCCCGGTCGATCACATGCACGCCATGCCGATTCTGTCGGAGTACATCAAGAAGAACTACTCCCTGGACAACCTGGTCGTGGTCTCCCCTGACGCCGGCCGTGTGAAGGTTTCCGAGAAGTGGGCCAACACCCTGGGCGACGCCCCGCTGGCCTTCATTCACAAGACCCGTTCCGTCGATGTCGCAAACCAGGTTGTCGCCAACCGCGTGGTCGGCGAGGTCTCCGGTAAGACCTGTCTGCTCATCGACGACATGATTGACACCGGCGGCACCATCGCCGGCGCTGTCAAGGTGCTGCGTGAGGCTGGCGCTGAGGATGTCATCATCGCTACCACGCACGGCGTCTTCTCCGACCCAGCTCGCGAGCGCCTGTCGAAGTGCGGTGCCCGCGAGGTCATCACCACCGATACCTTGCCGCAGTCCACCGAGGGCTGGGACAACCTGACCGTCCTGCCAATCGCACCACTGCTGGCTAAGACGATCCACGAGATCTTCGAAAACGGTTCCGTCACCACCCTCTTCGAGGGTCAGGCATAAGTTCTTTCCGCTTGCCGACGGGCACCCCGCCGCGACCAGCAACCTAGTTTTGCTGGTGGTGGCGGGGTTTGCTGTTTGACCTGTTAGTCCACTACAATTTCTCCGGTAAGTCTCGGCGAGGGCGGCCACAGTAGGTGGTTGCCGTTATCGACGCGACGCTCGCAGCCCAACTTTTGCGCCCACGGTGGCATGGATGCGGCACGTGCTCGACTCGACGACTCAGTATCGAATCGTTTAGGAGTCCATTTTCATGGCAAAGCCCAACATCATCAAGATTGATGCCCGTAACCGCACCGAGTTCGGCAAGGGTGCCGCTCGCCGTGCCCGCGTTGCTGGCGACATCCCGGTTGTCATCTACGGCGCTGACCTGGATGCCCCGAAGCACATCCTCGTTGACACTCTGGATTTCCACGCTGTCATCCGTAACCACGGTGTCAACGCTGTTCTGGACGTCAACATCGAGGGCGAGTCCCAGCTGTCCATGGTCAAGGCTGTTGACCAGAACCCGCTGACCCTCGACATCGACCACGCTGACCTGCTCGCCATTCACCGTGACGAGAAGGTTGAGGTTGAGGTTCCGGTCGTTCCGACTGGCGAGCTCGCTCCGGGCGCCCTGCTCATGCAGGATGCCGAGACCATTCTGGTCAACGCACCGGTTCTGGCTATTCCGGAAGAGATCGAGGTCTCCGTCGAGGGTGCAGAGGTCGGCACCATGGTTCACGCCGGCGACGTTACCCTGCCGGAGGGCCTGGTCCTCACCGACGACGCTGACCTGCTCATCTTCAACATTGTCGAGCCGGAGGAAGAGCCGGCTGGTGACGTCGATGCCGATATCGAGGGCATGGGCGAGGCTGAGACCCCGGATGAGCCAGCTGAGGAAGAGGCTGAGTAATTCAAACGCTGAATGGCTCTATCTGACTGAACCAGTACAGGCTTTCACGTTTAGCTAAAAAGGGACGGACACTCTGGTCCGTCCCTTTTTTGTTCTTGAAACTCCCCGAAGCCAACAGACCGCGCACCGTGTGCCAAGATTGAATTCATGAACGCCTCCACCACACCTCTGCTTGTCGTGGGGCTCGGCAACCCTGGGCCCAAATATGAACTCACCCGCCATAACGTCGGGCATCTGGTGCTAGATGAACTAGCGAGCCGCACTTCTCCGATGCCTTCGTCGTTTAGCGTGCATAAGAAGTCCAACGCTGAGATTGTGCAGACTCGGTTTAAGACCTCCGATGGCGGCGAGCGACAGGTGATTCTGGCTAAGCCCCGGACCTACATGAATCTGTCGGGTGGTCCGATTGCGGCGCTGGCCAAGTTCTTCAACGTCGCGCCTACCGACGTCGTGGTAGTCCACGATGAGCTGGACCTGGACCCGGGCGTGGTACGGCTTAAGCGCGGCGGGGGCGAGAATGGCCACAATGGCCTGCGCTCGACCACGAAGTCGTTGGGCACGAAGGACTACATGCGGGTGCGTATTGGCATTGGCCGTCCTCCGGGCCGCCAAGATCCGGCGGACTACGTGCTGCGTAATTTCAATGCTAAGGAACGCGAGGAGCTCGCTTTCACTCTGCCCACTGCTGCGGAGGCGGTGGAGTTAATCGCCAGCCACGGGCTGGAGATTGCGCAGAACCAGATTCACGGGCGGTAGCAGTAGCGGGAAAGGGGGGGGGG
>NZ_KV787387.1:687-1100 GCF_001807075.1 Corynebacterium sp. HMSC14B06 | reverse complement strand
CAACGATTGCTGAGCCAAGTTTAGGGTTTTCTCAAAACCCAGTTAGATGTTTGAACTGAAGAGTTTGATCATGGCTCAGATTGAACGCTGGCGGCAGGCCTAACACATGCAAGTCGAGCGGCAGCACGGGTACTTGTACCTGGTGGCGAGCGGCGGACGGGTGAGTAATGCCTAGGAATCTGCCTGGTAGTGGGGGATAACGCTCGGAAACGGACGCTAATACCGCATACGTCCTACGGGAGAAAGCAGGGGACCTTCGGGCCTTGCGCTATCAGATGAGCCTAGGTCGGATTAGCTAGTTGGTGAGGTAATGGCTCACCAAGGCGACGATCCGTAACTGGTCTGAGAGGATGATCAGTCACACTGGAACTGAGACACGGTCCAGACTCCTACGGGAGGCAGCAGTGGGGAAT
>NZ_KV787386.1:0-764 GCF_001807075.1 Corynebacterium sp. HMSC14B06 | reverse complement strand
CCCTGCCGGATTGGTCTATGACCGCGCTCGAGCTCCAACGGCTAAGCCCGTGGGGCGAAGACAGCGGGAACCTTACGACGCCACCCGGTCTAGTCTTTCCGAGCAGTCGCGGCGGCCTGATGGATCTAGCCAACGTTCGCCGGTCGCTGCGAGACGCCTTGAAGCACACGGGGATTGCCTTTCACCCTTACTTGCTCCGTTCGACCGCTCTCACGGCGGTTGCGGACGTTTACGGCATGGTTGCAGCCCGTGACGTCGCCGGGCACACCACGACGGCTATCACTGAATCGCACTACGTCCAGCGGGCGGCGGTAGCGCCCGATGTTTCCGGCGCGCTCGGTGATTATCGCCCGAAAAGCTAAACCCCGCGCCCTGTTCGGCGCGTCCCCGTGACCTGCGAAGATGCGGACTGTCTCTATATACCCTCATCTTCAACTTCTTCTGTATCTTCACAGGTCAGAGGCTTATCTTTAAAACTCATCTTTAACCAAAGGTGAGAATGTTAGGCAAGCAAAAGCGTTAGCTTTTGCGCGGCAGAACAAACGAGCGCTAGCGAGTGCGTTAGCCCTCTCCCCTCCCGTGAGTCGGCGGCGTTGACTCTTTAACACGTTCCCTTTTTGTTCCCTTTTTGCCATGTCACACCATGACACTGAAACTGAAAGATAGTGAACGTGGCTGTAGTAGTTTCCACCACATGCGGGGAAATCGTCTGACTGTCACAATGACTTAATGTCAGCGGGTTCGGGGTTCGAGTCCCTGATGGC
>NZ_KV787385.1:788-1524 GCF_001807075.1 Corynebacterium sp. HMSC14B06 | reverse complement strand
GCTAGTGTACTGTCTCAAAAATAAATGCTCTGTAAAATCGTCTATGCTTGCTCGTTGATTACACCGTTGGAGGCAAAGAAATGAGCGCCCAAGATATCGTCCTGAGTCCTGAGGAAAGCGCCGAGCTGAGCCGTCGCACACGATCAGCCACCATCAGTCAGCGTGACGGTCGCCGCGCGAGGGTCATCCTGTTAGCTGCTCAAGGTTGTTCAAGGGTTGAAATAGCCCGCCTGGTTGGATTCTCTCTTCGCTCAGTCACTCTTTGGTGCAAGCGTTTTCAAGAACAGGGACTAGACGGTTTGATCGATAAGCCTGGCCGCGGACGTAAGTCATTCTTGCCGCCAGACGCTATGGCTCGAGTGCTTGAAAAAGTGGTTCAACCTCGTATTGGCCAGCCTCGCTGGAGCTGCCGAAGCATGGCGCAAGTCGCGGGTATTTCTCCGGCCAGCGTCCAGCGTATATGGGCTGCCAATGACATAAAGCCGCACCTGACTCGTACGTTCAAGCTGTCCAACGATCCCAACTTCGAAGAGAAATTCTGGGACGTCATCGGGTTGTATCTGGACCCGCCAGACAAGGCACTGGTGCTCTGCTGCGATGAAAAAAGCCAGGTTCAGGCTTTAGAACGTACCCAGCCGGGACTGCCTTTGGGCATCGGTCATATCCGCACGCAATCGCACGATTATATTCGTCACGGCACCGTCACCCTGTTCACTGCGCTCGATTACCTTGAGGG
>NZ_KV787385.1:277-768 GCF_001807075.1 Corynebacterium sp. HMSC14B06 | reverse complement strand
TATCTGGACCCGCCAGACAAGGCACTGGTGCTGTGCTGCGATGAAAAAAGTCAGGTTCAGGCCTTGGAGCGTACCCAGCCGGGACTGCCTCTGGGCATCGGCCATATCCGCACGCAATCGCACGATTACATTCGCCATGGCACCGTGACCCTGTTCACTGCGCTCGATTACCTTGAGGGGAAGTTGATCAGTTCTATCGAGCGCCAACACCGGCATCAGGAGTGGCTGGACTTCCTAAAGAAAATCAATAGGGAAACGCCCAAGCACCTTCAATTGCACCTGATCGTCGACAACTACGCCACGCACAAACATCCGAAAGTGAAGGCCTGGCTCGAAAAGCACAAGCGCTTCCATATGCATTTCACCCCGACCTCAAGTTCGTGGATGAACATGGTCGAGCGCTTCTTTCGCGACATCACGGTGTACCTGCGCGACGGCAGCTTCAGCTCGGTTCGCGAGTTGGAAAGCTCAATCACCACATTTCTGGCACT
>NZ_KV787385.1:0-257 GCF_001807075.1 Corynebacterium sp. HMSC14B06 | reverse complement strand
ACCCCGACCTCAAGTTCGTGGATGAACATGGTTGAGCGCTTCTTTCGTGACATCACGGTATACCTGCGCGACGGTAGTTTCAGCTCGATTCGCGAATTGGAAAGCTCAATCACCACATTTCTGGCACTGCGAAATGCCCAGCCGACTCGCTACGTTTGGAACGCTAAGGGAGAAGATATTTTGAACAAAATCCAGCGAGCCCGCGTGGCAATGAGCACGCAGGCATGAGAGAAGTTAATTTTGAGACGGTACACTAG
>NZ_KV787384.1:2008-2538 GCF_001807075.1 Corynebacterium sp. HMSC14B06 | reverse complement strand
TGCGCATTCCACGCCATCCGGCCACCCAGTCCACCAACATCCGGCCACCTATTCCACGCTCATCCGGCCAGGCAGTCGGAGCGCAGCGACGCAGGTTCGCATTGTTAGTCTGAAGTCCCTGTCGTCGTCAATTTCGTTGCGCGCCTGCGCATCGATTCGCCCTTCAACTCGATTCGATAAGCGTTATGCACCAGCCGGTCGAGGATCGCATCGCCCAAGGTCGGGTCGCCGATCAGCGCATGCCATTTGTCCACCGGCATCTGGCTGGTGACCAGCGTCGAGCGGTTGCCGTAGCGGTCATCCAGCAGCTCAAGCATGTCGCGCCGTTGGGCGGCGGTAAACGGTGCCAGGCCCCAGTCGTCCAGGATCAGCAGGTCAGTCTTGGCGTAGCCAGCCATCAGCTTGGCGAAGCGGCCGTCGCCGTGGGCCAGGCCCAGCTCCTCCATCAAGCGCGGTAGACGCAGGTAACGGACGCTGTAGCCGTCGCGGCAGGCCTTGTGGGCCAGCGCGCAGGCGAGCCAGGTTTTGCC
>NZ_KV787384.1:820-1008 GCF_001807075.1 Corynebacterium sp. HMSC14B06 | reverse complement strand
CCGCCGATGATCAGGTTCAGGCCATCGCGCAGCCATTGGCCGCTGCCGAGTTGCAGGATCAAGGCCTTGTCCAGGCCGCGTGGGCTGCGGTAGTCGATGTCTTCCAGGCAGGCGTTGTGGCGCAGTCGCGCGGCTTTGAGGCGAGTGGTCATGCGGGCGTCTTCGCGCTCGGTCAGCTCGCGGTCGAC
>NZ_KV787384.1:413-800 GCF_001807075.1 Corynebacterium sp. HMSC14B06 | reverse complement strand
AGGCAGGCGTTGTGGCGCAGTCGCGCGGCTTTCAGGCGAGTCGTCAGACGTGCGTCTTCGCGCTCGGTCAGCTCGCGGTCGACCATCAGGCCAAGGCGCTCGTCGAAGCTGAGATCGTTGATGTCAGGTGTTGCGTGTTGTTCGCCAAGCGCCTTGATCATGCCGTGCAGGCGCAGGGTTTGCAGCTTGTCGAGCGTTGGATTCGGTAGCATTTCGAAGCTCCTTTTTCAGGTCAGTGGTAGTAGCCAGGGCCGCGCAGGTTGATGTGCTCGTCGGGCAGCAGCGGGAGGTTTTGCTGGGACAGCGGTAGCTTTTCCAGCCCTTGGCGCAGGATCGATTCGAGGCTTTTGTAACTGCATGCGCCCAGTGCCAGCGCACGCTGGCACG
>NZ_KV787384.1:0-393 GCF_001807075.1 Corynebacterium sp. HMSC14B06 | reverse complement strand
GCCCAGGCAGGCGCGGAAGCCGTGTTGCGGATGGATTCGGCGCTCGAGGATGTAGGCGATGACGCCAGCGGTGTTAGGCCCGGTCTGTTCTGCCCAGCGGATCAACCGCTGTGGAGTCCATTCGGCGTGCTCGCGGTGGCTCTTGGGCATGTGCTCGGTTTGGGTGGTGTGCCGGCCTTTGTGCTGCGAGCGAAGGTGGCTGGCCACGCGCTGGTTGGCGTGGAAGCACTCGACGGTCTGGGCGGTGAGTCGTACTTCGAGTTGGTGCCTCACCAACTGGTACGGCACCGAGTAAAAGTGGCCATCGACCTCAACGTGATAGTCGATATGGACTCGCACTTTTTTCCATTCGGCGTAGACGTACGGATGCTCCGGTAGCCCTTGCAGCGCAGG
>NZ_KV787382.1:0-14213 GCF_001807075.1 Corynebacterium sp. HMSC14B06 | reverse complement strand
AGTTTCCCACCAGGGCCGGCAATAAACAGTTGAAAAACGCGATGTTTCGATCGGCGTGGATCGCGTCGCACTGCCATCCCGCATCGCGCGACTACTACCTGCGTAAACGGGCTGAAGGACAGAAGCACAATGCCGCGGTGATATGGCTTGCCCGGAGCCGCTGCAACGACATCTATGCCCTGTTGACTCGGCGTGAGTTCTTCCGAGAAATCCCTGCTAGAACCATCGCCACGGCTGCGTAGACCGCTGCGCTGATCACCGCCGGCCCGCACGATGCGGCCCGGCGATCAGTCATGGCTACACCCCTCCCATACGATGTACGTGAAAGTCCCGCCTGACTATTGACAATCCACATAGGGCCCCACGCGGATCGGGACCGAGTGGCGGCCGTCACCTAGACGCCGAACAGGGCCACTTCCGCCGAGCCGTATTCGACGATCCCGAAATCACTTTCCCGGATCTTCATCCCCCGCCGGTGCTCGATGTCGCCGGAGGCCCGGAACTGGAGGCCGAAAACCAGATCCTCGTCGCCCAGTTCCGGCAGGTTCACAATCCTCACCAACTCGAACGGCTCATACGCGGAATCCAGGTCGTCGTCGATGGACAGGAAAATCTCTCCGCCCCCCGTCCGGCACGTCGACGAGCGCCTCGAAGCCCTCCCCATCGCCTCAACCCCCGTGGTTTAGGAGGGGGAAGAGGGCGTTCGAGGGCTCAACAGCTCAAGCCCAGGACCGCCGACTTACAGCTCGTCGATGTGCTTGCGCTTCGGGTAGACGCGAGGACGAGCGCCTGCGATCTCCTCAGCAATGCGGATGACCTGGTTGGAGTAACCGAACTCGTTGTCGTACCAGACGTAGAGCACCAGGTGCTTACCGTTGGCGATGGTAGCCAGACCATCGACGATGCCAGCATGGGTGGAGCCGACGAAGTCGGTGGAAACCACTTCTGGGGAGTGGATGTAGTCAATCTGCTGGCGCAGGACGGACTTGAGGGAAACCTCACGCAGGTAGTTGTTGACCTCGTCGCGGTCGACCTCAGTGTCCAGGGTCAGGTTCAGCACCGCCATGGAAACGTCCGGGGTGGGAACGCGGATGGCGTTACCGGTCAGCTTGCCCTCGAACTCCGGCAGAGCCTTGGCGACGGCCTTTGCGGCACCGGTCTCGGTGAGAACCATGTTCAGGGTGGCTGCGCGGCCACGGCGAGAACCCTTGTGGAAGTTGTCGATCAAGTTCTGGTCGTTGGTGAAGGAGTGAACAGTCTCGACGTGACCGAACTCGACACCCCACTTGTCATTGACGACCTTCAGCACCGGGGTGATGCCGTTGGTAGTACACGAGGCTGCCGACAAAATGTTGTCAGATTCCTCGATGATGTTGTGGTTGATTCCGTAGACGATGTTCTTCACATCGCCCTTGCCCGGCGCGGTAAGAAGAACCTTGGAAACACCCTTGGACTGAAGGTGCTGCGACAGTCCCTCGCGGTCGCGCCAACGACCGGTGTTGTCAATGACAATCGCATCGTTAATGTCGTAGGCGGTGTAGTCAACAGTTGCCGGGTCATTGGAGTAAATGACCTGAATCGGGGTGCCATTTGCCCAAATAATGTTGTTTTCGCGGTCAACCGAGATGGTGCCGTCGAATGCACCGTGGACGGAGTCACGGCGCAGCAGCGAAGCACGCTTGACGATGTCGTCCTCACCATTCTGGCGAACCACAATTGCGCGCAAGCGCGGGCCGTTGAACAGTGCCTCGCGAGCCAGCAGAATGCGAGCCAGCAGGCGGCCGATGCGGCCGAAACCGTAGAGGACAATGTCGGTCTTCGGAGTTTGTGTCCCGGCACCGATGACGTCAGCAAGCTCACGCTCGAGGAATGCGCGCAGCTCGCCGCCTTCCTCTTCGAAGCTGGTAGCCAGGGCACCCAGGTCGATGGAGGCGGTGCCGAGATCCATCTTCACCAGTTCCTGCAGGATCGGCAGGGTCTGGCTCAAGGGCAGCTCCTGCGAGGTGATGCGACGGGCGTAGCGGTGCGACTTAATGATGCCGGTCTCGGTAACGTTTTCCAGTCGGCGGCCGAAGATTGAAGTCACGACATCGTTGTTGCGACGCAGTTGCCCCAGGAGGGGGATCATCTGCTCTGCAAGGCTGATGCGCTCATTCCAGTCATTGCGCTTGATGGGGGCCGAATCCGACATAAATCCTCCTGGCTTAAATGAATATGAGTTCCCCTCAAAATACCCCGCACACGCTATTCACCGGCTATCGCCCTCAACTGGGTACCCCGTATTGTGGCCCAGCTTTCACCCAATCGGGGGAGACGCTGGGAGGCGACCTGAGGAAGAAAAGTGAACCCTACTTACCCGTTAGAATTAAAGCCATGACGGAACCCCTGGATATCCAGCAGCAATCTCCCGCCCAGCCGCCATACCGCCTTGTAGTCACGGATATGGACGGGACTCTATTAAATGAAGACAAGGAAATCCCGGATTCCTTTTGGCCGGTAGTCACCGAACTGCTCGACCGCGGTGTCCACTTCGCTCCCGCATCGGGCCGCCAGTACGCCACTCTGGCCGACCAGTTCGCCCCCATTGCACACCGCATCCCAATCATTGCGGAAAACGGCAACTATGTCGCGGATGCGGGCGAGGTGGTCTCGGTTACCAGTATCGACCACGACATCGTCACCCAGTTGGTACACGCGATCCGCCAGTTCAACGACAACCGCGTGGCAGCGGGGCGCACTCCTCTATCGGTTATCATCTGCGGCGCTGCCAGCGCATACGTGGAGTTTTTCCCGCCGCATTTCAATATTCCGGAGGAAGTTCAGCAGCTGCAATTCAACGAGGCCGCCAAGTACTATTTGAAGCTGCAGAAGGTCGATGATGTCATCGCCGCCGCCGCCGAGGACGGCATCGTCAAAATTGCCGCCTTTGATCCTTACTCCGTCGAAGACGAATCCGCCGATTACTTGCGTTCCCAGAGCCCGCACCTGCGCGCGGTAGTCTCCGGTGCACATTGGGTCGACCTCATCGACGCCAACACCAACAAGGGCACGGCACTCGCCGCCCTGCAGGAGGCCCTAGGTATCTCTCCTGCCGAAACTGTCTGCTTCGTTGACTACCTGAATGATCTCGAGCTCATCGACCACGCAGGCCGTTCGTTTGCCATGTCCAACGGTCACCCGGAAATCAAACGCCGCGCCACCGACATCGCACCGTCGAACGCGGAGGAAGGCGTCATCACGACGCTGCGCGAGCTGTTCAACCTCTAACTGCAATTGACCCCTTACCCCACTGGAGCGGTAAGTTAGAAAGGTTGAACCCGATTCCCTTATTCCGATTTTCTTTTTAAGGAAAGCGTAGTTTCCCTGTGACCACTCTCGCCGAAGAAGCCGCACGCCGCCGCACATTCGCCGTCATCGCACACCCGGATGCCGGTAAGTCCACGCTCACCGAGGCGCTGGCGCTGCATGCTCATGTCATTAACGAGGCCGGTGCTGTCCACGGCAAGGCCGGCCGTAAGTCGACTGTGTCCGACTGGATGGACATGGAGAAGGATCGCGGCATCTCGATTGCCTCTTCCGCGCTGCAGTTCGAGTACCAGCCAGAGGGGCACGACGGCGAGCCGTACATGATCAATCTCGTCGATACGCCTGGTCACGCTGATTTCTCCGAGGACACCTACCGTGTGCTCACCGCTGTCGACGCCGCTGTCATGCTTGTCGACGGTGCCAAGGGTCTCGAGCCTCAGACGTTGAAGCTGTTCCGGGTTTGTAAGTCCAACGGAATTCCCATCGTCACCGTCATCAACAAGTGGGACCGCCCGGGTAAGGCTCCCCTGGAATTGATGGATGAGATTGTCGCGGAGATTGGACTGCAACCGACTCCGCTGTACTGGCCAGTTGGTGAGGCCGGCGACTTCCGCGGTCTGCTGGAGCGTGGTGAGGACGGCGAAGCCAAGCAGTTCATCGGCTTCGAGCGCACTGCCGGTGGCGCCACTATTGCCGCTGAGCGTCACCTCACCCCAGATGAGGCCGCCGCAGAGCAGGGCGACGCCTGGGAGACGGCAGCCGAGGAGTCCGAGCTGCTCTCCGCCGATAGCGCTGACCACGACCAGGAGATGTACCTCGCTGGCGATACCTCTCCGGTGATTTTCGCCTCCGCCATGCTGAACTGGGGTGTCCACCAGATCCTGGACACTCTCTGCGAGCTGGCTCCGGCACCTGGTGCCCGCGAGTCCGACCCGGCTGCCGTTGCCGCTGCGGCGGCTGGCGGCCAGGGGGCTATCGTCGAAAAGCGCGAGCCGACGGATGATTTTTCGGGCGTCGTGTTCAAGGTGCAGGCGGGTATGGATACGCACCACCGCGACAAGCTGGCATTCATGCGCGTTGTCTCTGGCGAGTTTGACCGCGGCATGCAGGTCACGCATGCGCAGTCGGGACGTAGTTTCTCCACAAAGTATGCTTTGACCGTTTTCGGCCGGACACGTTCGACCGTGGAGACGGCTTACCCGGGCGACATTGTCGGCCTGGTCAATGCGGGTTCACTGGCGCCGGGTGACACGATCTACGAGGGCCGCAAGGTTCAATTCAAGCCGATGCCGCAGTTCGCGCCCGAGCACTTCCGCACTCTGCGCGCCAAGAGCCTGGGCAAGTACAAGCAGTTCCGCAAAGCTGTCGATCAGCTCGATGCCGAGGGCGTGGTGCAGATTCTGCGCAACGATGCCCGCGGCGATGCCGCCCCGGTGATGGCCGCGGTCGGCCCGATGCAGTTCGAGGTCATGATGGCACGCATGGAAAACGAGTACAACGTCGAGACCATCGCCGAGCCCATCCCCTACTCCGTCGCCCGCCGCACGGACGAAGAGACCGCGACTGAGCTGGCAAAGCAGCGCGGCGTGGAGATCTTCACGCGTTCCGACGGCGCCCTCATCGCCCTCTTCGGCGACAAGTGGAAGCTGTCCTTCATTGAGAAGGAGCACCCGGAGTTCACGCTCGAGACGCTGGTCGCGGACTAGAGTTTTAAGGAGATTTCACCAACATTGAGCCAAACGGTTGAGCTTCCTCCACAACCAAGTGCATGGCAACTTTTTACTGCCTTCCACTCCCGTGCACAGAGATGGCCAGGCGCCCTCCGCGCAGCACTCGCGCTATTCCTGCCGGGTGCCGTGGCACTTCTCACCGGACACGGCTCGGAAATGCTCCTTATCGCCGCTGGTGGGTGCGTGGTCATCTATGGCGAAGGCCACCCCTACCGCAGTCGTCTGCGCGTGATGGCCATCGCCGGGCTATGCCTGATCGCCGGAGTTATGTCCGGCAGTTTTGTCGGATCAGTGGTCCACAGTGAGATCGCTTCCGGCGGCAGCAATCTATGGCTGCTGCTCATCGCACTTTTTACCACGGCGTTGGCCACCATCGGCGCTTTTATTCAAAACGCACTGCGCCTGCCACCGCCGGGTTCATTCTTCATTGTGATGGTCTCCGGCGGCACAACAATGGTCGCCCGCCTTGGCTTCAACCCGGTGGAAACCGCCATGTGGGCTACCGTTGGTGTGCTTTCCGCGATAGTCATCGGAATGGCACCGCGGCTGTGGAATCCGCACGGCCCCGAGATGGCAGCTGTCGAATCCCTTGAATCAGCCATCGATGCGATGGAAAAGTCAGACTCGACATCGTTCGCCGTTCATCACCAGGCGCAAACTGCACTGACCGACGCATGGGAATCGCTTGCCGACGCAGGCATCATCCGTGGCAGCAAAATCGTCAAGCCCTCCCACACGGAACTGGTCAACCGTGTCATTGCTGCTCATCAGCGTCTGATTGCTATCCGCACACGCTTGGGCGTGCACGGCAGCGCTGTGGACATCGTGGACACGCCTAACCTCTTCGACGAGACGCAGACAACCATTCCACTCGCGCGACCAAGCGTGAGTTACCGGATCTTCCGCTCTTTCGATCGCTATTCCCATGCGTCGATGACTGCGGCAAAGGTTGCTATTACCGGTGGCTTAGCTGGTCTCATTAGCGTGCTTGTCGGTCTCGACCGGCCTGACTGGGCGGTGGTCAGCGCATTGATGACTCTGCAGTGGGGTCCCGACCGCACCGCTGGTTCGATCCGAGGGATTCACCGCATGGTCGGCTCGATTATCGGCATTTTCCTCTATGCGCTGCTCTTTTCCTTTGGCCTGGACAGCTGGACGCTACTTATCGCGCTTGCAGCCTGCCAATTCGGCGCGGAGGTTCTCGTGGTGAAAAACTATGCGCTGACGACAATCGTCACCACTCCATTGGCGCTGCTGCTGGGCGGAAACGTCGCTGGCGAACTCGCACCGATTGTGACCGATCGTGTCTTGGAAGTCGGTATCGCCTGCGCGCTGGCTCTCGCTGTCCTGCACTTCTGGCCAACCGAGAGCATTGAAAAGCACTACCTGCGTCATATTCCGCGCTGCTATCGACAGATGGGCGCTCTTCTCGGCGCGCTGCTAACCGGTACTCCGAATCAGGCGCTCGATATTCGTCGAGATCTCCAGTACGAGCTGCTCAGTGAGCGCCAGGCCATCTCGTCTTTGGCCACCAACGACCCCGAAATCGCCACTCCACACTGGGATGGGCATCGTCGCATTCGCACAGCTGGCTATTTGTTGCTGGACTACTGTCGCACGCATCCGGATATCCGCCCCTCTCACGAGGAGATTTCCAAGCTCGCTGAGGTAGTCCAGGCAGCTAAAGCTGAGGAGCGCTAGTCCTCCGGCAGCGGGGGCTCCTTGCGCAGGTCGCGGGCTGTTGCCCGCCGTACCTCGCGCGGTTCCTCCTCCGAGCCCCGCGAACGGAACTTAGCCGCGATGTCCTTCAGCGAAGACGACAGCGGCGGCAGCTTCTCCAGCGCGTCACGGCCCGCGTCCCACGCGTCGGTAGCAATATTTTCCGCTTTCCGACGGAACTTGCGGACCTTCTCCTCACGCTGCCGCTTAGTCTCTGCCGCGTCATTTTGCCGCTCGCGCTCGCGTTCAAAGGCTGCGACATCGCGGGCCTCCGCGTCGGAAAGCCTCTTCGAGGCGTGTGCCGCGGCGTCCCACGACTCCTCCAGCGATTCCGCGAGGTGCAACATGGCATCGATGCGCTTTTCAACTTCGCGCAACTTCTCGCGGTAGCCCCGCTGAATGTCATAGCGGCGCATGATGCGGCGGGCACGAGTGGCCTCATTGCGCCAGGTGATGATTGCGCCCTCAGAAATCGACTCATCGACGACGAAACGCATCGTCCACGGGTCGACATCAGCGCTGGCCAGATTGTTGCGTACCCGCTCCTCGCGGTCGAGGACGTCCTGCACGAGACTGCGGGCACGCTCTTCGGCTTGATGGGCGCGGTTGGTACGGGAGTTATCTGGTCGGAAGCTCACCTGGACTATCCTACCGCTCGGCTGCTGCCAAAGCCGGTACTTGGTCGGTCGCGGAGCTCTTCTGCTGGTCATTGTCGCTCTGGTGCTCGAGGCGAACCCAGGAGACAAAGCCCCAAATAACGAAGCATCCGTAGAAGAGGTACAGCGCCGCCGACGGGTAGTAGCCACCCTTGAGCAGCAACGGCACTCCCACGGCATCAACGGCAATCCAAATTAGCCAGAATTCGTTCCACCCGCGGGCCATACCCCAGGTCGCCAACATCGAACCGACGAAAATCCAGGCATCGGCCCATGGCCCCCACGAGCCCAGCATCTCAAAGATATTGGCACAAATCACAGTGGCGAAGATAGCCACGGTAATCATCCCAATGCGTTCCGATGCCGTCGCCCACCGAGGCTCAATTGCGACCTCGTCACCGCTCTGATTGCGGCTCTTGACCCAGCTGAACCATCCGTAGAGACTGACGACGATAAACATGACCTGACGCCCCGCCTGGCCATAGAGATCAAGATTTTGCGGCGTGTGGAAAACTCCGCCGAGGAAGACGGTAAACAGCAAGGCATTTCCGATAATGCCGACCGGCCAAGCCCATACCTTCCGTTTCATACCTAGGAAGGCACACGCCAGGCCAAAGAGGTTACCGACAATTTCTCGAATCAAGATTGGTGCTCCCGCCACACTGAGCTGTGCAGTGAGGAAACCCACCAAAAAATCCGACACGTATTCCACGAATTATTCAACTCCTTCTCTTTCATCCGGACTATGACCGTCGGTTTCGGATTCCAACCGAAATCTGCTTGTCCCCTACCTGACGACCCTTCTGGCCACAGGTAGGGCGCTCGTGGACTTGTCTGCGTCAGCCGCAGCATCACCACCGGTGAGGAATTTCACCTCGCCCTGAGAATGCGAGTTCAACGTTAGCACTGTCGCCTTGCGCGCATGTGCATTTTATTCAATGAGGTTTCAATATGAGGTTCTAATACAGCCTCGACATAATTACGCATCTACAATGCGTAGTATGAGCCAAAAGCCCCGCCAACCACGTCCTCCCCGCCCCGCCCGCCGCTCCCATCACAAGCGCTCCGCTGGCTGGGTTCCGGACCAGCACGGCGCCTGGTTCATGGTCACCATTCCCCCGCTGACCGCTCTCGCCCTCACCCCCACAGGGACAGGCCTTGCCGTCACCGCGACCTGGCTGCTCGGCTACTTCGCATTCTTCGCCGTGAGCGTCTGGCTCCGCTCTCGTCGCCAACGCCGCCACCTCGCACCCGCCGCCACATACACCGCGCTCACTGCCGTCGCCGGCTGCATCACACTGCTTGCCGACGTTTCCCTCCTCACCTGGGTCGCCCTCATTGCCCCTCTTGCCGCTATCGCTATTTGGGAGACCTACCGCCGCCGACCGCGCTCACTTCTCTCTGGTGTCTCCACCGTTCTGGCCGCTAGCCTCATGGTGCCTATCATCGCCGGACCAACCCCGAAAGCTTGGGCAATTGCGGCTATCTACGCTGGATATTTCGTCGGCACCGTGCCCTATGTAAAAACTATGATTCGCAAGCGCGGCAACCGCCAGTGGCTCATTGGCTCGGTCACGTATCACGTTCTCATTACCGCCGTGGCCATCATCGGGTGGCTCCTCCTCCACGACCGGAACCTCATCAGCATCGGTGTGCCCATCGTCGCAATTGGGCTTCTCATCAGGTCTTTTGCCATGCCAATCTCCGGCGCTCGCCGCGCTCGGCCGTGGACTCCGAAACAGGTCGGAATTCTCGATGCCTTCTTTGGAGTCGCCGTCGTTCTGGCTGCGTGGTAAAAACGACGGCGGGGACATACTTTGGGGATTTTTGGGGAGGGGATGAAGTCTATGACTTCCACCAAACACGCAGTCAATCACGCAGTTTCCGTCTCAGACTTGGCCGCTAGCCTGAACTCGCGGCAGGCACCACAGTCGGGCTGGCGCAGCTGGGTTCATAAGGCCACCTGGGGCGCAATTTCACCGCGGGAATCATCGTCGGCACGCAAGCAACGCGAGCTGATAGAGCGGGTGCGACAGCCTATCTACGGTGACTACAACATCGCTGTTATCAGCGTGAAGGGCGGCGTTGGCAAGACGTCGACAACCATGTGCCTGGGCGCCACGCTTGCAAGCCTGCGCAGTGACCGAATCGTCGCGATCGACGCGAATCCGGACTTTGGCACCCTCGGCGCACGCGTCACCGCAGCCAATCCCGCATCTATTCGCGATCTGCTCCGAGCCCCGGATACGGACAAATACGCGCAGGTCCGTACATATACATCGCACACGCCATCGCGGCTGGAGGTTGTCGGCAGCGACCAAAATCCGACATCGACGATCGCGCTTTCCGACGGCGAATACTGCGCGGCCCTCGACATCCTTCGACGGCATTACAACGTGAGCCTGACTGACTGCGGTACCGGCCTGACGCAGCCCATCTCCGCTTCGATTCTGTCTGCGGCCAATTGTCTGGTGCTGGTCACCACGCCTGCACTGGACGGCGTGAAAAGCGCCTGGACGACATTGGACTGGCTTTCAGCGCACGGCTTCGAACGGTTGGTTTCTACCACTGTCGTGGTGGTCAACGAGCTAAATAAACAGGGACTGTCCACAGAGACCGTGCACGAGTTATTTGCCCAGCGCTGCCGTGCAGTGCAGGTCATCCCCTACGATCCGCATATCGCGAATGGTGCCAATATCGAGCTGGACAATCTCCAGCCCGCCACCACCCAGAGTTATCTCGAATTGGCGGCCATGATTGCCGATGATTTCGCGCCGACGACTGGCCGCCACAGCTTTGTCTAACGCATAGCCAGCTAACGAAGGTGCTGTCGAATCTCTTCGACATCAACTTCCTGCACGGTAGCGGGCTTAAAGGCGGCGTCGCGGTCCTTGTCCACCAAAACCGCCCGCACGCCTTCGGCAAAATTGGGGTGCTGACGCATGTAAGCGCCAAGCCTCATTTCCCGGTCTAGCGCCTCCTGCAAGGTGACCTCGTGGGCCGAGTTAGCCGCATAGAGTTCCACGGCCGCTACGAGACTTTCCGGGTTGGCGGGTGCCAGCAGGTCGCGAAAAGTCTCCACTGTTGACGATGCACAGGAGCCCGCCTCAGCGGCTTCGTTGAGAGCTCGCTCAATCTCCGCCCAGGTATCAGCCCCAAAGCAAGCCTCAATGCAGTCGCTCCACTCGGCCAACTGCGGATCCCCGAGCAGATCACGAGCCTCAGCTGAGTCCACATCGAGCGCATACTCCGCGAGCGCCGAATCAATTCCATCGCGGTCCAGAGCCGCAACAAACTCGTCCAGCTGCGCGGATGGCACCGCATGTGTCGCCCATCCAGACCACAGCATGTCCGCCGCAGTTAGGCGGTAACCGGTCAGCCCGGTAAACCTCGCGATTGCCGACGAGGGCCCTCCTAACCGCGTGTTCACATGCTGCGAAAAGTGGGTAATTCCAACGTCGGGAATAAAGCCGATTGCCATTTCTGGCATGGAAGCGCTGGCACGCTCGGTCACGATTCGGTGGGAGCCGTGCATGGAAACACCAAGGCCACCGCCCATAGCGATGCCATCAATAATCGCGATATATGGCTTGGACTGCGCGAATTCCGCAATCATCGCGTTCATCTCGTACTCATCCCGGAAAAACTCCTCCCCCTGCTCCGGAACGCCATCGAGCACAGCCTGCCGAACTGCGCGCACATCACCACCGGCACAAAACGCCTTGGGGTGACCGGATGAAACAACAATGTGGTCCACCGAGTCGTCGTCACGCCATGCGCGGAGCCCCTCGACGACCTCGGTGACCATATCCAAATCGAGCGAATTAAGTGCCTTCGGCCTATTCAGCCGAAGGTGACCAGATCGCCCGTGGACTTCTCGCAGCACCTTCGGCTCATCGACCTCGGTGCGTGCAGTGCCAGAACCGTTATCAGTAGCAGTCATGTCACCCAGTGTGACACAGATAACTAACCAGGGAAAGGTTCTGACGGGAAGGTTCTGCTGCGAAGGTTCTGACGACCAGAACCTCACTGAGACTAAGGAGCTACTTCTTCTTGCTCTTCTTGTCCTTTTTGCCCTTCTTGTGCTTCTTGCCCTTCTTATCGGACTTGCCTGCGCCCTTTACGCGGTCAGCCTCGAGATTGGCGGCAACGTCCGGCACATAGCGGAACTCCGTGCGCGGCGGACGCTCGTAGCTTCCCTCCGACTCCGGACGCTCCGGGATTTCCGGAACATCGCGGTGAATGCGCTCGTACGGAATGGTCGTCAACAGGTGGTTGATGACATTGATACGCGAACGCTTCTTATCCTCAGACTCAACCGTGAACCACGGTGCGGACGGGATATCGGTGTGGATGAACATCTCATCCTTTGCACGGGAGTAATCCTCCCAGCGGGTGATGGACTCCAAATCCATCGGCGAGAGCTTCCAGCGGCGCAGCGGATCCTCACGGCGGGACTTGAAGCGGGCAACCTGCTCCTCGTCCGACACAGAGAACCAGTACTTACGCAGGATAATGCCATCTTCGACCAGCAGACGCTCAAAAATCGGCGCCTGATGCAAGAAGCGACGGTACTCCTGGGAGGTGCAGAAGCCCATGACCCGCTCAACGCCGGCACGGTTGTACCAGGAGCGGTCGAAAATCACGATTTCACCAGCAGTCGGCAGCTTTTCGACGTACCGCTGGAAGTACCACTGACCCTGCTCACGGCTAGTTGGGGCCGGCAGAGCCTCAACACGGCAGGTACGGGGGTTCAGGTACTGCGTGATGCGCTTAATGGCCGACCCCTTGCCGGCAGCGTCACGCCCCTCCATCACGATGACAATTCGGGCACCGGTTTCTACTACCCACTGCTGCATTTCGACGAGCTCTGCCTGGAGCTTTTTAAGCTCGGCCTCATAAGCCTTCTTGTCGAGCTTCGGTGGGCGCTGGACGTCGTCATTATTCATAGTCCACAGTTTACCCGGCAGGGCGCGACGACCCTATTCGCCGGGTTTAACCGCGGGGCCTAATAGCTAACCTTTTTGCAACCCTAGTCGCGTGAGTAAAGACGCAGCGTGACCTGCGCAACAAGCCCAGCGAAGACCATGCCAATAACGACCACGATCGGCGCCACCACACCGATATCGCCGTTGGTCAGCGGCGCCAGGAGCTGTGCCTTGTACAGGTTACTCAGCGCCGGATCGATGACCGTCGCCTTGCCCAGGAACAGCGCACCAATGGCCAGCACACCACCAATCAGCGACGCAATCACAGCCTCGAGGACGAACGGCGCCTGCGTGAACCAACGGCTGGCACCGACCATGCGCATAATCTCAACTTCCTTACGACGCGAGAACGCCGCAATCTGCACCATGTTCGCAATCAGGAACACAGCGGCAACGGCCTGCACCGCAGCCAGCAGGAAGGTCGCATTTCGCACCGAATCCAAGTTCTGAGCTGCAGTACCGATCTCTTCATGCTGGTCAGTAACGTGGTCGACCTGTGGCAGCTCCCGAATCGGATCGAGCGGGCTGACATCGGTCGGATCGCTCAAACGCACCATCACGACAGCCGGCAGCGACTCCGGCGTCGCATTTTCCACGAGCACGGGGTCACTGTCCTTGAACATCTCCACGAAGTGGTCAAAGTTTTGCTGACGATTTCGGAAGGTCACCGAATCAATGCCGTCAGCCTCTTCAAGCTTGCCGACGACGTCAGCGCACTCCGGCGAGGAGCAAGTTTGGTCTTCGGCGGAGATTTGTTCATTCAGCTCAATCTGCACTTCTACTCGATCGAGATAGAGATCCTTCGTGCGGCTGGTCTGCTCAGTAACCAGGATGCCCGTCGCAAGCAGCGCCAACGACACCGCAGTCGTAATAATCATGGCGATGGTCATCGTGATGTTTCGGCCCAAGGAGGAGAAAGCCTCACCGAGGACAAAGCGAGTCTTCATAGGTCAGTAATACCTTTCGAATGAGTTCTTCTACCGATGGACTGTCTGCTAATTGTTCAGACCGTAAACACCCGTGGCGTCGTCACGCACGAGACGCCCCAGCTCCAGCTCCAACACGCGGCGACGCATGGAGTCCACGGCATCGTTGTCGTGAGTCGACACGATAACCGTCGTGCCCATGCGATTGATGCGGTCAAGCAAGAGCATGATGTCACCGGAAGTGCTTGGGTCGAGGTTGCCGGTGGGCTCGTCGGCAAGCAAGATGAGCGGGCGGTTGACGAAGGCTCGAGCAATGGCAACGCGCTGCTGTTCACCACCAGACAACTCGTGCGGGTAGCGATTTTCCTTGCCCGAGAGCCCGACCATTTCAAGCGTTTCCGGAACAGCTTTGTCGATTTTCGCCTTCGGCTTGCCAATTACCTGCAATGCGAACGCGACATTTTCGTACACGGTCTTCTTTGGCAGCAGGCGGAAGTCCTGGAAGACGTACCCTACCTTTTGGCGCAATTTCGGGATGTTGCGGCGAGAAATCTTGGTCAGATCCTGGCCTGCGACCGTCAGTTTTCCTGAATCCACTTTCTCTTCACGCACCATTAGGCGCAGGAAGGTCGACTTACCAGAGCCCGACGGTCCAATGAGAAAGACAAACTCACCTTTATCTATGTGGACTGAAACGTCGTCTAGAGCTGGTCGGCTAGAAGTCGAATAGGACTTGGTAACCCCGTCGAAAGTGATCATAGATAGACACTCTAATCACTTAAGCCACTCAAGTCACTCTGGAATGCGTGGAATTGGGCGCTGGAGTAGCGAGGCTGCGGGACCGGGTGGCGTTGCCCCCGTTACCTTGTGAGTGTCCCCGATAATGGG
>NZ_KV787381.1:0-14867 GCF_001807075.1 Corynebacterium sp. HMSC14B06 | reverse complement strand
GAGGGTCTGTTGGTTCTAGGCTGCTGCGGCCTCCTGGACTGTGGAGATGTCTCGGTAGAGCTCGCCGTTTCGCATCATGGCGAAGAGAACGTTGAGGCGCCGGCGTGCGAGTGCGACGACTGCGGCGTTGTGTCTTTTGCCTTCTTTGCGTTTTCGTTCATAGAATTGCCGGGAACGCTCGTGGAATCTGATCGATGCAAAAGACGATTGCCATAGGGCGTTCTTTAATTTTTTGTTGCCAGCCCGGTTAGGCGAATTCGACATGATAGACGTTCCTGACTGATTCGTCCGCGGTGATAGCCCTGCATAGGATGCTAGGTGCGCTGCATCGGGGAAGTCGGACATATCGCCAACAGTCATGAGGATCTGCGCTGCGCTACGCGGGCCGATACCAGGCATGGATAAAAGAATCTCGGTCTGCGGAATGTCCTGAATCAGCTTGAGTACCTGCGCTTCGATTTCTTTACGATGCTCGAGTTTGGTTAGTGCATCTGTGGCGGACATTGCTACGCCAAGTTCGGCGTATTCTGCGCCGGCAATGGATACGGTCTGTTCGTGGATGGCAGCAAGCATGGAGCCCGACCCCCGGAAAGTGGACACATCGGGGGCTAGCTATGCTGCTGTGGTCAGTATAGCCGAAGTCTCGGCTTCAAAGACATCAGGAGCTACGAGATTGCACCAGGAGTGCCGCCTGCGCGTGTTGTAGCGCATGCACCACCGGAAGACCTCTTGACGACAGCTAATTGGGTTGTCAAAGACTTTCCGATCACGCAGCACTTCCCGCTTTAAGGTGGCGTTAAAGGATTCTGCCAGGGCATTATCGGCACTCGTTCCAACCGCGCCCATGGACTGGCGCACACCTAACGACGAGCAGTAGTTCCTAAAGTCTTGTGAGGTGTACACGCTGCCGTGATCGGAATGGAAAATAGTCCCGTCAAGACTGCCGCGCACGCCGTGTGCGTGGGCTAGAGCATCGATAACTAGTGAGACCCGCATGTGGTCTGCGAGTGCATAACCTGCAAGTTTACGTGAATACGTGTCAATGACTGTGGCAAGGTACATGTTTTTGCCTCCCCTACACGGCAGGTAAGTAATGTCACCGACATACACACGATTTGGCTCGCCAGCTGTGAACTTGCGGCCTACTAGATCTGGCATGACACGGTGACCAGGCTTACGCCTGGTAGTAATGCATCGACGCCGTTTGCTAAAGCCTTTTAACCCCATGGATTTCATGATGCGTGCAACTTTCTTGTGATTGATCGGGGTATACGTCGTGTCCTCCTTGAGGCTTGCGGCGATGCGTTTAGCACCATAAAGCCCGTGCTCATCATCGAAGATGGTCTTGATTCTTGCACCAATAACGGCATCAGAATACATCTTTAACCTGCGTTTTTACGGGTGCTCACCCACTTGTAAAACGAGGAACGATTCAGCTTTAACACATCGCACATCCGCTTAACCGAGTACTCGGTTCGGTGGTCATCGACAAACTGGAAGCGGATCACCAGTGAGTCTCTTCGGCAAAATATTTCGCGGCCTTACGCAGGATGTCGCGTTCTTCGCGCAGCTTAGAGACTTCTTTTTCCAGCTGACGGATTCGCGCAGAATCATTCGCCGCTTGGGCTTGATCGTGCACGGCTTTAATGCGGGCACGTTTGCCAGTGCCGTACTTTTTGACCCAAGAATGTAGCGAGGCACGGTTGATACCGAGCTCAGCTGATGCTGAGTTCAGCGAGAGATCCTCGTTGTTCTCATAGAGGGCTACGGCATCGCGTTTGAACTGTTCGGAGTACCTGGACATGGTGGTAGATTACCTTTCTTCCCAGCTCGACTGGGCTGGATATCAGGTGTCCACCACATGGGGGTCAGGTCCTTGATCGCAAGAGTTTAGAAGGAAAAACCTTTGAACAACCACAAACAAGGGAACGCTCTCGTAATCACCGAGATTCGGGTATCATTACCATCTTGCAAGAACTCCTCGGGCCCAAGGAGATCAGCATCGACGATGACTTCTTCACCATCGGTGCCGACTCGCTCACGGCCGTGCGGCTTACTAACTCGATTCGTCGAGAAATGTCAGTAGAGATCTCCATACGTGACGTATTCAACCATCCAACGGTCCGAGAATTGTCCGACCTGATCGCCGACATCGTCGGCAGCGACGTAGAAGAAGGCGAAATTTAGAGTTCATGCCACACCTGTTTCACTCACCTGACAAGCCACTTGCCCCCAACCCAGTGCTACGCACAAGCAGCCTAATCTGAAAGGAAACATCATGCCCAGTACTCCCCACACCACCCCGAAAGATGCAAAAGCAGGACGGCTGAACATCACCGACCTGATGAACATCGGCATCTTCTTCGTCATCAACTTGGTAGCCGGCGTGGTCATCGCCTTCATCGGCATCACCCCCATCACCTACGTGATGATCACCAGCGTTCAGGCCCTCATCCTGGGCATCCCGATGATGCTGTTCTTGGCCAAGGTGCACAAGCCCGGCATGGTCTTCATATTCCTTCTTCTCAGCGGCCTCGCCAGCCTGCTGCTTGGTTTAGGCATATGGCCACTGCTGCTCAGCTTGGTCATGGCCGTGTTTGCCGAGTTAATCTTGCGCGCCGGCAAGTATACGAGCGCAATACACAGTGTGATCGCCTATGCCTTTATAGCAGTGTCACCCACCGCATCATATATTCCGCTTTTCTTCACCACTCGGCGCTACATAGAGAGCAGCGGCATGCAGACCAAATATGGTGCTAGTTTCGCGGATGGCCTCACCTCTATTGGCCAGATGACTTGGCTATTCCTCATCATTGTGATAGTAACCTTCGTCTGCGGGATCCTCGGCGGGATCCTCGGCCGGCGCATCTTCACCAAGCACTTCCAGCGAGCAGGAATCGCCTGATGTCGCCCACTTTGCCCGGATCAGGCACGCACACAGCGGGACTCCATCTGGACCCACGCACCACGGTGCTGGTCATCCTCGTGGTGTCCTCGGTGCTCATCTCACCGGCCGGGTCCAGTGGGGCGCTGGGCAGCACCGCCCGGTGGATGCTCATTGCCGTTCCCGGGGCACTTTTCCTCGCCTCCGGCATGGTGGCCGCTGCACTGCGATACGCACTCACCTTCGCGGTGCTCGCCGGCTTTCCTGCGGTGGTGGTACAGGCCCTGCCCGAGCGCCACATCATCGTGGACGTGTGCGCTACGTGGTTCGCAGGGCTTTCGCTCATCCTCCCTGGCATCACGTGCTGCTGGTACCTACTACGCACCGTCTCGGCCAGCGAATTCATGGCCGCGATGCAGCGCATGCGGAGCCCCGACGCCCTGACCATCCCCACGTCCATCATGTTCCGGTTCTTCCCGACGATTCTCGAGGAATACCGCGATATCCGCACCGCCATGCAGATGCGTGGCATCTCGGGCCTGCGCAACCCGATCGCTATGCTCGAATACCGCTTTGTGCCACTGTTGGCGTCCGTTGTGAGCATCGGCAACGAGCTGGCTATGTCTGCAGTGACCCGCGGATTGGGCTCGCCTCGCCGACGAACCACGCTGTGCGAGATAGGCTTCCGCGTAGGCGACGCAATAGTCATAAGCGTGCTCGTCGTGTCCCTGATCCTACTACTGGTAAATATAGTGATGCTGCCGTGATAAAGCTGCACGATGTGTCACTATCCTATGGTCAAAACACAGCGGAGCCGGTGCTGCACCACGTAAATCTCACCGTGGCGAAGGGCGAACTAGTTCTAGTGTGTGGCGAATCAGGCTGCGGTAAGTCCAGCCTGCTACGCCTGATAAACGGCGTGGCGCACACGTTCTGCGACGCCCAGATTTCGGGGGAGGTGCTGCTGGACGACGAAGACATCACTCATGCCCACCCACACGACATCGCCGAACGCGTAGGCTCAGTGTTCCAAAACCCCAAGTCGCAATTTTTCACGCTGGAAGTAGCCAGCGAACTCGCCTTTGGCTGCGAAAACCTCGGCGTGGCGCCCAACGAGATTCGACAGCGTGTTGGGGAACTTTCCGCAGATTTCGGCATGGTTCATCTCCTCGACCGGCACCTGTTCACACTTTCCGGCGGCCAGAAACAAAAAATAGCATGCGCTTCAGTGGCCGCGATGCACCCACAGGTACTACTACTAGACGAACCATCATCAAATCTCGACCTCGCCGCCGTCGATGAGCTGCGCCGCATCGTCGCGCAGTGGAAGACACAGGGCCGCACCGTCCTGATCGCTGAGCATCGGCTTTCCTACCTAGTTGACATCGTGGACCGAGTGCTGGTTATGCAGGACGGGCAGATCGCTCATGATCTCAGCGGCTCGGAGTTTCGCACCCTAGACAAGGCCGAACTGTACCGCATGGGCTTGCGCTCAGCGCAGCAGGTCCCCGAGGTGACCCGCGAGCCACGCCCTTCAAGTGGCACGATGGTGCTCAAAAAGCTACAGTTCACCTACCCCAAGGCTACAGAGCCATCCCTGAGCATCAGCCACACGGAGTTGCCGCAAGGACAAGTCATCGGCGTGGTAGGACGCAACGGGGCCGGAAAATCTACCTTTGTGCGCGTTCTGACTGGCCTGGAATCTAAGGCCACCGGCGTGGTGGACATCAATAACCGCTCGCTCTCGGGTCCCCGGCAGCGCCTGCGCCAGTCCTATTTAGTAATGCAGGACGTAAACCACCAGCTTTTCGGGGAGAGCGTGGAGTCCGACGTAATCATCGGCACCAGTGGACCGGATGGGAAAAACGAAGCGCGCCTTACCGAGGTGCTTGGTGCACTTGATCTCGCGGACAAGCGGGCCCGGCACCCGATGTCGCTTTCGGGCGGCGAACGCCAGCGCGTGGCCATCGCCTCAGCAGTCCTAAGTGAGCGCGAGGTAATCGTCTTCGATGAACCCACCAGCGGGCTGGACCTGTGCCGCATGCACCGGGTGGCCCACCTGCTAGACGCCCTAGCCCGGCAGGGCAAGACCGTTTTGGTAGTAACCCATGACATGGAGCTGGTGGCGCGGTGCTGCGATCTTCTCCTGCGCGTGGAAAAAGGCCGCCTTACCGCCTGCGAACCGTGCGATGATCTCGCACTGGCGCGCACGGTGCGGTATCTACGCGGCCGCGACAGCTAGTCCCTACAGCTTCCAGCTGGTGGCGTCGCTCTTTTCACCCCAGAAGCTGCGGTAGCGTGGGGAACTCTCCATGAGTTCCTCGTGGTTGCCGATAGACTCCACGGTGCCGGAGGGACTCATCATCACAATCTGGTCCGCGTCGCGGATGGTGTGCAGCCGGTGCGCAATGACGACGATGGTGCGCTCGGCAGAAAGCGTTTTCATACCGCGCATCACAAGGTGCTCATTCTGCACGTCTAGAGAGCTAGTCGCCTCATCAAGCAGCACGATCCGCGCGTCCTTCAGTAGCGCACGAGCGATGGAGACACGCTGACGCTCACCACCGGAGAGATTCTGCCCGCCCTCGCTAATCAGGGTGTCAAACCCCTGCGGCAGCTGCCGGGCAATCTCGGTGACACCGGCCAACTCCGCTGCGCGGAGCACCTCCTCCCGCGTTGCATTGTGGCAGCCCAGGCGGATGTTTTCATACAGTGTGTCCTCGAAGAGGTACACGTATTGGAACACCATAGCCAGCGAATCCAACACCGCCCGGGAGCCAAGATCGCGAATATCCACACTACCGATACGGATGGTCCCCTGGTCAACGTCATAGAAGCGTGCCGCAAGTTTTAGCAAGGTGCTCTTGCCGCAGCCGCTGGGACCCACCAACGCAGTAGTAGTTCCGGGCGCCACGCGGAAACTCACGTCGCGGACCACTGGGGTGTTGGGTTCGTAGCCAAAGCCCACCCCATCGAACTCGATGCCATAGTCGCGTGGCGCCGCCGGAACCGCAGGCTCCGGCAACACCCGCGCATCGAGGATCTTTTGGATCTCATCTAAGGTATTGCGCGCGGATTCCAAGCCCTCGCCGTAGGGTATGCCCGACATAGCAACGCGAGCCAGGATGAACACCAACACAATGACGCCAATGTAGGTGCCTGCTTCTAGCCAGTGGTTGAGAAGTAGCACGGTGGCCAGGGCATCAATGACCACGGTACCGACCATGATGATTAAAGCCAGACGACCCATGATCATCTCACCTGTCTTCTGGGTGTGCTGCTGGGCGCTAAGCTGCTCTCGAATCGAGGCGCGCACGGCGCGCTCCCCCAGCGAATCCGGCCCAGCCATGCGCAGCACCGGCTGCACCTGGGCGAACTCCAGCACCTCCGCGGCGCCGTGCTCGTTGCGCTCGCCCTTCTGGCGCTCTGCCACGCGGTACTGCCGCATTAGGCGGTTATAGGCGAACCACACCACGGCAGCCACTGCAACGGTAACCAGCCCCAGCCGCCAGTCCACGGCGATGAGAAACACGCAAGCCAAACCGGCCGAGGCAGCACCGTGCAGCATGGGCCGCAGCATCATTGCCGGCGCGTTAGCGGCAAACAGCGCACCGCTGGTGGCTACAACACCGATCTGGCCGGCGCGATCTTCTTCAAAATAGCCCAGGGGTAGCTGTGCCGTGCGATCGGCGATAAGCCGGTGGATGCGCAGCACGTAATCATGCCCCAGGTCCTGGGCAATAACCTCAGTGGGCCAGTCTGCGGCGGCGTAGACGAGGACGGAGATAATGATCCAGGGCAACCATGCTGCGGCCTGCGCGGGATCTTCGCTAAACAGCGTGTCCAAAAACAGTGCAATGAGGATAAGGCCAATGGCCAACGCCACCGCGGAAATCCCAATTAGCGTAAGGACCAGCACCAGACGGCGACGATCAGCCGGACTGCCCAGTGAATAGAGCGTGCGGATCATTATTTTTCCTCCCCTTGGATGCCCGCCTGCGCGGTTTGGTAGCGTGCCCACATCGTGGCGTAGCCCTTGCCTGCCGCCACTAACTCTTCGTGAGTGCCTGCTTCGGTGACCTCACCGTTTTCCAGCATGAGGATCCGGTCAGCGCCGGTGATCGTGTGGAGCCGGTGTGCGATAACTACTAGCGTGCGCCCGGCCACCAGCTCGGTAATGGCCCGCTGGATCGCGGCCTCGGAGTCCGGATCCGCAAAAGCGGTGGCCTCATCCAACACGAGGATCGGCGCGTCGAGCAAGATGGACCGGGCAATAGCCAGCCGCTGCTGCTCGCCACCGGAAAGTTGCGCGTCCTCTCCCACCACCGAGTCGTAGCCGCGCGGCAGATGGGTAATGCGCTCATGAATCTGGGCGGCGCGGGCGGCGCGAACCACGTCTGCGTCGGTGGCCTCCGGGTGAGCGAGGCGAATGTTATCCCGCACGCTCATCCGCATAAGGTAAGGGTCCTGGAAGACGAACCCTACCCTACGGTAGAGCTGGTCAGATCGGAGATCAGTACTAGGGACGCCACCAATGCGCACCGACCCCTCCGTGGGGTCTAATAGCCGGGGGATGAGCGCGGCTAACGTGGACTTCCCCGAGCCGGAAGGTCCCACCACCGCAGTGATGCTGCCGGCGGTAAGTTTTTGGTTAATGCCGGAAAGCACCGGGGTGTCCGGCACGTAGGAGAAGCTTAAATCTTTCAACTCAATTCCGGCGTTTGCAGGCTCCCTGCCGCCAGCAGCGGGCGGCAATACCGGGATGTTGAAGAACTCGGTGAGATCCGCCGCGGCAGCCTTCGCCTCCGAAAACATGATGTTAGTGCGCGAAAGCATAAGCAGAGGCGCGGCGATGTTGTTGATGAACAAAAACGCTGCCAGCACATCGGCCACTGGTACGCCCGCAGACGTGATGAGCCACGGGCTGGCCGCGGCTACCACCAGCAGGCCAAACCCGGTGGAGGTGAAGATCTTCATCAAAGCGGTGGGGTGTACGGTGGCGTGCAACCACTCGCGATAGAACCCACCAAAACTCCGGGAACGACTAAGGAAAATGCTCTCGTCGTAGCCTTCCGGAACAAACACCTTGATAACCGGGATGCCGCGCACCAACTCTACGACGGCGGCGTCTAGCTGCTTCTGGCTGGACTTAAATCTCTCCGCCTTTTCCTGAAACTCGCGCATCATAAACGGCATGGTGGCCACTGCCAACAGCAGTGGTACCAGGCCCAGCAGGCCTATCCGCCAGTCCACCACGAACATGTATCCCAGGCTCAATAGCGGTACGAGTACACCGGCCGAATAATCGTGCGGCGCGTGGGCGATGAGCTGGTGGATCTTGGTGACGTCGTCTTCGATGTAGGTTTTCACAGTCCCCGAAGGTGTCCGCGTAAACCAAGACAGCGGGAGCCTACCCAGCTTGGTAATCTGCTGCTGGCGTAAGTGCTCGCCCAAAAGGCCGTCGGCCTGGTGGCTTACCTGGAGGCTCTTCACGGTTGCCTGTCCATGTAGGACGGTGGCCACCATGAGCGCCGCGACTAGCAGCCACAGCTTTGACGCATCTATCGGCTCTCCCTGGAAGGACAGCATTACGGTGCGCACCATCTCAACCAGCACGATTACCGGCACCAGCGACAAAACCGCCGCCAGCACCGCCAATAGCAGCGACACCGTGATCTGCCGGTGGGCAGGTTGAGATATTTGCCTAAATGTAATGGGTGGTTTTTGTTCGGTCATCGGGGCCTCTTTACTTAACAGTCACAATCACGCATTGTTCCGCGCTAACCAGGCAGTGTTCCCAGTAATTCCCGCTAGAAAACCGGCAAGCAGGTCGAGGAACTCGGTTCCAGTATCGAGCGGGAAGAAATGCCCACCCGGCAGGACCTTCAGTTCAAAACTACCGCTGGTAAAATTTTCCCACCGGGAAAGCATCTCTGGGCTGACAGCTGGGTCGCTATCCCCCGCCAATGCCAGCACAGGAGAGCGAAGCACCGTGGTTGCATGGTGAAAGCCCTCGTGTAACACATAGTCGCGACGAATGTCAGCGAGCAGCAGCTTCATCACATCATCATTGGCAAGGATCTCAGGTGGTGTGCCACCTACCTTCTCAAACTCCCTGCGCAGCGCACCGAACCCCATTGACGAGTGGTATTCCCCAGGCACGGTTTCTCCGGGCGCCTGCCGTGCGGCCACCACCACGGCTTCCGGTATAGTGGGCCGATGCATCTGCTGCAGGCAGGCAGCAACCTGGTAGGCCAGCGCTGCCCCCATGGAGTGGCCGTACAACGCAATCGGCGCGCCCGCCGCCAGATCTACTATCTCGGTTGCGCACATATCGGCGAGCTTGTCAAAGTCGCTTACCCATTTCTCTCGGCGACGGGTTGCCTTTCCGGGAAGCTCCACCGGCACCACGTCAATGCTTGGGTTGACCCCCACCCATCCACGATAGACGGAAGCGCTGCCTCCTGCGTGATGGAAGCAAAACAAGAGGGTTCCAGTGCGATGTCCGGCCACAAACGGAAAGACTCCCTCGCAGCTGATTTCTGTCATTTTTCGCCTTTCGCTAGGTCGGACTGATTAAGCACGATTTCTACTGCTGCGACGGTACCCGGGTCTGTGGCAAGCAACTCGGGCATCCTGCGGGCTGCGGAGTCGTATGCTCCACTTACCAAATCGGCAATTCCGGCGGCCAGGGACTGGGCACTCAGTTCGCCTCGCTGGGCGTCAATATAGTTCGGCCCGGCACCGTTTCGACAAACTGCGTTGGCATGGAAGTGTTGGTCACCACCGAATGCAACCGCAAGGCACGGCTTGCCGGCGCGCAGGATCGCCCCGGTGGTGCCCAGTGAGCCGTGGCAGATGCCTGCACGGCACCACGGAAGCACAGTCGCGAACGGGACCCGGGCGACGGTGAGGATTCCTTCTCTCACACCAGGCTCATGATCGGGATCGACGATTATCGCCCGCAGACCATGCTCGATGCACGCGTCTCGAGTCCATCGTTGAAGGTCATAAACGCGATCTGAGACCATACTCCCAAAGCTTGCCAGAACCGGGGCCGAGCCGGCAGCCACAAACTCCTCGACTGCTGGGTCTAGGGCGAGTTCACTGTGGTGCGGGTCAAGCCACTCGCCAGTGACGTGAATGTGGTTTTTCCATTCCGGCGCCGGCGGACTCAACGCGGGACTGAATTGGTAGATCGTGGTTGGTGGAGAGGAGAGCGCTCGCTGACGCAGCCCCAACCTACGGCGCCATGCCGCTATCACTGGGCGCATCGCCCAAGCCATCAGAGTATTGGACATCCAGTGGGTGACCAGAGCTCCGACAGAGCCGTCCAGTTTTCGCGGATCCACGAGGCTGTAACGGAGGCAGGGTTCGGTAGGGAAAACCTGCACCCGAACGCTGGGGACTCCGCGTGCAGCCCCTAACAACCGAGCAACTTCACTGAATTGGGTGTACATGACCACGTCAACGCCATCCATGGCATGCTCTAACACATCGAAAACGTGGGCGTCAGATATCATCTCACGGATACCTAAGACAGTGTCCATCATGCCTTTACTATCGCCCAAAAGGCGCTTCATTAACGCCCGGTAATCACCGGGTAACTCGATGTAGTCCACCCCGTTCGCACGAAAACTCCCGCCGAATTCGCTAAACCCAGCCAAAACAAACTGGTGGCCACGATCTCGAAGTGCGACACCAAGGTGCGCAAATGGCAGCATATCACCCTCAGAACCCAGGACGACCGCGAGAACTTTCACAGCCGTCTCAATCCGTAATCCAACTAGGCCACTCAGGAACCCAAGACTCCCCCATGAGCTTATCTTCCGGGCCAATATCACGAATGACTCGGCACGGATTACCGGCTGCGAGTACCATGGGCGGAATATCTCTTGTCACAACACTGCCAGCACCAATTACTGCACCATGCCCAATCGTGACACCCGCAGTTACCGTGCAATTGCCACCAAGCCACACATGGTCTTGTATGGTGATCGCACCCCCGGTACACACCATGTATTGCCGCTCTACGGGGTCTAAGGCGTGATTGCCAGCAAAGAAGGAACACCATGGACCAGCCATGACCTCATTGCCAAATGTCACCGGGGTCATATCAAGTACCGTCGTTCCTCGATTGAAGGTCACGCCATCTCCGCCCTTGATTTTCGAGCCATATTGGACATGAAATGGCAGGAAAACCATTAAGCGCTCCCCCAGTTCACCAAGCAGGTCTGCCATCACTGCCTGCTTCTCCGCTGTTTGAAGTGGACGAAGCTGGTTGAGATCGTGACACTTCTCCGCCGCCTCCATCATCTCGTAATAGAGATCCGGGTCCTCAATAGGGCGGAAGGGCTGACCGCAGAGAATCTTATCTTCGATTTGCTCTCGAGAATCCATGGATACTCCTTTGTGCTTGAGAGGCGCGAGCCACAATACGAATTACGGTCAGCCACGCGGTTTGACCCTGACTAGTCGGAATACCCAGATTCTTAGCTCAAACTTGGTAGCTTACAGGCCTTCGACTTAATTGTCAGGCATGCCATGCCTAATTATGGTATGCTCAACTTTGCAGCAACCTGCAGCGTCGCCGCCGATCAGCCGACCTGTGCAGCCCTCTCCTGCGGGGCGCTGTGCACGACCCGGTGCCGCTAGACATACATCATTTTCTAAGGATTAGTTGGCACTACCCCAGGCGCTTGCTCCGTGGACCACAATCCATCGTTCGCGGGCAATAATCGGTTTTCCTTCTGCGGTAGGAGAATCGGTGCGCCGTCTAATAGACCGTTGACGTATATCCAGGGATGAATCATGAAAGAAAACCCCACCACGGCAACCGCTAGCGGTGACCCCAGCGCCACCGCAGTCCCCTCAACCAGCGCCCACGCAAAAGGCCGCGACCTGGTGCTTGATGTCCAAGATCTGCGATGTAGCCTGGGAAAAGTCAAGAAGCGAACGGAAATCCTGCGCGGTGTGACCCTCGCCATTCCGCGCGGGGGCATCCTCGCCGTCCTAGGCGCCAATGGTGCCGGCAAGACAACCTTGGTCAATGTCCTTTCCACGCTGCTGCCCGCCACGGGCGGAACCGCCATCATCGATGGCCACAACTTAGCCACGGATCCTTCCAAGGTGCGCGCTTCCATCGCGCTGACCGGGCAATACGCCGCAGTGGATGAGGAGCTTACCGGCAAGGAAAACCTCATCTTCTTTGGCCGCCTGGCAGGGCTTAAAGCTAGCGATGCGAAGGCCCGCGCCGCGGAACTTCTTGAGCGCTTCGATCTGGTTGGCGCCGCCGACCGCCTGGTTTCGGCATACTCGGGCGGCATGCGCCGGCGGTTAGATATCGCCGCCTCCCTCACTGTCCCGCCCGCGCTGCTGTTCCTCGACGAGCCGACCACGGGCCTCGACCCCGCCGCGCGCAGCTCCGTGTGGGATACCGTCCGCGGGCTGGCGGCCGACGGCACCTCGATCCTGCTTACTACCCAATACCTGGAAGAAGCTGACCAGCTCGCAGACCGCGTCGCCGTGCTCGCCGGAGGCAAGGTGCTCGACGAAGGCACCCCCGCCGAGCTCAAGGACCGCTATGGCACCACGGTGTGCCTCATCACGATGTCTAGCCCGGACGATGCCGCACGCCTCACCCACACCTTGCAAGAACACCGCATCGACTGCCGCCAAGAGGACACCGTATTGCGCGTCGATGCGCCCGATGGCCACCGCACCCTAGTCCGGGCGCTGGCCTTGTGGGATGGCGACGACACCTCGGTCGCGGACGTCTCCTTGGTTCCGCCCTCCTTGGACGATGTCTACTTCGCTATCGCCGGGTCCGGCGACATCGCGCAGCAGGCTCCCCACACCGGTGGAGGCTCCCAGTGAACGCGCTCGGAGCAGTCGCTGCCTCGTGGCACCGCAATGTCCTGCGCACCGTCCGCAACAAGGCCGTAATGGTTTCCGCCGTGGCAATACCCAGCCTGTTCATGGTCATCTTTTACGCCACCTTCGCCAAGGCTTCGACGGAACTCGGCATCGATTACGCCGCCTTCCTCCTGCCCGCCGGCGTTATTCAGGCGATTGTGTTCGCCGCCGGGGGCTCCTCCTTGGCGATTACGCGTGACGCCGAAAACGGCATCCACGACCGCATCCGCGCCACCGGGACGCCCGCCTGGGCCACGGTCGTCGGCCGGCTGCTGGCAGATCTCACCCGCGCCGCGTGGTCGTGCAGCATCGTCGTCCTCACCACGATCCTGCTCGGTGCCCGCTACGCTGCCGGACCGGGTCGTATTATCCTTACCATCGCCCTTTTCGCCGCCCTCACCATCATCCTCTCCGCGTTTATCGATGGCTCCTGCCTGTTGGCCCCCAAGCCCACCTCGGCGTCCTTGCTCTTCCAAAACCTCGTGCTGGTCATGGTGATGTTCTCCACCGCATTCGTGCCTGCGGATGCGCTGCCCGGCGGCATTGGCCCCATCATCCGGCACGTACCGCTATCTCCCATCTTGGACACCGCCCGCAACCTACTAGGTGGCGCTGCCCTGGGGGCGCGCGGAGTCGAAGCACTGTGCTGGCTCATCGCCATGACCGTCGTTGGCGTATGGGGCTTTATCACCGCTTTCCAGGGGAGGAAACATGACTAACCACACCACCGCCACCGTGTCGCACGACACCACCTGGCTGTCCACTGTCGCCACGCATTTTGGAAGGCACCTGCGCGCCGCCCGCCGCGATAGCGCGGTAATTACCAATACCGTGGCTGGTCCCGTTTTGATGTTCCTGGTCATGCGGTGGCTGTTTGGCGACCTCATGGCGGCCTCGCAAGGCTCTGCCACGCTCGACGCGTTACCGCTTACCATCGCGCTCATCCTTTCCAGCGAACTGATGAATGGCACCTCCGCCGCCGCGCAGATAATTAAGGAACGCCAACGCGGTATCACCACCCGCATCGCGACCACGCGCTACGGCACCAGCCCGGAGATCTTCGGCCGCTGGTGTTTCGATTCCTTACGCAGCCTTATCTCCGGCTGCGCGGTGCTGCTGGCTTCCGTGGCTTCTGGCCTGCGTATTCACACGCTGGCCGGGTTTGGCTGGGTGCTGTTAGTCATCATCTTCGGCGCGGTGGTGGCCGCCTCGCTATCGGCCATGGTGGGCGCGATGTGCGCCACCCCGGAGGCCGCCATTGGCCCGGCCCCCATCATCATGGCGGCCATGGCACTTAACGGCGGCCTCGTGCCCGTGGAGCAATTCGCTGGTGTGGTTCAACCCATCGCCCGGTGGAATCCGCTTACCTTCGCCGCCCGCGCCGGCGCCGCCATCGACGGCACGCCAAGCGCCGAAATCCTTGCCACCGGCCAGCCCGGCACCGCAGTCTGGGCTTTCGTGGCCTGGATGGTAGCACTCACCGTAGTGCTGCTAGCCGCCGCAGCTGCGTTCCGCCGCCCCACCATGTCGTAAATAGCGCCGGTTAGCGCGACAGTGCTACTTGTCGCGCGGCGGCGTCCCCAGCGGCGCGGTAGCGCTACTTGCCGCGCAGGGCGCGCCGCCGCGATAAAGAGCTGCGAATCTTTACCCGCGGCCGCGCTAAGGCGGGTAGTGTCGCCGCCGGTTACCGGCAACCAGGCGGCCTCGCCCGGGGCTAGCTCCAGGTCGTTTACCGTGACCACACCAGAAGTAGCCAGGGCGATGGCCGGTCCGGGAAGCTGCGTGGAAACCGTGGTGCCGGCGGGCAAATCGTAGCGGGTCACCGCAAACTCCTGCACCGGCAGCGGGTACTCTACTACCGTCGCGGTGTTGGGCGCGGCATCGGCAACAGCGGCGCTCTCCGCGCCTGCACCATCGCCCAGGGAGGTGTTCCTATATAGTTTGTCAATTCCGTGGGTGAGTTTGTTGGGGGGGGGTGTGAAGGGTTTCTGCTTTTCCTTGTGGATGTTGTTTTCGGGCACGGTGAGGAGCCGATTGGGCTTGCTGTGCAATCGGCTTGAGGTGAGGG
>NZ_KV787380.1:160302-245781 GCF_001807075.1 Corynebacterium sp. HMSC14B06 | reverse complement strand
CCACATCAGCCAACCAAACACATAAACTGCCTAGCCGCGCTGACCTCCAGATACATTACACACACCCCACCCAAAGACACAAAACCCCAGGTAGATGGATATGAACTAGCGTTTTGCCTGTGGAGTAGAACGATTCATTAGGACCGACAGTCCCCACACCGTGACGAAAGCCGGGAGCTTTCGCTCATCGCTACCACCTTTGCTTCGGCTTCTACGCTCCCTTTAAAACAACTAAGGCTCCAAGCTGACCAGGAGCAGATGATTCTGAAATCATCAATCCCCTAGCCTGCCCGGAGCCCTAGCCCAGCTACCTAAAAGGAATCAAGCTGCATAAACACCAATTAATCGAGAGATTAGCAGCGCGCCTACACAAAGACCAACCAGCACCTACACGAACTTCACACCAGCGAAGTTCTTCTTACCGCGGCGCAGCACGATCCACTTGCCGTGCAGCAGGTCCTCGGCAGCTGGCTCCCACGCTTCGTCCTCGATGCGCTGGTTATTGGCGTACGCGCCACCTTCCTTAATGGTGCGGCGTGCCTCGCCCTTCGACTTGGCAAGACCCGCGGCGACGAGAAGGTCGACAACAGTACGCGGCTCGCCCTCAGCAATCTCCGCAACCTCAGTCTCCGAGACGGCACCTGCCAGGGTGGCCTCGTCCAGCTCGGTCAGCTCAGCACGCCCAAACAGGGCCTGCGCTGCCAGCTCAACTGCCTTGGTGGCCTCTTCGCCGTGAACCAGGTTGGTCATCTCCTGAGCCAGACGACGCTGCGCCTCACGCTTGAACGGACGCTCCGCAACAGCGACCTCGTACTCAGCAATCTCTTCCTGAGACAGGAAGGTGAACCAACGCAGGTAGTCAATAACAACCGAGTCACCAGCGTTGAGGAAGTACTGGTACCAGGAGTACGGCGAGGTCTTTTCAGCATCCAGCCACAGTTTGCCGCCACCGGTAGACTTACCGAACTTCTGACCCTGCGCATCGGTCACCAGCGGCACGGTCAGGCCGTGCACCTTGGCGCCGTCGATACGCCTGTTCAAATCGACACCAGAGACGATGTTGCCCCACTGATCACCGCCGCCAATCTGCAGCACGCAATCGTAGTTGCGGCGCAGCTGCACGTAGTCGTTGGACTGCAGCAGCATGTAGGAAAACTCGGTGTAGGAGATACCGTCAGACTCGAGGCGACGCTTCACGGTGTCGCGGTCGAGCATGGTGTTGAGGGAGAAGTTCTTGCCGACATCGCGAAGGAAGTCAATGACGGACATGTTCATAGTCCAGTCAGCATTATTGACCATCGTCGCCGGGGCATCGCCCTCAAAGTCAATGAAACGACGCAGCTGGCCCTTGATGGCCTCCAGGTTGTGCTCGATGGCTTCCTGGCTGAGCATCGAACGCTCACCGACATCACGCGGATCGCCAATGAAGCCCGTGGCGCCACCGGCCAGCGCAATTGGGTGGTGACCGGCCAGCTGGAAACGACGCAACATAATCATCGGAACCAGGTGGCCCGCGTGCAGCGAATCGCCCGTTGGGTCAAAACCGCAATACAGAGTAATGGGGTTTTCGCACGCCTCACGCAGCGCGTCAACATCGGTGGACTGATTAATCAGGCCACGCCACTGTAGTTCGTCGATAATGTTCTGTTCAGTCACGTCCCCTATCGTAACGTCTCGCTTGCCGACGTTCACCGCGAGGGTGACCTAGAACTCCTCAACGGCCTTCTTGTGGCGCCGATAGGCTGAGACGGAATCGTCCGGAAGCCACAGCCGCCAAGGCCGATTCGCCGCTCGCCGAACGCCCACACGCGGGCCCGCGTGGATGTCTTTATCCGGGTTGATGCTCTCTGGCTGCGCCACGAACACGCGTGACGACGGATCCAGCGCATCTGCCCCATAGTCATTTAAGTCAAGGCCAAGCGCCTGACCAACATTGCCCGGACCACGTCCGAGACCCGCAACCGCAGGTTTTTCACCGCGGCGACGGCGCACCGCATCCAGGCCCTGCTCAATGCGTACGGAGCGGACTAATACTCCCCCGCCCGTGCCGTCCGTAGCGCTGGTGATGTTGGCGCAAAAGTGGATGCCATAGGAGCGGTAGATATACCAATGCCCCGCCGGGCCAAACATGGCGCGATTGCGTGCGGTTGGCCCCATGAAGCAGTGCGCGGCCGGGTCAGGATAGCGCTGGTCAACTGGGCCACCATAGGCCTCGACCTCCGTGATGGTGGCGATAACATGCTCGGCGGGGATGACAATTACGCAGCCGAGCAGCGTCTGCGCAGCATCGATGGGAGCTCCCGACAGCATAGTGCGGTCGAGGACGCTGTAGCCGTCGGGAAGCGAGAAAGGCAATTACTTGTCCCAGGCGATAGCTTCGTCGGAAAGCATGACCGGAATGCCTTCGTCGATGCGGTAGGCGATCTTCAGGCGAGGATTGACCAGCACCTGCTCGTCTTCGAGGTATTCAAGCGGCCCCTTGTCACGCGGGCAAGCGAGGATATCAAGGAGTTTCGGATCAAGGCTCATAGTCCACTACCTTACCGAACTGAATTGCCAGGGTGTCACGCTGACCTTCCAAGGCAATCAGGTTGTCCTGACCGATGGCATCCTGAATCTTCCGCACTGCGGAATGCAGCAGCTCGATGGACTCCCGAGCCGGATCCTCGGCCTTATGACGCAGGCGCTCCGGGACTGCGAGGTAAGAGTTGACCGTCTGTGGCAAGTACTCCTCGATGATGCCGTCGATGACCACTTTCTGCTCGGGATAATCTTTGAGATACTTCCACTCGCTAAGCACAGACTCGAGCGTCACGCCAAGCTCATATGCGGCTTCTCCCAGCTCTTCGCCGGGCTCCTGCTCAAAGAGTGTTCCCAATGTCCGGTGGAGGCTCCTGCGCAGCTCAACCGGATTGAGCGGACGGCGCTGAGCAACCGCAGGCTTCGGCGCCGAGCTAACGGACTTCTGAGCTCCCTTGCTCTGCCTCGGCAACAAAGCAACCGACGCGCCCCACGCGGCAATCGCAACAACCGGCCACAGGAAACCAAGCCCCACGATCAGGTGCAGCAGCACGACGGCGATGGCAAGGACGAGCCCGACAATGTTGGCGGGGCTGTTAAGAAAGCCACCGCCAGAGGAAGTGCCGGAGGAAGTGCCGGAGGAAGTGCCGGAGGATTTACTGGTAGCCACGAATCTCCTTGAACACATCAGCAAGCTCGGTCTCACGGGATTCAAAGACCTTACCACCAGTCAGGTTCGCAAGTTCCTGCATTTCTCTCGGGTCTGCTTCGCCATAACGGATGACGAATACCGGTGGCAGATTCCCGCCCTTGGACTGGTAGAAATCACGGAATTCCGCAAAGCTCTTGCCCGACGTCACCTGACCATCGGTCAACACCACGATAGACGGGATGGAGTTCTTATCCGAGCTGCCGAGAAGGTCGAAGGCCTGAATCAGTGCGTCGTAAAGCGCCGTCTCGCCCTCTGCGTACAGACCATCGACGGCGGCGGTGAGCTGCGCGCGCGATTCCGGGCCGTCAATTGTCGTGGTCGTGGGCTCGCCGACGCTCGTACTGAACGGCAGGATCGTCGCGATCTCACGGTTTCGCAATCCCACGCTTCCCGTTTCGGTGCGTGCACTGCCGTCGACGATTGCGCGCATTGTCGCCTGTAGATCAGCGATGCGCTCCCCGAACATTGAACCGGAAGTGTCGAGAACAAAGACCGACTCTCCGGGCACGCGCAGGTCATTGTCGTACGCCTCGATGAGACGATCCGTGACTGCGCGATCACCCGGGAACGGCAGCTCGATAATGACGCTGTTGGTCATGCTTTCCGGCAGGTTGGCGTCATCGGAGACCGGGCGAAGGAAGTGGTCGGCGAGAACCTGCGAGTTCGCTTCCAGCCACTGCCCGAGTGCCTCCGTCTGCCGCGCGGCAAGGTCGTTAGCCGGCTGAGCTAGTGGCGTCAGCGGGTAATCCGCACTGATGACACCGTCGCTCGGAACAACAACTTCCAGGTCAGCGCCCTCTTTATTCATCTGCTGCAACACAGCTTCATAGTTGATGAGCGCGTCGACGGAGTCCGGCTCATCCAGGAACTTGTCGCGCAGCCACCCCGACGAACCCGAGGTCATCTTCTGCCCCTCGAAGAACTTCTGCAGTTCAGGCGTGGTGCGGTTGATATCCCCCGTAGTCAGCGCCGATCCGGTGTCGGCGAACGCGGTCGCAACCGACACCACACCGGAAAAGCCCGAGTTCGATTCCGCGGGGTTGGTCATGCCGTAGGCCAATTTGCCTGACGACGCAGCCTCCGCGATCTCAGCCCACGTCGGCTGCTTGGTATCCCAACCGAGCTCCCGAGCCTTCGCCGAATGGATACCGAACGCTACGGGTGAGGTGGCGACTTTCTTGGCTTCGCCCAGCTTGTCAGCCCCACCGAGCAGATCAACGTACCGGTTGGTAGCAAACCAAGTGGCATCAAAGTCGTTGTCGAATTCGCCTGCGACAAGCGCGTGGCTGTTCTTCACGGTGCCGTCGAGAAGCTCAAGGTTAATAGTAAAACCGAGGTCGTCGGAGGCCTTTTGCATCAGTGGCTGGAGCTCTGCAAGCTCCGTGGCCCCGGCGATGCGCATAGTCGAGCCCTTGAGATCAGAATCGACGTTGATCTTGTTCGTCTTGTCATCGTCTGAGCCCAGCGGCAGGTTCAGGCCACCGTCGGAGCAGGCCGCGACAGCGAAGATGCCGAGCACACCGACGAGGCCAAGAAGCATTTTGCGGAGGGCAGTTAGTGCCTTATCCATGTTCATTCGGCTTTACCCCTCTTCTGTTTCCGGCCTCGGTGGGCTCTGGTATCCACGGGACACACCCTCAATAAGCTGCTCGAGGATGTCGAAACTCGGCGGATCAATGGAGTCCACAAAATCGGTGGAGACCTCCTGGCCCGTCTTCAACTGCGTCTGGAATTCCTCCATCGCCTCAGGCTGGCTGGAGCGGTAACCGTGCTTGGCCGCCAGCTTCTGAAGCTCAGGGTCTTCGGCGAGGAGCCGTGCGACCGCAGCTCCATTGTCGTTAAAACCCAGCGCCACGTGAGTACTCAGAATCGTCGGCGATGGATACGCCAGGCGCATTTCCGACTTCAACCGGCTGTTCGGGGCACTGTTCTCCCCCAGGAACTGCGACTCGTAAACCATCACCATTGGCTTCGAACCGACACCCTGCGAGAGGTAGTCCGAAAATGGACCAGCCGACGAGGATTCCGTGTACCCCTGGCCGGTGAACAGAGGGGTGAGCTCCGGCAAGACCGCATTGACCTGCCCATTGTCAGACACAATCCGGCCTTCATTGGTAATCCAAGACATGAGCGACAAGTACATTGCGGCCGAGTTCGACGAACGAATGTCCGTTGTGGACATCTGCACCGTGCGCGGCGACGGATAATCGCTCTCCGCGAAGTCACGCCAGCGGACATTGTCGTGCTGCATCGTGGCCAGCGCTGCCATATCTACCTGCCACGTAGTGCCCTGTTGGCGAGCAACATTTTCCCGCGCCAATGCCTGCAAGATGTTGTCGAAAGTAGCGATCGCCATCGGTGTGTAGAAGACGTCGTACCGCTCAGCGCCGCTCATTTTCTCGGCAATTTTCTCCGCTGCCGGTGCTGACGACGGAAACGCCAAGTCGAAGGAATCCAGATCCACATCCGTGGCCATCCGACGCGAACCCGCCGTCTTTACTTCCACCGTATAGCCGTGAGAGGCAAGAGCCTTCTGGACCTCTTCGTCTTCGAAGAAGGGCTTCTTCTCAGAACCAACAATCGCCTTGACGACGGTCTTTTCACCACCGAAGAAATCACGGTTTCCTCCGGAGCTGCCACCAGAAAAACCTGGAATACTACCGCCGCGACCGACATAGACTGCAACAGCCGCGATGACAATCAAAATGACTGCAAGAATTGCCCCCGGGCCCATGCACCCTTTCTTGCTACCACTCTGATTTTTATTTTTATCTCGTGAGCTGCGATTTCCACCGCTCGACCGCGTACTTTCCGCCATGAAATTATGGTAAGAGACCCGGCCATACCTGGCAACAGATATAGAAATAATCAGTAATCTGCGTCACTTCGGGGGGGGCACCCTGGTATTACGGGTTTACTGGCGGCGGCGGGGCGAGCCGAGTTACTGACTACGTTTATGACTGGCGGCGGCGGGTCAATCCGAGTTACTGACTACGTTTATGACAAAAATGGCCCGAAAAATAGCCTGAAAGTGTCATAAACTTACACAGTTTCACATTTGCAGCCCGTATTCGCACGTGGAGCCCGTAATTTTTCGGGTTGCCAGTTACCGAGGTTGCCAGTTGTCGGGTCATCAGTTGTCGGGTTGCTGGTTTTTCTACTTTCTCCCCGGGCTGTAAAAAATCGGCGTGCGGTCGATTGACCGCACACCGATTAATTAGCCGCGTTAGCTGAGCTAGCAGGTTGCCAGCTTTGCCAGTTTTAGCCGCGAACCGGCTTTTCAGCCCACTGCTTTAGCTCAGTGTTCTTCTCGTCGACGCGAGCGAGCTGCTCTGCAACACGGACACCCGCGGTGCCGCCGCGAGTATCGCGGGAAGCGACAGCACCGTCAATAGTCAGCACTTCACGGACCTTCGGAGTCAGTGCCGGGTGGATACCGGCGAGGTCCTCGTCGGAAAGCTCGTCCAGACCGATACCGCCCTTGGACTCTGCGATGCGGACACACTGGCCGGATGCCTCGTGAGCGTCGCGGAACGGTACGCCCTCGCGGACCAGCCACTCAGCCAAGTCCGTGGCCAGGGTGTAGCCCGCCGGAGCGAGCTCGCGCAGACGGTCTTCGTGGAAGGTCAGCGTTGCCACCAGGCCGGTCAGGGCCGGCAGCAGCAAGGTTAGCTGCTCAACCGAGTCCACCAAAGGCTCCTTGTCCTCCTGGAGGTCACGGTTGTAGGCCAGCGGCTGCGCTTTCAGCGTGGCCATAAGACCAGCGAGGTTACCGATCAGGCGACCGGTCTTACCGCGGGTCAGCTCTGCCACGTCCGGGTTCTTCTTCTGCGGCATGATGGAGGATCCAGTCGACCAGGCATCAGCCAGAGTGACGTAGCCGTACTCCGGGGTGGCCCAGTAGATGATTTCCTCTGCCAGGCGAGACATGTCCACAGCAATCTGGGCGAAGACAAAAGCCGCCTCAGAGGCGAAGTCACGCGAAGAAGTGCCGTCAATGGAGTTGTCCGTGGCAGAGTCGAAGCCGAGCTCCTCCGCGATGGCCTCCGGATCCAGGTGCAGCGAAGATCCCGCGAGCGCACCGGAACCGTACGGGGACACAGCCAGTCGACGGTCGAGATCGCGGATGCGGTCCAGATCGCGCAGCAGCGGATGCGCGTGAGCCAGCAACTGGTGGGCCAGCAATACCGGCTGCGCTGCCTGGGAGTGGGTCTTGCCCGGCATGATGGCATCCGGATGTGCCTTGGACTGAGCCACCAGGGCGGCAACCAGGTCAGTGACATCCAGTGCAACGCCGCGCACGGCATCGCGCAGCCACATGCGGAACAGAGTTGCCACCTGGTCATTGCGGGAACGACCAGCGCGCAGGCGACCGCCGACCTCCGGGCCGACGCGATCAATCAGACCGCGCTCCATGGCACCGTGGACGTCCTCATCTGTCGGCTCTGGACCAAATTCGCCGGAGGCAACGTCGCGACCGAGCTGATCAAGGCCTTCGATCATGGTGTCAAAGTCGGCATCGCTGAGCAGCCCACGGGCATGCAGCACTCGGGCGTGGGCCTTGGACGCAAGAACGTCGTAAGGCGCGAGCACCCAGTCAAAATGGGTGGACTTGCTCAATGCGGCCATCGCCTCGGACGGGCCACCGGCAAAGCGGCCGCCCCACAGGGAGCCTTCGTTGGTACCGTGCTTTTCGACCATTGTCTTTTCCAATAGGCCTTTCGCTCTAGTCGCTCTGGAGAAGCTTTACAGTTTGAAGTCGCGCTTTGCGGCCATCTTCGAGGACAGGCCGTGCAGCTCGACAAAACCGCGAGCCAGGGTCTGGTCGAAGGTGTCGCCCTCGTCGTAGGTAGCCAGGTTGAAGTCGTACAGCGAGGTGTTCGAACGACGACCGTTGACGTTGCAGTGACCTGCGTGCATGACCATGCGGATGTCACCGGAAACGCCCTTCTGGGACTCCTCGATGAAGGCATCCAGCGCGCGCTTCAGCGGCGAGAACCACAGGCCGTCGTAGACCAGGTTGGCCCACTCGCCCTCGACCTGACGCTTGTAACGAGCCAGCTCACGCTCAACGGTGACGTCCTCGAGCGCTGCGTGTGCGGTCATGATGGCAATTGCGCCCGGAGCCTCGTAAATCTCGCGGGACTTAATGCCGACCAGGCGGTCTTCAACCATGTCCAGACGACCGATGCCCTGAGCACCAGCGCGGCGGTTCATCTCTTCGATGGCCTCAAGCACGGAAACCTTCTTGCCGTCGATGGCAGTCGGCTTACCGTCCTCGAAGGAGATGATGACCTCGTCCGGGGAGCTGAAGTTCAGGGTCGGATCCTCGGTGTACGCGTAGACATCCTTGGTTGGTGCGTTCCACAGGTCCTCCAGGTAGCCGGTCTCAATGGCGCGACCGAAGAGGTTCTGGTCAATGGAGAACGGAGAGGACTTGGACTGCTCAATTGGCAGACCCTTCTCCTCAGCGAAGGCAATAGCCTTGTCGCGGGTCCAAGCGAAGTCACGAGCCGGTGCAATAATCTTCAGATCCGGGGCGGTGTTGGCGAAACCAACCTCGAAACGGACCTGGTCATTGCCCTTACCGGTGCAGCCGTGTGCGACGTGAGTGCCACCGAACTCCTCTGCGGCCTTCGCCATGTGCTTAACAATCAGCGGGCGAGACAGTGCAGAAACCAGCGGGTACTGCTTCATGTAGAGACCATTGGCCTTAATGGTCGGCAGGCAGTACTCCTCGGCGAACTCGTCCTTAGCGTCGACAACGACAGCTTCGACAGCGCCGGCGTCCAGAGCGCGCTGACGCACGGACTCCATGTCCTCGCCGCCCTGTCCGACATCGATGGAAACTGCGACGACCTCGCCGTCGGTCATTTCCTTGAGGTACGGAATAGCAACGGTGGTGTCGAGGCCACCAGAGTAAGCAAGAATAACCCGGTTGGTCATAGGGTAAGCGCTCCTTTAATCGGTGCTTTAAAGCATTTCGTGGAATAGTTTACTGGTTCGTTCCGGCGGCTAGACGCTGGGCTAGGTCAGCGCCGGAAAGTGGTTCTCTAGCCAGGCACATTACGGTGTCATCTCCCGCAATTGTGCCAACGATTTCTTTGAGTCCCGCACGGTCAATCACACTGGCTAGATACTGTGCGGCTCCCGGTGGTGTACGCACAACCGCGATGGTGCCCGAATGATCAATGGAGACCAGCAGCTCGTCTAAAACGCGCCGCATCCTGGCCACTGCCCCGCTGGAGACAGCGAGTGCATCTTCGACGATGGAATACCGCGAACCGTTGGCTCCATCGCGAATCTTTCGGGCTCCCAGCTCATCGAGGTCTCTGGACAACGTCGCCTGCGCAATCTCAATGCCTTCGTCGGCAAGCAGCTCGACGAGCTGAACCTGACTGGACACGTGATGCTGCGCCAGCAGGTCAGCGATGCGCGTCTGCCTAGCTGTGCGAGAACCTGGTTGTGCTGCGGTCATGACCTTACTGCCTCTCCACCAGCCAGGTCAGCAACGCCTTCTGAGCGTGCATGCGGTTTTCCGCCTCGTCGAAGACTACCGACTGCGGGCCATCGATGACCTCGGCGGTAACTTCGTTGCCGCGGTATGCCGGCAGGCAGTGCAGGAAGATGGCATCCTCATTTGCCTTCGCCATCAGCTCAGCGTTGACCTGGTACGGCAGAAACGGAGTGCGACGATCCAGGCCGTCGTTCTCCTGCCCCATGCTGACCCAGGTATCGGTGATGACAACGTCGGCACCGGCAATGGCCTCATCGACGTCTGCGGTTACGGCCACGGCCGCACCGGTCTGCTCCGCGACCTTCTTGGCGCGGTCGACGTAGACCTGCTCCGGCTGGAAGTTCTCCGGTGCACAGATGGTGACGTCCAGCCCTGCGGTGGCGAAGCCTACTAGGTAGGAGTTGGCCATGTTGTTGGCACCATCGCCAAAGTAGACAGCCTTCTTGCCACGCAGTCCCGCCTGGCCTTCTTCCGGGCATTTGTGCTCGATGATGGTCTGCAGGTCAGCGAGAATCTGGCACGGGTGGAACTCGTCGGAAAGCGCGTTGACAATCGGCACCGTCGCGGTCTCAGACATGGCCTCCAGCCCTGACTGTGCGTAGGTACGCCAGACGATTGCCGAGACAAAACGGCTGAGCACAGCAGCGGTGTCCTGGTAGGTCTCACCCTTGCCCATCTGCGAGTTTCCGGTTTCAACCACAATCGCGTTGCCGCCCAGAGCCGCAATGCCAGCGTCGAAGGAGAAACGGGTACGAGTCGAGGTCTTGTCGAACAGCACCGCAACCGACTGCGGCCCCTCAAACGGCCGGCGGGAGTACGGCGCTGCCTTCAGCTCTGCAGCCAACTGCAGCACCTCAGCCTGCTCCTGTGGAGTCAGGTCATCATCGGCGAGAAAATGACGGAGCATCAGTTCCTAATTCCTTCCATTGTTGGCGACAGCCTCAACGGCGTCGTTCAGGCAGGCATCAATCAACTCGACGGCGCGGTTGACTTCCTCATCGCTGAGGTTCAACGGCGGCACAATACGCAGCACATTCGCCTGCGGAGCGTTCAGAATGACACCACGTTCATAACCGGCGTTAACCGCTTCCTTCGCCAGGTTCTCGCGCAGCACCAGTCCAAGCATGAAGCCGCGACCACGCACGTGATCGACATGGCTTAACGACGCGAGCTTGCGAGCCAGGACCTTGCCCTTCTCGGTGACTCGATTGAGCAGCTTTTCTTCTTCCAGCGTCTCGATGACGGCCAGGCCGGCAGCGGCACAGACCGGATTGCCACCAAAGGTGGTACCGTGCGCACCAGGAGTAAACAGTTCCGCTGCGCGGCCGTTGGCGATGACAGCACCGAGCGGCAGGCCGCCGCCGAGGCCCTTGGCCAACGTCATGACATCCGGCACGATGCCATCGTGCTGGTGGGCAAACCACTGGCCGGTACGGCCGATGCCGGTCTGTACTTCGTCGACAATCATGAGAACGTCGAAGCGCTTGGTCAGTTCGCGGACGGCAGCGAGGTATCCCTCTGGCGGTGCGACCACACCGGTCTCACCCTGAATTGGTTCCAGAATCACCGCAGCGACACCCAACGGATCGGATTCGATGGTCTTGGTGAGGAAGTCAATGTCACCGTACGGCACGAACTCGACTCCACCCGGCATCGGTTCGAACGGGGTGCGCTTGTCCGGCTGACCGGTCATGGCAAGTGCGCCCATGGTGCGGCCATGGAACCCGTGGTGGGTCGCGATAATGCGGTTGCGTCCCGTCAAACGTGCCAGCTTGAACGCCGCCTCATTGGCCTCGGTGCCGGAATTGCAGAACATAATCCGGGTGTCATCAGTGTCCCAGCCAGTGAGCTCAATGAGCTTCTCGCCCAGTGCCAACGGTGGCTCAGAGGCGAAGATGTTGGACACGTGCCCCATCGTGGAAATCTGCTTGGACACAGCTTCCACGATGGCCGGATGTGCGTGACCCAACGCGTTGACTGCAATACCGGCGAGCAGATCCAGGTATTCCTTGCCCTCGGAATCCGTGACAATAGCGCCCTTACCCTGCACAAGCTCAATGCGCGGCGTGCCGTAATTGTTCATCATCGTGTGTTGCCACTGCTGCTTGAAGTCGCTCATGTCGTCTTTCAACCTGCCTAACGTGTGTAGCTAAATTCTTGTCAGTCTTTTCTGCCTTATCCGGGCTCTACCATTGTGCCGATACCGCCGGAAGTCATCAGCTCCAGCAGCACCGAGTGTGGCTGGCGGCCGTCGATAACGTGGGCTGCAGGCACTCCCCGATCTACTGCGTTCAGGCAGGACTCCATCTTCGGAATCATTCCGGAATCCAGCGTCGGAAGGATTTCTCGCAGATGCGAAGTGGAAATCCTCGACACCAGCGAATCGCGGTTCGGCCAATCCGTGTAGAGACCCTCGACATTAGTCAGAATCACCAAACGGTTCGCGTTAATTGCCGATGCCAGTGCACCTGCTGCCGTGTCGGCGTTGATGTTGTAGACCTCTTTGCCATCAGCGGACGGCGCAATCGTAGAGACCACCGGAATACGTCCGGCATCAATCAGGTCTAACAGCGTTTCCGAGTGCACCTCGGTGATATTGCCAACCAGCCCGATATCTGTCTCCTTGCCACCGACATTTACCGTGCGTCGAGTACCGGTGAACAGGCCACCGTCCTCACCAGAGGTACCCACTGCATAGGGGCCGTAGGCGTTGATGAGGTTCACCAGTTCGCGGCCGACCTGCCCGAAGAGCACCATGCGGACAATTTCCATGACCTCCGGAGTCGTGACGCGGAAACCGCCTCGGAACTCTCCCTCCAGCCCCAGGCGCTTGAGCATCGACGAAATCTGAGGGCCGCCACCGTGGACAACCACCGGCTTCACCCCCACGGTGCGCAGAAAAACCATGTCCTGCGCGAAGGCCTTCTTCAGTTTCAGGTCGGTCATCGCGTTACCGCCGTACTTGACCACCACAATCTTGTCGCGGTGGTGCTGCAGCCACGGCAGTGCTTCCGCCAGCACATGTGCCCGCTGTTCGAAGGACAGCCCTTCGGTCAACTGGTGAACCATTGCAGAGTCTCCTCAAAACCTTTACGACGAATATGCCGAGTTGATGTGAACGTAGTCGTGGGAAAGGTCAGTCGTACGAATCGTGGCCTCTTCCGGATTACCAGTACCGAGGTCAACCTCCACGGCAATGTCCTTGCCGGAGAGATCCACTTCACGAGCATCAGGCGTGCCACCGGTATCGCGACAGACTACATGACCGTTGAAGGAAACAGTGATGTGCTCCGGATCCATATCCACCGGTGCAGTGCCGACAGCCGCCAGCACACGACCCCAGTTCGGGTCCGAACCGAACATCGCACACTTGAAGAGGTTGTCGCGGCCGATGATTCGAGCAGCTACCAGAGCATCTTCAGCACCACCGGTGCCACGCACGGTCACGGACACACGCTTGGTCACGCCTTCGGCGTCCGACTGCATCTGGCGCGCGATGGAATCACACACACTGAGCACTGCCTGGTCGAGCTCCTCCTGCGAGGGCTTCACACCAGAGGCACCGTTGGCCAAAATGATGACGGTGTCATTGGTGGATGTGGAGCCATCAATATCTAGGCGGTTAAACGTAACCTCGCTCGCCTTGGCAATAGCCTCGTGCGCCATTTCTGCGCTTACCGACGCATCCGTCGTAATCACACCGAGCATCGTGGCCATCGACGGGCTAATCATGCCAACACCCTTGCCCATAGCGCCGACAGTGAATCCGTCACCATGCGCAACGGCCTGCTTTGCCACCAAGTCAGTGGTCAAGATGGCTTCTGCTGCAGCCGTACCTGCGGCGGCATCGCTGCCCAGATTCTCACAAAGCTTCGGCACACCTGCCAGAACAATGTCCATCGGCAGCCGGTCACCAATCAAGCCGGTGGAGCAGGTACCAATCTCGGTAACATCGACGCCGAGCTCATCTGCGACCTTCTGACAGACTTCGAGGGCGTCGGAAATACCCGGCTGACCATTGCAGGCGTTGGCATTGCCCGAGTTCAGCACCACAGCGGACAGCTTGCCGTCAGCGATGTGCTTCTTGGATACCGTCACCGGCGCAGCCTGGACACGGTTGGTAGTAAAGACAGCCGCAGCAGTCTTCTCCGGCCCCTGGTTTACGATGAGCGCCATGTCCGGGTTTCCGCTGACCTTGATGCCTGCAATGACACCACTGGCCACGAACCCCTGAGGTGCACATACGCCGCCTTCGTCACCAGCGACGTTGACGAGACCTTCTTTTTCTTCCTTCATCATGGGGCAACTCCTACCAATGGAAGTCCTGCAGTTTCATTCTGTCCAGTAACCAAATTCATGCACTGAACTGCGGCACCACCGGTGCCCTTTGTCAGATTGTCAATCGCCGAGGTCAGCACCAGACGCTTGGCGCGTTCATCTACCTCAACCTGAATCTGAACCAAGTTAGAGCCAATTACCGACTGCGTCTGCGGCTGCAGCCCTTCGGCCAACACCTGCACAAACGGCTCACCCTTGTAGAACTCGAGGTAGGCCTCCCGTGCGGTTGCCTCCGTCACCCCGTCGACAAGCGGAGCGGTGATGGTGGTGAGAATGCCGCGCGACGTCGGAGCGAGCACCGGCGTGAAGCTGACGGTGAGAGCCTCTGCGTACGGCTTGAGGTTTTGTAGGAACTCTGCGGTGTGGCGGTGCTTGCCCGCAGTGTTGTAGGCGCGGAGATTGCCCATAACCTCGGACCCGAGCAGGGGCACAGCTGCCTTCTTGCCCGCACCGGAGGTACCGGTGACGGAAACAACGGACAGATCCGGCTTGACCAGACCCTTTGCAACTGCCGGCAGTGCCGTAATGGTACCGCCAGTGGGGAAACAACCCGGCACAGCAATACGCTTGGAAGCAGCCACTACTTCCCTGTTGCCCGGCAGCTCCGGAATACCGTAAGTCCAGGTACCGGCGTGCTCCGAGCCGTAGTAGTGCTCCCACTCATCGGCATCCTGCAGGCGGAAATCCGCGCCGCAGTCAATAATCACCGTGTCATCGCCCAACTGCTCTGCAATCGCAGCCGAATGACCGTGGGGCAGGCCGAGGAACACCACGTCATGCCCGGCAAGTGTGTCACCATTAGTCGGCTCAATACGACGATCAGCCAAAGGTGCCACATGAGGCATAATGTCGCCCACACGGGCACCCGCGTTGGATGCTCCCGTTAGTGCGCCGATGGTCAGTTCGCCGGAAAGATACGCCGGGTGCGACAACAGGAGGCGGAGGATCTCTCCTCCTGCGTAACCGGTCGCACCAGCAATGGCAACGGAAATACTCATGCCAAACATTCAACACTTTTATTCACTGCGTTGCAAGATATTCATAGAATTCGTTGCCAAAGTGCTGGAATTCTATCGATGTGACGTGAGTGAATTATGAATATAACGCCGTCGTCGGTACATACATCTGGTTCGCCGAGCCGGCCATTCAATCAGCGCGCCGGATTACTCAACGCCGGACTATTCAACTACGACGCTTGGCTCCTGGCTCATCACGCCATCTGCCCACTGCGCCACCGATGACGTCGTGGTGTAGAGATAGTAACCCGATTCCTCCGGTGCCACGCTGCCATCAAAAGCCACCGCGCCCGAGAACACCGCCGCTAGCTGGCCGTCGATAAAAAGCGGTCCGCCCGAATCGCCTACCTGCAACGCCGCGGGGCGCTCCATGCGCGCCAACACGGAGTCTTCCCGCACGCATTGTTGATACTTCACCGGGCACATCGAAGCGGTGACGGTCGCCGACGGCAGCGAGCCATCCGCAACATCGCCGAGCAGCGATCGCCCATAGACCGTGCCTGCCGTTTCTTGCTCCGAAAACGCTTGACGACGTTCCATTGCGGGATACCCCGGAAGAGCTGCGTCGCCCGCAAGGTGAACAAGCGCTACGTCACCGGTGGGCGCAATTTCCCAGCTATCGATAGGAACACGGTGGGAATCCTGACCGAAACCGACCTCTACTTCCCCAGCCTGCTGCGGGACATCACGCACGCAGTGGGCGGCGGTCATTACCCACTGCGGGGCGATTGCAGTTCCCGTGCAAAAGTTTCCGGTATGGGGACTGGTCTGGACCATGATTGACACCACGGAGTCCGCCGCCACACTAGGCGCAGCAGCCTCCCCGCCAACCAGCGCAGCCGCACTCGGCGCGCCGGTGAGCAACAGACCTGCCGTGACAGCAGCTGCAGCCACAGTCGCCGCAGGCTTCGCGCTGCTCACCGCGCGCACTCCAACGCGCTGCTCTCGTGCCTCTGCGCTATTCAGCCTGTTGCCGCGGTGCCGCAAGATGCCAATCATGGGTATCTCTCCCTGTGGTCTCCCCTTTTAGCCACGCAGCTGAGCGCCGTGACGGGTAGTGGCCAGCTCAATGGCCGCCTCGCGAGCCGCGGAAGCTTCCTCTTCCTTCAGCGTACGGTCCGGTGCGCGGAAACGCAGGGAGTACGCCAGTGAACGAACGCCTTCGCCCATCTGCTCGGAACGGTAAACATCGAAGATACGAATGGATTCGAGGAGCTCACCAGCACCCTCCACCAGAGTCTTCTCCACCTCTGCGGCGGAGACCTCATCGCTGACAACAAGCGCGACGTCCTGGTGGACAGCCGGGAACGGGCTGAGTACCGGCGCCGGCAGGTGCTCCGTCACTGGCAGTGCATCGAGATTAATCTCCATCGCGCAGGTGCGCTCCGGCAGACCAGCGTCCTTGCACACCTTCGGGTGCAGCTCACCGGCGTGGCCGACGACCTCGCCGTCGACAAGCAGCTCAGCGCAGCGGCCCGGGTGCCACGGCAACACCTCAGCGTTGCGGATCTCCAGCTCGACGTTGGCAGCGCGGGCAACAATGCGCGCGGCTTCGATGGCGTCGGCGACGGTGTACGCGGCCTCGTCACCCCACGGGCTATCCAGGCGGATACGACCGCAGGCGACAGTGGCGACGTGCAGCGGCTGCTCCGGCAGCGACTCCAGCAGCTCGGCGCGCTCGGCCTCGCTCGGCAGACCCGCGGTAGACGGCATCGGCGAGACACCGTTACCGCGCTCGATGGATACCTGCTCCACACCGTAGAGCGACAAGTCGACCTGGCCGCGAGCAACATTGCGCTTCAGCGATTCAAGCATGGACGGCAGCAGAGTCGTGCCCAGCTGAGCGTGGTCAGACTCCAACGGGTTGATGACCTTGACGGTGTTACGACGCGGGTCATCAGCGTCCAGGCCCCAGACGTCGAAGACATCGTTGGCAATGAACGGTGTCGGCAGAATCTCCAGGTAGCCATTGTGAGCCAGCGCGTGGCCGACGAAGCGGCGACGCAGCTGACGCTCGGTCAGACCGCGACCGGCCGGGGCGATTGGGAGGATAACCGGAATGTCTTCCAGGCCCTCCAGACGTAGGATCTCCTCAACCAGGTCAGCGGACATGGTCAGGTCCGAGCGCCAGGTTGGCGGAGTGACAGCCAGGCGGTCACCGTTGTCGACGACCTCGCAACCGACCTCGCGCAGGCGTCCAATGACGGTCTCACGCGGGTAATCAACGCCCGCAACTTCGCTGGCGCGGTTGACAGCAAAGTCAATAGTCGGCATGGTGGCAACCTCACCGAGCAGGGTGCGACCAGTGTCGATAGTGCCGCCGGCGATGTCAGCGAGCAGCTGGCAGGCCAGATCCAGAGCCGGCTCGACCAGAGCGGTGTCCACGCCGCGCTCGAAACGTCGTGAAGCCTCGGAGCTCAGCTTGTGGCGGCGACCACTGCGGAAGACATGCAGCGGCGACCAGTTGGCGGCCTCGAAGACCACATCGGTGGTGTCGTCGGCGATCTCGGAGGTGAGACCACCCATGATGCCGGCCAGCGACTGAATACCATTGTCATCGCAGATGACAACGTCCGCCGGGTCGAGCTTGCGGTCCACGTGGTCGAGAGTGGTCAGAGTCTCGCCGGCCTTAGCGTTGCGGATGTGCAGGCCACCAGCGATCTTGGAACCATCGAAAGCGTGCATCGGTTGACCGAGCAGCAGCATCACGTAGTTGGTGACGTCCGTGGCCACGTTGACCGGACGCTGACCAGCCAGCAGCAGGCGGCGGCGCATCCACCACGGGGTCTCGGCGTTCGGGTCGATGCCGGTGACACGGCGCAAACCAAAGCGGCGGGTGTCGGGGTCCTCGTCGATGGTGACGTTCAGGACCTCACCTTCGACCGGCAGCTCCTTGGCTTTGGCCGGATCGGCGAAGTCGAGGTTGAAGGCGGAGCAGATCTCGCGGCCCAAACCGCGGGCCGATAGCGCGTAACCGCGGTCCGGAGTGATGTTGACCTCGAACTTCTCGTCATCGAGACCGATGAACTCCTTGGCGCACGAACCCAGCTCAGCTGGGGCCGACGGCAGCGTGAGAATACCGGCGGAGGAATCGGTCATGCCCAGCTCAGCTTCGGAGCACAGCATGCCGTTGGAAACCTTGCCGTAAGTCTTCCGTACGGAAATCTCGAACCCACCCGGCAGCACGCAGCCCGGCAGTGCGACGATAACAATGGAGCCCTCTTCGAAGTTGCGGGCACCACAGATGATCTCCTGCAGCTCGCCGGTGCCATTGGCATCACCGACATTGACCTGACAGAAGCGAATTGGCTTCTTAAAGCCCTCGAGCTCCTCAATGTGGTCGACGCGACCGAAAACCAGCGGCCCCTCGACCTTCTCCAGCGGCTCGTGCCCCTCGGTTTCAAAACCAACGCGGACGAAGCCCTCATCCAGCTCGTCCGGAGTGACGGACCAGTCTAGGTTGATGGTGTTCTCTGGGCCGCGAACGATTTCAGTGACCCACGACTGTGGAATGAACATGTAAGTAAAACTCCTAATCTGTAGGTCAGTGAATTAGCCGCGGATACCGAACGGCTGCGTGAAGCGGACGTCGCCTTCGACCATGTCGCGCATGTCGGTCAGGCCATTGCGGAACTGCAGGGTGCGCTCCAGACCCATGCCGAACGCGAAGCCCGAGTACACCTCCGGGTCAATGCCAGAGGCCCGCAGCACGTTCGGGTTGACCATGCCGCAGCCACCCCACTCGATCCAGCCTGCGCCGCCCTTCTTATTCGGGAACCAGACGTCAACCTCAGCGGACGGCTCAGTGAACGGGAAGTAGTTGGTGCGCATGCGGGTCTTGGTCTCCGGACCGAACAGCGCCTTGGCCATGTGGTCCAGCGTGCCGCGCAGGTGCCCCATGGTCAGCCCCTTGTCCACAGCGAGTCCCTCCACCTGGTGGAAGACCGGGGTGTGGGTGGCGTCGAGCTCATCGGTGCGGAAGGTACGGCCCGGGCAGATAACGTAAATCGGCAGGTCACGTGACTGCAGAGTGCGAACCTGGACCGGCGAGGTGTGCGTACGTAGCACTTGCTTGGATCCTTCCGGCGCAATGTGGAAAGTATCCTGCAGAGTACGAGCCGGGTGATCCGGCAGGAAATTCAGCGCGTCAAAGTTGAAGTACTCGGCTTCGACCTCTGGCCCCTCGGCAACTTCCCAGCCCATGCCCACAAAGATGTCACCGATCTGCTCGGACAGAATGGTAATTGGGTGCATACCGCCACGCTGACCCCGCGTGGTGTCCACCGACACGTCGATACGCTCCGCAACCAGACGACGCGCGTTTTCCTCTTCCTCCAGCACGGCAAGACGCTCTGCATAGTGCTTCTCGACGGCTCCGCGAACAACATTTACGCGACGACCAGCATCCTTGCGCTCAGCCTTCGGAATGGAGCCCAGCGCGCGGCGAGCCTGCGGAATGTAACCTTCATCCCCCAAGTGCTCACGACGGGCGGCAGAAAGCTCATCCAGGTTGCCGGCAGCATCAAAGGCATCCGTGGCCTTCTGCGCAGCCGCCTGGAGGGCGTCCTCGGAAAGATCGATAGGATTTGGCGAATCGCTCACGTGTCAACCACTTCTATATAGGACTATCAGTTCTTGTGATGGAACAATCATAGTCGAGGATAACTGCACACGTGCACGCACCTCACCATCGAGGTTTCCTACTTACCCCGAACCGTCTCCCACAGGCACATGGCCGCTGCGGTGGCGAGGTTCAACGACTCCGCCTCGCCCTTAATAGGGATGGACACACTTGCCCCCGCCGAGGCCGTAATCTCCTCCGACAGGCCATGTGCTTCGTTGCCGAAAAGCCAGGCGACGGGACCGTCGGGAAGCGCATCAACGCCGAGAGTGAGAGCGCCATCCATCGCCGTGGCGAGGGCGGTAAAGCCCGCTTCCCTGACTTTCTCCATAACGAAGTCAATATCGCGCTCGCGTGCGACAGGGGTATGAAAAACAGAACCTGCCGAGGAACGCACGGCCTTAGAATTCAACGGGTCAACCGAATCGCCAGCAAGGATAACCGCGCCAGCTCCGAGGGCGTCAGTCATACGCACAATCGTGCCGACATTACCCGGGTCATTGCACTCCACCGGAATCACCAAACAGCCGGACTGCTTTCCAACCTCAATGGCCTCTTCCAACGAAGTGGACACCGCACCTGTGTCGCAGACGGCGAAGAGTCCGGTGGTGGTGACAGTTTCGCTCAAAGAGCGGGCAGCGGAGTCGTCGATAAGCGAAACAGACTTGCGCTGCGTCCCCGATTCGAGATACCCCGTGAGCAGCTCGCGGAACTGCTCGGCGGCGGCTGCCGTGACGAAAACTTCCACGACAGCCTCTGCGCGGATAGCTGCATCGACGGAATTGAAGCCCTCAATGAGGAAGCGACCGGTCTTCTTCCGCTTGGCCGCACGGTGGAGCTGAATAGCCGCCGAGACTCGCGGAGTGCGAGGAGTAAACGGCTCGTCGTTGAAGTACAGCGCAGAGTTCATAGTGATTAATCCTAGTGATGCGGCTCGGGATTCATAACCGCCAGCAGGCCAATGCGGATACGAAAAACCACCGCCGAGGTTATTCGTTAACCCAATCGACGGTGGTTTTTCAAAGATGTTGGCAGGCGCACTGCCAGTAAGCAGACGCTTGCCGACGCTACGTACGAGTTACCTCGTAGCTGCTTTACTTAGCAGCAGGAGCGTTGACGTCCTCCGGCAGAGCGTCCTTAGCGACCTTGACCAGAGCAGCGAATGCCTGCGGGTCGTTGACAGCCATCTCAGCCAGGTTCTTACGGTCAACCTCAACGCCAGCCAGGTTCAGACCCTGGACGAAGCGGTTGTAGGTGATGTCGTTAGCGCGGGCAGCAGCGTTGATACGCTGAATCCACAGACGACGGAACTGACCCTTACGGTGGCGGCGATCGCGGAACTCGTAGGTCTTGGAGTGGAGCATCTGCTCCTTGGCCTTGCGGTACAGGCGGGAGCGCTGACCACGGTAGCCCTTTGCGGAATCGAGAACTTCGCGACGCTTCTTCTTAGCGTTAACAGACCGCTTCACACGTGCCACGGTGATACTTCCTTTTCGTTGTCTTTAAGAACTAGTGAAATTAAGAGGGCGATTGCCCTGGGACGAGACTTGAAAAATTAAGCCTTGCCCAGCAGACGCTTGACGCGCTTGACGTCCGACTTAGCAACGTCCGTGGTGCCCTTCAGGCGACGGGTACGAGTGGACGGCTTGCCCTCCAGGAGGTGGCGGCGGTTAGCCTGCTCGCGGCGCAGCTTGCCGGAACCGGTAACCTTGATGCGCTTTGCGGTGCCCTTGTGGGTCTTCTGCTTCATGTTAAAACTCTCCCCTACCGATCTTTGACGCTCGTGGCGCAAAAATCTCGTTTACAACCATTTCTGGTCAGGTCGGTTACTTCTTACCCTTATTCCGAACCGGCCCCAGGACCATAGTCATGTTGCGACCGTCCTGCTTCGGGCGAGACTCGACAATGCCGTACTCTTCGACATCGGCGGCCAGACGCTCCAACAGGCGGAATCCCAGTTCTGGACGAGACTGTTCACGGCCACGGAACATAATCGTGACCTTGACCTTCGAACCCTTCTCCAAGAAACGAACAACGTTGTTCTTCTTGGTTTCGTAGTCGTGGTCATCAATCTTCGGACGGAACTTCTGCTCCTTGACCACAGTCTGCTGCTGGTTCTTTCGAGCCTCGCGTGCCTTCTGGGCTTGTTCGTACTTGAACTTGCCGTAGTCCATAATCTTGGCGACCGGCGGCTTTGCTCGCGGAGCAACCTCAACCAGGTCAAGGTCTGCTTCGTAAGCGAGCTTGAGTGCGTCACCGGTGCGGACAACGCCCACCTGCTCACCATTCGGTCCTACAAGGCGGACTTCCGGTACTCGAATATCCTCGTTAATACGAGCTTCAGCGCTGATGTGGCCTCCTAGGTTGAACCTGAACAATCTTCGTTTCAAACCGCGATAGCAAGCGGGAAAGGAAGAAAAGCCACGCGTCTACAGCGGATTACTACACACTGTATAAGGACGCCTTCCAATCGTGCGATGTGACATCACCGATTAGGGTGGACCCCGGCGCTACCGTAATTCTTTGGCGCACCTAGGGTGGGACTTAAATCCTCTTCGCTGCCGAATGCAACTAAATGCTCCCCGAAGGCAGCAAGCATCGCATTCTGGCGGTCGTAGACGAGATGTTAACACAGCTGTTCTCGCACACCAAAACCGACTCTTATGCCAGGTTATTTACCATCAGCTCCCCGGCGCGAAACCGAGCGCTAAATAGCGCAATCCGAATTGTAATCAGATTGGTAGATTCTCTCCATAGTTTTTGGGCCAAACACGATTAAAGTCGTCACAATGAATACTGGCTCCAACGGCTTTGGCCCTAAAGCCGAGAACACCAATCCTAATCAGCATTCCGCCCGATACGGCAAGCCACCGACCGGCGATTTTGTCCTGACCGGCGACTCCGTCTCAGAGCTTTCCCATGCTCTGGCAGATCTCGAGGCTAGCTCGCTTCGGCTGGCTCAGCTCACCCGTACTTGGCAGGTGCGCCTTTCTCAGGCAAGCGGGCAAGCGCCGACTGGACCGCACGCGCCTCACACTACGGGAGCGGAATCTGCGCCGGTACCTCAAGCGCCGCCCCATGCTGCACCTCAAGGGGCACATCAACACAATCCGCAACCGCCGCCAGCGCCCAGTCCGCCACTAGAGCAGGCACCTCCTCCCCGTTGGGAACCGCAGGCTGAGCAGACGCTCGCCACACCGCAGTATCCCCAGCAGTCTCAGCAGATACAGGTGCCACCACCGCCAACACAAGCGGACTGGCGGAATCAACCAGCTCCCCTGCCACAGAGCGACGCAGCTGCGCAGCCGATGTTTGGCTTCCCCTCTGCCCACCAATGGCGGCGGGATTCGAAGTCGCCGCAGTCTTCTCCCTCGCCACAGTCTTCTCCCACAGACTCCACCCCGCCACCGAAGCTGCCAGAGGCACCGCGTGAACCTCGCGAGCCCTGGTGGCGCAACGAGAAGGCAATCATCAGAATCATCGCCATCTTCGGTGGTCTCATCACCGCTGCCGGTATCGCATTTTTCGTCGCGGTCGCAATCCAATCCGGCCTGATCGGACCGGCCGGTCGTGTGGTCCTGGCTTACTTGTTGGCCGCCGTGCTCGCGGTCGCAGCTGTGCGAGCGCACCGTCGTCAAGCACCGCCTGCTGGCGTGACGGCGTTGATTGCGACATCACTAGCCGCTGCGCACCTGACAACGATGTCGATGTCCTACCTCCTCGACTGGATTCCGGTGGCGGCGACGCTGGTCATCATGTTGCCTTTCGCTGCAGTCGGTCTATACGGCGCGCGGTGGACGAAGTCGAGTGCAACCGCGGCGTGGACAATCACAATCAACACCGGATTAATGCTGTGGGCGACGATCGGCCTCGACTTCCACGCCCGCCCGCTGAGCTCCTCGCTCGCGCAAATCACCCTTCAACTGATGGTCATCGCCGCTATCGTCTGCCTCCTGAACGTCCCCTTCCGGAAGTACGTAGTCGCATTCCTGCTCGGCGCAAACGTTCTCATCGGCGTAATCACGACCAACAATGCACTGGTGATGCCCGCAATCGCCGCACTCACCATTGCCCTTTTCGTGTTTGCCCAGTTCGGCCCGCTGGCGATGGCTCGCCAACTCACTCCCGAGCTTGACGACGAGCCTTCGGAAACCAGCACCTGGGAAGACGATCTGGTCACCATCACGTCAGTAGTTGCCTTCTCGACTCCGGTTGTAGCTGCAGTCCCAATGGTCAACGCCACACAGTCCGCCTCCAGCCTCTGGCTGCTGTTCTACGGCGGATTCGTGCTGTTCATCGCAATTGCTGCAGTATTCCTTTGGAACCGTGCCATCTTCCGCTATCTCGCCCCAATGGCCTTGGCCACGGCAATTCTGCCCTGGCTAGCGCTCGCGGTGGCAGGCCCGGAAAGGAGCTCAGGAGCCGATACTGGAACCCACACTTGGGGTCTCATCCCAATCTCCATCGGTGCCGCGCTCTTTGTCTGGGCGCTGGCCACAGCACCGAAGCACGGCGCGATTGGCGCACGACTACAGGCTCCTGAACCAACCCAGGATGCCGTGGCACCATATACAAAGATTGCGGCACTGACCTGGCTGCTCGGCGCAACGGTAGTACACCTCTACATCCTGCCCGCAGCGTTGAATGCCGGTGCCGCAGCTGATTACTCGGCAACGTGGGCAGAAACGCTTTCGCTGTTGTTCCTGCTGTGCGCCGATGTCGGCCTGGCCGTGACGGCAGCGAGGTCGCAGCTACCGCCAGCTTTTGCACTGATTGGCCTGGCTGCACTGGGTATGCCATTTATCGTGCTGCTCACGACTATTGGCGTGAGCTTCAACGCCGCACACATGTTGCTGAGTATTTTCTGGGCCACGATTGCCGGCATGCTGGTGCTATCGAAGAGGTTCCACCACATTCCGGCGCGACTGGCAGCGGGTTTAACGATTGCGGCGCTGTCTATCGTCAAGCTGATCTTCTACGACATGGCAACGCTCGATGGCGTTATCCGCGCCTTGGCGTTCCTCGGCTGTGGCCTGATTCTGCTGGCCATGGCGGTCTCCGGGGCGAAGCAGAAGAGTGCCGAGGAGCCGGCGGCACCGGACCGTGACGGCACCGCCAGCAATACTGACGCTGCCGGCGCGAGCGGCGCAGCAGATGCCGACCCCGCTGCTGACAGAATGGAAGGCATCACCCGCACCGACGGTCCTGAGATCTCCGACGGAAACGACCCGACTACCTAAGCTACTTAAGCAGCGGCTTCAGGTACTGCCCGGTGTGGGAGCCGGAACAGTTCGCGACATCCTCCGGCGTGCCCTCTACAACCACGGTGCCACCGCCGGAGCCGCCTTCCGGCCCCATGTCGATGATCCAATCCGCAGACTTGATGACATCCAAATTGTGCTCAATGACAATGACGGTGTTGCCCTTGTCCACCAGGCCCTGCAACACCAACATGAGCTTGCGGATGTCCTCAAAATGCAGCCCCGTGGTCGGCTCATCCAAGATGTAGACCGTCCGGCCATTGGAGCGCTTCTGCAGCTCACTGGCCAGCTTTACACGCTGAGCCTCACCGCCCGAGAGTGTGGTTGCCGCCTGCCCGAGACGGACATAGCCCAGGCCGACGTCGACAAGCGTATTGAGATAACGCGCAATCGACTGAATCGGCTCGAAGAACTCCGCTGCCTCGGAGATGGGCATGTCCAGAACCTCAGCGATGGTCTTGCCCTTGTAACGAACCTCCAGCGTTTCGCGGTTGTAGCGCGCGCCGTGGCAAACCTCGCAAGGCACATAGACGTCCGGCAGGAAGTTCATCTCAATCTTGATGGTGCCGTCGCCCTTACACGCCTCACAGCGGCCGCCCTTGACGTTGAAGCTGAATCGACCGGGCTTATAGCCACGAACCTTGGCCTCTTGCGTCTCGGCGAAGAGGTTGCGGATCTTGTCGAACACACCGGTGTACGTCGCTGGGTTGGAACGCGGGGTGCGACCAATCGGCGACTGATCAACTTGCACCAGCTTGTCCAGCTGATCCAACCCCTCCACGCGGCTGTGTCGACCCGGCACCTGACGAGCACCGTTGAGCTCGTTGCTCATCACCTTGGCCAGGATTTCGTTGACCAAGGTGGACTTGCCGGACCCGGAAACACCCGTAACGCAGGTCAACACGCCGAGGGGGAACTTCACGTCAATCTTCTTCAGGTTGTTTTCGCGAGCGCCCTTGACCGTCACCATGCGCGACTTATCAATCGCACGACGGTTCTCCGGCACCGCCAATACCCGACGACCCGAGAGATACGCACCTGTCAGTGATTCCTCGCAGTCAACGATGCCAGACGGTTCACCCTGGTAGACGATTTGTCCACCGTATTCACCGGCCTTTGGCCCAATGTCGACCAGCCAATCGGCCTCGCGAATCGTGTCCTCATCATGCTCGACCACAATCAGGGTATTGCCCAGGTCGCGCAGGTTTTTCAGAGTCTTGATTAGACGGTTGTTATCACGCTGGTGAAGACCAATCGAGGGCTCATCCAAGACGTAGAGCACGCCAGCGAGCCCCGAGCCAATCTGTGTGGCCAGACGAATTCGCTGCGCTTCACCACCGGACAGCGTGCCTGCCGAACGAGACAGGGACAGATAATCCAGGCCAACGTCAAGCAGGAATTTCAGACGAGCCTGCACCTCACGCAGAACACGCCCGGCAATCATTTCCTCGCGCTTGCCCAGAGTCAGCGAATTCAGGAATGCCGAGCCATCGTGAACCGATAGCTCTGTCAGCTCGGCAATATTCTTCTGCCCGAACTCCGCCGAATCCAACGTCACCGAAAGAATCTCCGGACGCAAACGAGTACCGCTACATGCCGGGCACGGCACCTCACGCATGTACCCCTGGAAACGCTCCTTCTGAGAGTCGCTCTCCGCCTGTGACAGCTTGCGGTGCAGGTACGGCATCACGCCTTCGAAAGGTGCGGTGTACTGGCGAGTACGGCCGTAGCGATTGCGGTAACGCACCGTGACCTTGTGGCTGGAACCATGCAGCAGGGCCTTGCGCTGCGGCGCTGTGAGGTCTTCGAAAGGCGTGGTCGGGTCGAAGCTCATCTCGGTGGCGAGGCCTTCAACCAGCTTTTCAAAGTACTTCTTGTTCAGCGTCTGCCGCCACGGCGCAATCGCCTCAATCGTCGGCAGCGACGGATCTGGAATCACCAGGTCCGTGTCCACCTCCAGCTTGGTACCGATACCGTCACACTCCGGGCACGCACCATACGGCGAGTTAAAGGAAAACGACCGTGGCTCCAACTCATCGATAGCAATACGGTGCCCATTCGGGCAGGCCATCTTCTCCGAGAACCGCTGGGTTCGACGCGGGTCGTCCGCCTCTAGCCCGACGGCGTCGATGACCACGACGCCGTCGGCAAGCAGAAGCGCCGTTTCGACGGAATCGGTGAGCCTGCGCTGCTGCGACTCCTTCACCTGGAGACGGTCAATGACCACGTCAATGTCATGCTTGACCTGCTTCTTCAGCTTCGGCGGATCCGTTAGACGGTGCATTTCACCATCGACGATGACACGCGCGTAGCCCTCGGATGCGAGGCGTTCAAACAGGTCGACGAATTCACCCTTGCGCGTGCGCACGACGGGTGCGAGGACCTGGAATTTGGTGCCCTCCGGCATCTCCATGACCTGATCGACGATCTGCTGTGGAGTCTGTGAGGAGATCACTTCCCCACAGGTCGGACAGTGCGGAGTACCGGTGCGCGCGTAGAGCAGACGCAGGTAGTCATACACTTCAGTGATGGTTCCGACGGTCGAGCGCGGGTTGCGGTTCGTCGACTTCTGGTCGATCGACACCGCCGGCGAGAGCCCCTCAATCATCTCTACATCGGGCTTTTCCATCTGCCCCAGGAACATGCGCGCATAGGAGCTCAGCGACTCCACGTAACGGCGCTGGCCCTCGGCGAAAATTGTGTCAAATGCCAGTGACGATTTACCCGACCCCGACAGACCGGTGAAAACCACCATCTTGTCTCTGGGCAAATCGATGTCAACACCCTGCAGGTTATGCTCGCGGGCGCCTCTGACCATTAGACGTTCAGCCACAGTGGGAAACCTCAATTCGTCGACGATTCACTGCCGACTAGTCTACAGTCCATAACCAATTTTTCGCACATGTGTTCAGAGACTCGTGGTTACGTTGCGCTCCTAGCGCGCCGACAGACACCTCATTACCCTGGGGCGCATGAACGACGACATTACAATCAGCCCCTACTCCAATTCGCCGAGCACGCGCGGCGTTGAGCGCATTGACTACGGCAATGTCACTATTTATAAGACCTCCGTCGGATCGATGGACAACAACGTCTACCTTTTGGTGGACTCCCGCGAGCCCGACAATTCCCTACTTATCGACGCCGCCACCGACGCCGACCATCTAATCCGCCTGGTTGAGCACGTCGGCGCGCAGGTCCGCACGATTGTCACCACGCACTCCCACGGCGATCACGTTCAGGCGCTCGGCGAGCTCCTGCAGGCATTCCCGGCCCGCCACATCACGTCCGGCCTCGACGCTGCCGACATTCCCGAGCCCGCCGACCAGCAGCTCGACGGCGGCGAGACCATCACGTTCGGCGAGGACATCACGCTGCCCACGTTCATCCTGCGCGGACACACCAAGGGCGGTCTCTGCCTCGACCTGTCCGCCAAAGAAGCCGGCGCGCTTTCCGACGACACCCCGTCACACCACCTCTTCGTCGGTGACAGCATCTTCCCAGGCGGTGTCGGCAAAACGTACTCGCCCGAGGATTTCACGCAGCTTATCGACGATGTCGAGAGCCGCCTCTTTCACGTCTACCCCGCCGACTCGGTGATTCACCCCGGCCACGGCAAAGACACCACAGTTGGTGTCGAGAGCCCCGAGGTCGAGAACTGGCGCCAGCGTGGTTGGTAGCGCTGGATGAGCGTGGTCGGTAGTGCTGGATGAGTGTGGTTGGCAGCGCTGGATGCAGCCGGAGCTTCTGAAAAACTCGTCATTCCCGCGACATAAATAGGCCGGGCTGCGTAGGATTAATAGTGAATTACAGCGACCAGATGGCCAAAAACACGGTTTCACCTGGACGACAAAGGAGATGGAATTTAGATGATTCGCAAGTTTGCCCGACCAATGCTGGCCTCGGTTTTCGTTGCCGACGGTGTCGACACGCTGATGAACCAGAAGGATCATGAAGAGGGCGCACGCGACCTGATTGCCCGCGTCCGCTCCGTAACCCCGAACCAGTACAACAAGTACGTGCCAAATAGCGAGAAGCTGGTTGTCCAGGTCGTCGCTGGCACCAAGGTTGCCGCAGGTTCCCTCTACGCTCTGGGTAAGGCCCCACGCCTGTCCGCCACCGCTCTGGTCGCTGCACAAGTTCCGACGATGCTCGCTCGCCACGCATTCTGGGAAACCCAGGATTCGAAGGAGAAGGCAGCTCGCCGCACTGGTTTCCTGACCGACATCGGTTTGCTGGGCGGCCTCTTCCTTGCTACTGCTGACCCCGACGGCAAGCCGGGTGTCGCTTGGCGCGCTGAGAAGGCAGGCAAGCAGCTGAACAAGAAGGTTCAGGCTGCCCTGCCGACCAAGTCTGAAACCGAGCAGCGCACTGAGGAAATCAGCGCAGCCTTCGCTTCCGCCGGCGAGAACGTCCGCGAAAAGGCCGAGCTGCTCCGCGACCGCGCATCTGAGGCCACCGATGGGGCTCGTGAATACGTCGAGGACAACAAGGACGGCTGGCGCGAGCAGCTCACCGACGCCTTCGACACCGCTAAGAGCTACGTCGAGGACAACAAGGACGACTGGATTGCCAAGGCTACCGAGCTCGCTGAGGACGCGCGCGACTATGCCGAGGACCTGGGCAAGGATCTCAAGAAGGACACTCGCAAGCAGCGCAAGGAACTGCGCAAGCGCGCAGCCAAGGCTTCCAAGGAGGCCAAGAAGTCCGCAAAGAAGGCGCAGAAGCGCCTGCAGTAAGTTTGCTGCCGCAGTTAAAGCGGTATACTTAAACGCTCCCCACGCCACTACGCGTGCGGGAGCGTTTTCATATTTTTATATTCATTCAGCACATCAGTTAGCACTAATTTTGCGATTCGTTGAGGAGACCAGGTTGGCGTCGCGCGCATCCGAGCCCGGGCAGGACCAGACAGGCCGCATTGGCCACACTGGCCAGGCAGGTCTGCCGGACCAAGCAAGTTCAGCACCACAGCGAGAAGAAGAGAGTACCCTCGCTGCCGAACAGGCCTACGTCGACCGTGCGTTCAGCTTCCTCGACCGGGCACGCGAGCGCGACCAAGAGTACCTGCGCCAGGTCATGCTCATCGACGACCCAGACCCGCAAGCCCGCGTTGAACGCGAGGTGGAATACCACCGACTACAGGCTAATCTGGACCGCTACCGCTCAGCCGAGATTGGCCTGGTCTTTGGTCGAATCGATATCGATGACACAGACCCCGACAATCCTTTGTCAGAGGAAGGGCCGGGGGCGACCGTCGATAAGCGATACATCGGGCGAATCGGCCTGTCCGATGAAGACGACGACTACCGCACGGTCATCATGGATTGGCGTGCCGACGGCGCGCGCCCGTTTTACCTGGCCACGACCGCGCATCCCGAGGGAGTCAGTCTGCGTCGACACCTGCGCACTCACGGCCGGAAGGTCCGCAGCATTGACGACGAATGGCTCTCCGGCGAGGAAGCCGACAGCGCACACGAGACCGAAGTTGAAGCGGGCGTCGGTGGCGAATCGGTGCTGCGGGAGGTCATGAATCAAGCGCGCACCGGCCATATGCGCGGCATTGTGGAGACCATTCAGCGCGAGCAGGACCTCATCATCCGCGACTCCACCCGCGGCACCCTGGTCGTCCAGGGCGGTCCCGGCACGGGCAAGACGGCGGTGGCGCTGCATCGCGTCGCGTGGCTTCTCTACACCTACCGCAATCAACTGGCGAAAACCGGTGTCCTCATCATCGGCCCGAACACAACCTTCCTCGACTACATCTCGCGCGTGCTGCCGAGCCTCGGCGAAACGGGCGTGGTACTGACCACCATTGCCGATCTCTACCCCGGCGTGCGCGGTTCCAACGCGCTTATCGACGGACACAACCCCGAACCCCTGGTTGCGCAGGAAGTTAAGGGCTCGATTGAGATGCTCACTATCCTGCGCGAAGCCGTGCGGGCCTACCAGGAGCTCCCCGCGGAACCTCTTGAAGTCCGGAACGACAACATCACCCTGACGATCACACCTGACATGGTGAAAGCTGCACGCACGCGTGCGCGGCGGACTCGGAAACCCCACAATCTGGCCCGGCCGATTTTCCGCGATCACGTGGTGGAACTGCTGGCCGCACAGATGGCCGAGGTCATCGGTGCCGATCCGCTGGGCGGCGAAAACCTCCTGTCCGTGACCGACATTGCCGATCTACGCGACGAAATCGACGAATCCGGAGCAGTTGCCGACATCCTCGATGAGCTGTGGCCTGCGCTTACGCCCGAGCGGGTGCTGTCGGAGCTGCTGAGCTCTCGCGAGGCCATCGACTACGCCGCCACCGATTACGACGAGCTGACGCGCGAGGCTCTCTACCGGCCGGAAGGCACCGACTGGATGCCTTCCGACGCCCCGCTTCTCGACGAGCTGGCGGAACTCCTCGGCCCAGTTGGTGACGCGGAGGCCGATGAAGAGGATTGGCAGGCCCGCGTCGAGGAAGCGCAGGGCGCGTTGGATACCCTGTCCAGTTCTGCGTCCCAGGATCTTGACGACGGCTTCGAGGCCGAGATCTTGTCAGCGTATGACGTCATCGATGCCGAGGCACTGGCCGAACGCCACCGTGAGCGCGACCTGCGATCCACCGCCGAGCGGGCGGCGGCGGATCGCCTGTGGGCCTACGGCCATGTCATCGTCGACGAGGCTCAGGAACTCTCCGCGATGGCCTGGCGAATGCTGCGCCGCCGCAGCCCCAACGGCTGGATGACCCTCGTCGGCGACGTGGCCCAGACGGGCTCCCCCGCAGGTGCCGCGACCTGGGATGATGTGCTGGAACCCATCATCGGCTCGAGGTGGCATCTCCACGAGCTGACCGTCAACTACCGCACCCCAGCTGAGGTGATGGAGGTCGCCGCCAGCGTCCTGGCCGAGATTGATCCGGAGCTGGAGGCACCGCAGTCGATCCGCGCGACCGGCCGCAAGCCTGTCCAGGCTCGCACCGTGACGGAGGCTCTGGCGCATGTGGAGCAGGTTGCGCAGCCGGACCGCCTGGTCGCTGTGATCGCGCCCGCCGAGTTGCTCGAAGCCACGCGCGCGGAGGTGCGGGATTTTCTCGGTGGTGGAGCTGATGGAGATGGTGACCCTGATGGTGCTGGCGGGGCTAGTGCCGCCGATGACGCACCTGCTACTCGCCCCAGCAAACTCACCAACTGCGCGGTCTACGACATCACGACCTCAAAAGGCCTGGAATTCGACGAGGTCATCGTCGTTGCGCCCGACCAGATTGTGGCGCAATCCCCACAGGGGCTACAGGACCTGTACGTTGCACTGACTCGTGCGACCCAGGGGCTAATTGTTGTGGCGCCTCAGCAGTCGGGCGTTTTGCCGGAGCTGCAATGGTTAGAATGACGAGGATAGTGCCGTACAGAATGAGTGAGACATTATGTCCCAAAACTATCTACCTCAGCTAGCTGAACTTCGCGCACGCCGTCTCATTGCCCAGGGGTTAGCTGCAAGTCAAGCACGCAGCGATTGGAATACAAACCTCAACTCGCCTGCATTATCAGCAACGCATGGCATGGTCGCTCTACAAGGGCAGAATTATTCGAACGGTGTTAATGCCATCGCCCTACGCAGTGGCAGCACCACCGACGATGTTTTAGCAGCCATTTCTTCTTACGACATCGTTCGCTGTTGGTCTCAACGAGGCACCCTGCACTTTGTTTCAGCGCAAGACGCGGGAGCAATTATGAGGTTGACGAATCCGCGCATCGAAAAGGCAGCAGCAAGACGTCGTACGACACTCGGGCTTTCTCAAGATGATGTGCAGACCGCAAGGGCAGCATTTCATTCCGAATTGCGCTCACGTGGCCTGTCCGACCCGCTGACTCGGACTGAAGCCTATGAGGTTTTCGCAGATCATGGAATAGACCCCACGGAACAAAGAGGTCCTCACCTACTGCGCACATTCGGCGGCGAAGGCGCTGTCGTCCAAGGGCCACGAAAAGGATCCGAAGATACCTTCGTCCTGCTTGCCGACGTAACTTTCAAAGGCGGCCTCTCAGCAAATACCACGGAGGGCTCCAGCACAGAACACTCAGCTGAATCCACGCTGGCCGACATTGCCTGGCGCTATGTTAATTCCCGCGGACCTATCTGTGTAGCTGACTTCGCGTGGTGGCTGGGGCTGACGAAAACTCAAGCGAAAAAGGCCTTTAAGCTTATCGACCACTTAATAGCTCCTTTCTCCCTCGATTCCTCTGCCTCTCCGCACACGCCAACTGACACAGAATTCACCGGCGAAGGACTCGCACAAAATGAGTACTTCATGCCGGCATGGCAGCAGAACGTAGCTGAGGCCGAGCTTGAAGCCGCGCTTTCACTGACGCTTCGACTGCCCGCTTTTGACGAGTACCTCATGGGCTATGGCAGCCGTACCGAAGTTCTTCCTGAATCCCTTCGCAACCAGGTCTTAACCAGAAACGGAATTAGCTGGCCTTTTGTAGTTGAAGAAGGGGTTATCACCGGCCGACAATAGAAAAACCGGCACCTCAACTAAGAGATGCCGGTTTAAAACGAAAGCTAAATTGTTAGCTGACGGTCTTACTAGCTCACCGTTTTGTTAGCTCACAGTGTGAACAATCATGACGTCACAGTCCGACTGACGAGCAACATCAGCCGGCACGGAGCCCAGCAGACGACCAGTCAGCGAGTTAATACCGCGGTTGCCAACCACCAGCAGGTCAGCGCGACGGTCAGTGACCAGAGACATCAGAGCCTCAACCGGGGAGCCGGAACGAACCTCGGTCTCAACCTTGGTAGCGCCGACGGCCTCTGCGGCCTCCTTAGCAGCAGCCAGGTTCTTCTGAGCCGGGTCATCACCGAGGACCTGAACCGAATCCTGGCGCAGGGTCTTGGACGCATCCTCTGCAGTCTCGTAGTAAGCGCAGCCGATAACCAGGGTGGCATCGAAAGCAGCAGCAATCGAGGCAGCGCGCTCTACTGCGAGCAGCGACGACTTAGAACCATCCGTGCCGACAACAATGGTCTTGTAATCACTCATGAAAACTATCCCTCACTGTGGAAGTTGCATTAAAACAGTTCATCGTGCGTAACGCCGTCGTTGCCCCGAACCCACTGGCCAGAGCCACTTTCGCGAATACACTGTTTTACTTCCCACAACAGTAGCAAAAAACTACTCGACACCGGCCTCAATCATCCCCTTAAGTTCCTTCTTGAGGTCGAAAATCTCATCGCGCAAGCGCCCCGCGAGCTCGAACTTCAACTCTCGCGCAGCCGCGGCCATCTGCTCCGACAGGTCCGCGATAAGCGCCTCAAGCTCCGCCCTCGGCATCTGCTTACCGCTAGCACCATCGGCCGCGCCCGAGCCGTCGGCACGCGAGAGCAGCGCATCAGCGGCCGCACCGGTCTTGCCTTCGTAATCGGTGTCAGCGTTGTCGTAGACCTGATCCAGAATGTCCGCGATCTTCTTGCGCAGCGGCTGCGGATCGATGCCATGCTCAGTGTTGTAAGCAATCTGCTTTTCGCGGCGGCGCTCCGTCTCGTCGATGGCGAACCGCATGGAATCGGTGATCTTGTCGGCGTACATGTGCACCTCGCCGGAGACGTTTCGCGCGGCACGACCAATCGTCTGAATCAACGAGCGCTCCGAACGCAGGAACCCCTCCTTGTCGGCGTCGAGGATTGCCACCAGCGAAACCTCGGGCAAGTCCAGCCCCTCGCGCAGCAGGTTAATACCGACCAGCACGTCGTACTCGCCGAGACGCAACTGCCGCAGCAGCTCAACGCGTTTGAGCGTATCCACATCCGAATGCATGTACCGCACCTGCACGCCATTTTCGAGCAGGTAGTCGGTCAGATCCTCCGCCATCTTCTTCGTCAGGGTTGTGACGAGAACGCGCTCGTCACGCTCGGTGCGCTTTCGGATCTCGCCGATCAAATCATCGATCTGCCCCTCAGTAGGCTTAACGACGATCTTGGGGTCCACCAGCCCAGTCGGACGAATAACCTGCTCCACATACTCGCCACCGGTCTTTTCGAGCTCATAGTCACCCGGCGTTGCGGACATGAACACGACCTGGCCCACGCGGGCATCGAATTCGTCGAACGTCAGCGGGCGGTTATCCAACGCCGATGGGAGGCGGAAACCGAAGTCGACGAGGTTGCGCTTACGGGAGGCATCGCCCTCGAACATGCCGCCAATCTGCGGCACGGTGACGTGCGACTCATCGATGATGGTGAGGAAGTCCTCCGGGAAATAGTCAATGAGCGTCGCGGGGGCCGAGCCCGGCGCGCGACCATCGATGTGGCGCGAGTAGTTCTCAATGCCGGAGCAGAAGCCGACCTGTTCAATCATTTCGAGGTCGTACTCCGTGCGCATGCGCAGACGCTGTGCTTCCAGCAACTTGCCCCGGTTTTCCAGATCCGCCAGGCGTTCGGCGAGTTCGGCCTTGATGTCCGCGACGGCCCGTTCCATCCGCTCCGGGCCTGCGACGTAGTGCGTAGCTGGGAAGATGCGCAGCTCAGGGACTTGGTCGATGACGTCGCCTGTGACTGGATTGAGGTAGTACAGCGAATCAATCTCGTCGCCGAAGAACTCCACCCGCACGGCCTTTTCTTCGTAGGCCGGGATGATATCGACCACGTCACCTTTTACTCGGAAGGTGCCGCGGGTAAAGGCAATGTCATTGCGGGCGTACTGAATGTCCACCAAAAGGCGCAGGAACTGGTCGCGGTCGACTTCCTCGCCCTCCTTCAGCCACACCGAACGGTCGAGGTATGACTGCGGGGTACCCAGGCCATAGATGCAAGAAACAGAGCTGACGACGACTACGTCGCGACGCGACAGCAGCGCTGAAGTAGCCGAGTGGCGCAGGCGCTCCACGTCCTCGTTGATGGAGGAATCCTTTTCAATATAGGTATCGGTCTGCGCGATGTAGGCCTCGGGTTGGTAGTAGTCGTAGTACGAAACGAAGTACTCGACCGCGTTGTTTGGCAGCAGGCTGCGGAGCTCATTGGCCAGCTGGGCCGCAAGCGTCTTGTTCGGTGCCATGACGAGGGTTGGCCGCTGCACCTTTTCGATCAACCACGCTGCGGTGGCTGACTTACCGGTGCCCGTGGCACCCATCAGGACTACCTCGCGCTCGCCTCTATCTAGGCGGTCCGACAGTTCCGCGATTGCCTGCGGCTGGTCGCCCGAGGGCTCGAACTCGCTGATGACCTCGAAGTTTCCCTCAGCGCGCTCGACTTCACCGACGGGACGGAACTCCGAGTGCGCGAGGACGGGTTGCTCTGCTGCAAATGCCATAGTTCCCAGCGTAGCGAAGGCTGTCTTGAAAGCGGCTGGTTACGTTACTTCCTGGGGCTTTGGGCTGTCCAGGGCTGGGGCCCAGGGGCTTAGGAGCGGCTGTCGAGTTCCGGACCAACATTAAAACCGGCACAGATTTGGACAAGGCTGGCATAAAGTCGCTGCCAGGCCAGCAAAGGCGGGTTCCGCTTCACCAGCTGGCCCTTAGTGCGCATGGACTGACTCCTGGTGAAGCGCAAGCCGTCTTATCGATGGTCCGCGGCTGCGGCTGCGAGGCTGCAAGGCTGCAAGGCTGCGGGAGGCCTGGGTTATCCACACCCTGAAAGTTGTCCACAGATTGGACGTGGAGCCTCTCTCACAGAAAATCCCCTGGGCCGAAAAAGCTTAGAGTCCCGACCATGGGAAGTTTCACCACGGCCGAGTTGCGTGCACTCGGCATCGGAGAGAAAAAGACCAGAGCCCTCCTACAACAAGGCAGGCTAATTAAATTGGTACGTGGCCTCTACATTGACGACCACTCTCCCGCCTCAGTCGCCCGAGCAATCACGGGGCATTACAAAAGCATTGCGCTAACCGGTAAAAGCGCAGCTCAAATCCACTTGAGACTTCCCCTGACACTTCCTATCCAGGCAGAAGGCGCGGGATCAGTTCAGGCCGAGACCTTCTCCATTAGGCACAGCCGCCTACCGTCCTACACCAGCATCAATGGCCTCCCAGTTGTCGAAGCACTCTGGGCAGCACGAGCTTCAAAAGACTATGCACGCAGAATCCTGGAAACACACTACGCCGGCCGGGACGGCGAGAAGCGACTCAACCACGACCTCAGCCGGATGCGGAAAGTTCCCGCCTGGCTGCGTGAAACCATCGCCACCACGCCAATCGGCTCATGCAGCGAACTCGAGCGCAAGCTGGCCCGTCCACTAATCAAGCGCGGGTACCGCATCCGAATGAACCAGTACATCGGCCCCTACTGCTTCGACATCCTGCTTGACCAGTGGAAAATAGCTATCGAAGTCGACTCAGAGACGTACCACGCTAACGAGGACTCGTTCATCGCAGATCGCTGGAAGGCCAACTCCGGCACGCTGCACGGCTGGATAGTCCTGCGGTTCACAGACTCATGCATCAATTGGAATCTCGACAGTGTCCTCGACGAAATCGAGCAGGCAATTCGATGGGTGCAAAAGCGCCGTCCCCGCGTGGACTATAAACCAGGATGGCCTGCCTGTCAGAAAGTTTGGGAATGGAATCCAACGGTTGGCTACGCCAATAAGCAGCGATAAACAGCCGATATCGCGAGATAAACAGCCATCCACTTGCCAAATTGTTATTTATTTTGTAATGAAAACTGACCGAACAGCAACTAGCCTGGCGCCTATGAACACTTCGCGCCGCACACCAGTCCACACGCCCGCTACGACTCGCCCAGGTTCCACCACTCGAAAAGCAACCTCACACCGAGCCCTTGTGGCCGGCATCCTCGCTACCACCGCATTGGCTTTCACCGCCTGCTCAACACAGGAAACTGAAGCAGCGCCCGAATCTGCTGCTCCGGTTGAAACCACTACCGTTACTCAGACCGAGGATGGCGTGTCTGACAAGAGTTCGGGCAACACGCCAAACCCAACCGGTTCTGCACCGGACCAGGGAGGCGATACATCGACGGCGGAGACTGGTGGCGCGTCGACGTCGTCAAGCGAAAGAGGCGACAACGGCGACGGGAGCCGGCTTCGTCAGGACATGACCGCTGAAATCTACAACAACCCCTCGCCGGGATCTACCTTCATGGCGGCCGGCGAACAGGCAACCACCTGCATCTACGGCGATGGGTACGGCCTCAACCTCATCGCGGCGGGCCCGAATACCAGCTGCGACTTTGCGAAGGCCGTTTTCAACCAGCAGACCGAGGGGCTTAACGCCTCGGAGGACAATATCCGCGACCACCTGCAGCCAAACATCAAGGCCAAGAGTCCCGCGACCGGGAAGACCTACGACCTCAGCTGCAGCACACAAGACGACGTTGTCGTGTGCACCGGCGGCAACAACGCGAAGATTTACATGTACTAGCGCACCAGGTGGCGGTCGGCAGTCGGTGCAACTGCTGGCCGCCAGCCGCGATTCGCCGATGGGGAATCGCAACAAGCCCGCAAACTCCCGCCTACAGTGAAACCATGACTGTTTCCCGCTTGCGCCCCTTCGGCGAGACCATCTTCGCCACCATGTCCCGCCTCGCTACCGAGCACGAGGCAATCAATCTTGGGCAGGGCTTCCCGGATTGGGATGGGCCGGACGAGGTGCTCGCGGAGGCGCGACATCAGATAGCTGGAGGAAACAACCAGTACGGCCCCGGCCGCGGTATGAAGGTGCTCCGTGATGCCATCGTCGCCGATCGCGCCCGCCGCACGGGGCAGGTCTACGACGCCGACACCGAATGCCTCGTCACGGTCGGCGCCACGGAGGCGATTGCCGCCACCGCCTTGGGGCATCTCGAACCCGGCAGCCACGTCATCGTCATCGAGCCGTACTACGACTCGTACAAAGCCGTCATCGCACTGGCTAACTGCACATATACCGCGGTGCCGCTCATCCCCGCAGCTTCCGGCACGGCACGCTCCTGGTCGCTCGACCGCAGCGCGCTTGCCGATGCCGTCACCGCTAAAACGGCCATGATTATCATCAATTCGCCGCACAACCCCACCGGCACCGTCCTCACGGAGGAGGACTTGCAGGCCATCGCCGATGTCGCCATCGCAAACAATCTACTCGTGCTTGCCGACGAAGTCTACGAACGCCTGTACTTCAACGGATTGTCACACTCTTCCATCAGCGCTCTGCCCGGCATGCGCGAGCGAACCATTGTCGTGTCCAGCGCCGCAAAAACCTTCAACGTCACCGGATGGAAGATCGGCTGGGCGCTGGCCCCGACCGAACTACTCGATGGCGTCGTCAAGGCCAAGCAGTTCTTGAGCTATGTCGGCGCCACTCCCCTTCAGCCCGCAGTCGCCCGTGGCCTGCAGGAATGTGCCCCATGGGTGGACGAGCTGGCGGGTCAGCTCGAGGGCAACATGCGGCTCCTCGCCGATGGGTTGGAGGGCCTTGGCGCCGACGTCTTCACGCCGCAGGCAGGGTATTTTGTCGTCGCCGATGTCTCGAGCTGGGGGCTTGGCGACGCCCTGGAGACCTGCACCCGCCTGGTCAAGGAATGCCGCGTCGCAGCCATCCCCGTCACCGCTTTTGTGGATGACCCAGAGTCAGAAAAGTACCGCTACCTGGTGCGGTTCGCTTTCTGCAAGCGCGCCGAGGTGATTGAGGAGGCTATCATCCGGCTGCGGGATTATCTTGCTGCCCGGCCTGCAGCTGGCGAATCTGATTCAGCGGCTGAATAATCCGCTCCCAAATCCGGTCGACCTGGCGCACGAGGTCCTCCTCGGTGCCTGAGTTTTCCAGAACCACGTCGGCGAACTGCAGGCGCTTGTCATCGCTGATTTGCTTAGCGATGCGCTGCTTCGCATCCTCTCGGTCTACACCGCGGCTTTCCACCAGACGGTCGAGACGGACCTCCACCGGGGTATGCACAACTACGACGAGGTCCTGTGCTTCCGACTGCCCCATTTCAATCAACAGCGGAGAGTCAAAAACAATGATGGCGTCACCTGCCGCGTTGAACTGCTCTTCGGTGCGCTGCTCAATACGCGGATGGGTGATGGAGTTCAGCAGCTCCGTCTTCTCCGCGGATACGAAGGCCCGCTTCGCAAGTTCGCCGCGGTTGAGGGAGCCGTCGTCAAGCAAAATGCCCTCGCCGAAAGCTTCGGCGAGTTCGGCCAGCGCCGGTTCCCCGGGTTCGACGACATCGCGAGCGATCTGATCAGCGTCGATGATGACAGCACCGAGCTCGGCAAACCTACGGGCGACCGTAGATTTCCCACTGCCCATGCCACCGGTTAGTCCTACTTTGAGCATGTCTCTAAGGGTACGTGGACACGCCCCCGCACGTTAGTGCTTTACGACGAGATCCTCGATGCGGTGACCCTCTTCAACGGGATCTGGGTTGACTGGGGCCGGGGCGGTGCCGTCACCGAATGGGCTGCCACCAAGGGCCTCACGGCCGTGCGGCTGGAGCAGGCCGGAGAGCTCCGGGCCCTTCGGGACAATCCCTAAAGGATTGAGATCGCGGTGGACCTCGTAGTAATGGCGCTTGATATCGACGAAGTCAGTGGTGTCGCCGAAGCCCGGAGTTTGGAAGAGATCACGCAGGTAGTTGTAAAGAACCGGCATCTCGGAGATCTTGCTCCGGTTGCACTTGAAGTGGCCGTGGTAGACGGCATCGAAGCGGATCAGGGTCGTGTAAAGGCGAATGTCGGCCTCAGTGATGTGGTCGCCCATGAGGTAACGGCGGGTCTCTAAGCGCTCAGAAACCTTGTCTAGGGCACTGAACAGTCGGTCGTAGGCCTTGTCGTAGGACTCCTGCGAGCCTGCGAAACCGCAGCGATAGACGCCGTTGTTGATCTCGGTGTAGATGAACTGCATGAGCTCATCCATTTCCTCGCGCATCTCCACCGGGTAAAGATTCGGGGCGCCTTCGCGGTGGAACTCGGTCCACTCGGTAATGAAGTCCAAGGTAATCCAGGGGAAGTCATTGGTCACGACCTCGCCCGACTCGATCTCGACGATGGCCGGAACAGTAATGCCACGCTGGTAGTCCGGGAAACGCTTGAGGAATGCCTCCTGGAGGCGTTCGTAGCCTAGTACTTCGTCACGGCCACCTGGTCCCTTGTCGAATGTCCAGGAGCGGGCATCGTGAACTGGCCCTGGAATTCCGACTGAAATTGCATCTTCCAGGCCGAGCAGCCTGCGAACGATAAGCGTGCGATGCGCCCATGGGCACGCGCGAGCCGCGATGAGGCGGTAGTGACCGGCTTCAACGGGCCACGTCTTAATTCCGTCGCCTACCTCGCGACCGTTCTTAACAATGCGGTCGTTGATATAGCGGGTGTCGCGGTTAAAGTCCTTACCCTCCTGCGAGTACACACCGCCTGTGGAGTGGGAGGAATCCTCTACGTGATTAGCGTTATCTACCTGTTTGGCTTCGTCCTTTGTTGTCATGTCACCAATCATATGGGTAGAGAGACGGGCTGTCAACGGCAGTAAGGGCAGCCAGAGCCACCAAAATCGACAAGGCCACCAGGACATTAGGGCCCTTAGGGCCAATAGGACGGCTTGCGCTTCGCCAGCAGCCCGTTACTGTGCAGCAAGCCACTTCTGGTGAAGCGCAAGCCCGCTTTAGGCAACAGCGGCGCCACCTTTATGGCCCAAAGCCCCAACACCAGGACCAAAAATGCAGCAAGCCCCCAAGCCGCCGCTATAAGAACAAGGCCGAGCAGGTGCCCGTCGTAAAGCAAAGAAGGCACGAAAAAGCCCCAGCGAGGAAAACCTCGCCGGGGCGATTTCTCAAAGGGACGTGTAAGCCCTTAGCGGCCTAGCTTAGTTGCCAGCCAGCTTCTCGCGCAGAGCAGCGAGCTGCTCGTCGGAAGCCAGGGTGCCGCCTGCGTTGTCTGCAGCCGGTGCGGCCGGAGCAGCCGGGGCTGCCTCGCCGGACTCGGAAGAGTAGTTCGAAGCGGTCTCTGCAGCCTCGGCAGCTGCAGCGCGGTGACGCTCGATCTGGGCAGCGTGCAGCTGGTGGTGACGCTCTGCCTCTGCGTAGCGAGCCTCCCACTCGGCGCGCTGAGTCTCGAAGCCCTCCATCCACTCGTTGGTCTCCGGGTCGAAGCCCTCCGGGAAGATGTAGTTGCCCTGCTCGTCGTAGGAGTCGCCCATGCCGTACTTGGTCGGGTCGAACTCTTCGGTGAAGTCCTCGTCAGCCTGCTTGAGGGACAGGGAGATACGACGACGCTCGAGGTCGATGTCGATGACCTTGACCATGACCTGCTCGTCGACGGAGACAATCTGGTCCGGAACGTCGATGTGGCGGGAAGCCAGCTCGGAGATGTGAACCAGGCCCTCGATGCCCTCCTCGACGCGGACGAACGCACCGAACGGAACCAGCTTGGTGACCTTGCCCGGAACAATCTGGCCGATTGCGTGAGTGCGGGCGAAGACGCGCCACGGATCTTCCTGAGTAGCCTTCAGGGACAGGGAAACGCGCTCGCGGTTCAGGTCGACCTCGAGAACCTCGACGGTGACCTCGTCGCCAACCTGGACGACCTCGGACGGGTGGTCGATGTGCTTCCAGGACAGCTCGGAAACGTGAACCAGGCCGTCAACACCGCCGAGATCGACGAATGCGCCGAAGTTGACGATGGAGGAAACGACACCCTTGCGGACCTGGCCCTTCTGCAGCTGGTGCAGGAACTCAGAGCGAACCTCAGACTGGGTCTGCTCGAGCCATGCACGGCGGGACAGAACGACGTTGTTGCGGTTCTTGTCGAGCTCGATGATCTTGGCCTCGATCTCCTGGCCGATGTACGGCTGGAGGTCGCGGACACGACGCATCTCGACGAGGGAAGCCGGCAGGAAGCCGCGCAGGCCGATGTCGAGGATCAGGCCGCCCTTGACGACCTCGATGACGGTACCGGTAACCGGTTCGTCGTTCTCCTTGAGCTGCTCGATGGTGCCCCAAGCACGCTCGTACTGAGCGCGCTTCTTGGACAGGATGAGGCGGCCTTCCTTGTCTTCCTTGGTCAGGACCAGCGCGTCGATCTCATCGCCAACTTCGACCACTTCGTCAGGGTCGACATCGTGCTTGATGGACAGTTCGCGGGAAGGAATGACACCTTCAGTCTTGTAGCCGATGTCGAGAAGAACCTCGTCGCGGTCAACCTTAACGACGGTGCCTTCAACGATGTCACCATCGTTGAAGTACTTCATCGTCGAGTCGACAGCGGCCAGGAAATCCTCAGCGGTGCCAATGTCGTTGATGGCAACCTGAGGGACGTTAGAAGTGGACATATAAGATGTGCTCCGAAGCGGATAGAAATCGAAAAACGGACAATTTCGGCCTTGCCCCTCAAAGAAACCCCTGGACAACCGGGCCAAATCCGCTTTCGGCGAATCTCACCATTGGCAATTAGTTAACCCGATGTCCATGAAGCTCGAGGCTGCAAAGTCGGCACGCTAATGCATACCTAGCGAACAATACCGATTTGAGCTGCGACATTCAAGTCCGCAACACATCCGCGGCAAGCCCGCATCAAGTCCGCCGACCAGCACTACGGCCCGACCTTCGCACCACTAATGCGCAGCAGTATCCCAGTTCACACCAGCACCGATGGAAACATCCAACGGCACCAGCAATTCAGCCGCCGAGTCCATCTCGCGATGCAACAGCTCCTTGATGGCTCCCTCTTCCCCATCTGCAACTTCAACAACCAGTTCGTCATGAACCTGCAGGAGGACACGTGAGCGCAACCCGCCCCGTCGTAAAGCATCGTCGACCCGGAGCATCGCAATCTTAATAATGTCTGCCGCCGACCCCTGAATCGGCGAGTTCAATGCCGCACGTTCCGCGTTATCGCGAGCGATGCGGTTGTCGGCGTTGAGTTCCGGCAGGTAGCGACGACGATCGAACATCGTGGCCGTAAAGCCGTCCTTGCGCGCCCGCTCAACAACCTTGTGCAGGTAATCGCGCACGCCGCCGAAGCGCTCGAAGTAGTCCTCCATGAGCTTCTTCGCCTCGCGCTGCGGAATGTCGAGCTGCTGCGCCAGACCAAAAGCACTCAGACCATAAGCCAGACCGTAACTCATCGCCTTCACACGACGACGCAGCTCGGGCGTAACCTCATCGATGCCGACACCGAAAACCTTCGAACCAACGTAGTTGTGCAGGTCCTCGCCCTGTCGGTAGGCCTCAATCAGCCCCGGATCCTGCGACAGGTGCGCCATCACGCGCATCTCAATCTGCGAGTAGTCCGCGGTGATCAGCTGCTCATAGCCATCGCCGACCACGAACGCCTCACGAATCCGTCGCCCGAACTCCGTGCGCACCGGGATGTTCTGCAGATTCGGCTCCGTCGACGACAGACGCCCCGTCGCCGCGACCGTCTGATTAAAAGTCGTATGAATACGGCCATCATCAGCGACAGCCTTAATCAGCCCCTCCACGGTCGACTTCATCTTCTGCGACTCGCGAAACTTCAGCAGGTAATCCAGGAACGGATGCGGGTTGACCTTCGCCAGCCCCTCAATCTCCTTCGCCGCCGTGGAATAGCCAGTCTTCGTCTTCTTTGTCCTGGGCATCCCCAGCTGGTCAAACAGGACCTCTTGCAACTGCTTCGGCGATCCGAGATTCAACTCAGGCTTATCGACGAGGTTGCGAGCCTCACTCTCCGCTTCATCGGTAGCCGCCTGCGCCTGCTTTCGGAGCTCCTCGAGCGCATCAACATCGACAGCGATACCGGCACGCTCCATCCGACCCAGCACTGGGGCGAGCGGGACTTCCAGGTCGGCGTACACGCTGTAGAGCCCGGCCTCGTCGAGTTCGACAGCCAATCGCTCAGCCAGGTCGATGACGGCGGCGACATAGGAAGCGTCTTCGGCCGGGCCATCGAGCAGGGTCATTTGGCCATCGGCCTGCGAAAGAGTCTGGCCCAGGTGACGCTGGACGACGTTGTCCAAGCTGTAGCTGCGCTGGCTTGGGCGCAGCAGATACGCAGCCAGGAAGGTGTCGTGGATGACCCCGGCCAGCTCGAAGTCGTAGTTCCAGAGTGCATGCATGGCCGTTTTAGAGTCATGCACCAGCTTCGGATGGTCGCCAGCGAGCCACTCGCGCAGTGCGTCGGCATCTTCGGCGGAAAGATCACCCAAGTCGCGAGAAACAGCCTGGCCGGGGGTCCTGCCCTTCTCATCTGCGGAGCCAATCATCAGGGTGTGCTCCCCGACCTGCAACGCGGCCGGCTCGTGCAGATTATCGAGCCAGGCAGCCAGGGCGCCGTCGTCAAGCGAAACAGCCTCGAGCTTTGTCGCACTGTCGCTGGTGGAGGCGGTGACGCCCGCGCCTTCGATGGAAAGGGTGCGGAAGACGCGTTCGCGAAGGTTGTCGCCGAATTCAAGGCGGTCGAAGAAGTCGATGATGCCCTGGGCGCCGGCGGGACGGAGCTCGAGCTCGTTCGGACCATACGGCAAGGGCAGGTCCTTGACCATTTCGGTGATGTCGCGGTTCAGCTGGACGTTTGCGACGCGCTCGCGGAAGTTATCGCCGACTTTGCCGCGGATTTCGTCAGCGTGGTCGATGAGGTTTGCCAGCGTGCCGTACTGAACGATCCACTTCGTCGCGGTCTTCTCCCCGACACCCGGAATGCCCGGGAGATTGTCAGAGGGGTCGCCACGGAGAGCCGCGAAGTCCGGGTACTGAGTTGGCGTCAGACCGTACTTCTTCTCGATAGCAGCAGGCGTGAAGCGATGCAGCGTGGTGACGCCGCGCATTGGATAAAGCACCGTCGTGGTGTCGTTGACCAACTGGAACGAGTCACGGTCACCAGTGACGATGAGCGTTTCGAAACCCTCGGGCTTGGCTTGGGTAGCCAACGTCGCGATAATGTCGTCGGCCTCGTAGTTGTCCTTTTCCAGCGTGACGATGCCCATCTCTTTCAGCACCTGCTGAATAAGCGGCACCTGACCACGGAATTCCTCAGGAGTCTTCTCACGCTGAGCCTTATACTCCGGGAAGATCTCGTTGCGGAACGTCTCGCGGGCGACGTCGAAGGCGACCGCCACGTGCGTGGGCTTTTCCTCGCTGAGGATATTGGACAGCATAGAAAGGAAGCCGTACACCGCGTTCGTTGTCTGACCACCGGTGGTTGAGAAATTATCCACCGGAAGGGCAAAGAACGCGCGGAAGGCCATGGAATGACCGTCGATAAGCATGAGGGTCTTCTTCATGACATCCCAGTGTAGGAAAATATTGAACAGCGTAGGAAAACTGAGATGCGCGCTGAGGAATCGCGAGCTGCGGAGGATGAGCTGTTGGCCGGTCAGCTTCAGTGAACAATAATTACGGTAATCAGGCTGCATTTTGAAACGGATTCAGCAGCCCCTTAGTCCACCTGAACAGTGATTCGCAAGAGTGAGCCTCTCGAGCGTCGCTTGGCACCTGGTTTCAGTTTCCGAAATGCTGTAATCCAACTTTAATATTCGCCTTATTTTCCTGGAGTTTTTCCATATTTTCCAGCGATTGTTCAACAGCATGCACGGAACCTGCCCCAAATGAGGCACCTAGAAATTACCCCCTCTTTGAGGTGGCCGCGAAAACATATCACCACGTCCTGCGCATGCCTCTGAAATCAATTGGCGTAGTTACGCTTTCATGGCTTTAGACTCTTCAGCATGAGTGAGTTCGATTCGACCGATTTCCAACGGAGCGCCCAGTCCACCCGCGAGCGCATCATCGCGGCTGCAGCTCGGCACTTCGCGCGCAAGCCTTTGCGAAGCGTGCCGCTGAAGGAAATTGCCAGCGATGCGGGCGTTAGCGCGCCGCTCATCATCAAGTACTTCGGCTCCAAAGAAGGTCTCATGGCCGAACTGATTGACTTCAGCCAGTTCAAAGGCACACTCAGCCGAGCTCCCTTCAATGAACTTGGCCAGCGGATGGCCAGCGCTATTTTGACTGGTCAAGGAATGGCCGGACAGTCCATGATTCCACTGATTGTCGGATCCCTCGACTCCGAGGAAACCGCAAAAGTCATTGCCGAGCGGTTCAATGAAGCTGTTGCAGATGACCTAATTCGCCGCGTCGAAGCGGACGGACCGGAAGACGTTAGCTACGACACTGCTGTGCACCGCAGCCAGATGGCTATTTCCCTCTGCGTCGGATACCTAGTTCTTTCCGACACCGGCCTAATCGATGAGGCCAACGCGCCGAGGATTTCGGTTGAGGCCCTGGGCAGCTGCCTGCAGCAAATCATCGAACACGGCTAAGAACCGAGCACGGCTAAGAAAGCAGCTCCACTGCCCACCGCCTACTGCCCCCCCCCCCACTGCCACCGACTACTCCTGCGTAACTCACTGAATCAGCAGCGCCACCCCAGGCGCTGCTTTTTTGTTTTGTGTCTTTAATCGCACCCCGAAGCTACTAATACACACACGGAAATACGCTTCTTCTCAGGTGGAAGACATACAATGGCCTGCGATGTCTACTGAAAATACGAGCGCTCCTGGCGCAGAGTCGACCACGCTGCCGACCACGAGCCCCTACTCTGAAATCCCGAAGCCGACCCCGCTGGGTGTCATCGCCAACGCAGTTCGCGGTGGCCTCATTGGTCTCGCCGAGACGATTCCGGGGGTCTCCGGCGGCACCCTTGCGCTGATCACGGGCATCTACGGACGCCTGATTGAATCGGCAAAGCGCATCACCGACCTGCCGCGGGCAACTTCGAAGGGCACCTTCAAGGAGGACCTTCGCAGAATCGACTGGTGGCTGCTCATCCCGGTGGCTATCGGCATGGTTGCCGTGGTCTTCTCCATGGCAGGCATCATGGAGAACTTCGTCACCAACCAACCAGTCGCTTCCCGAGCACTGTTCATGGGCATGATCGCCGCCTCGATCACCATGCCGCTGAACGAGCTACAGCCAGGCGCTCTGCGTCAGCCGGGCATGCGCGGCAAGGCCATCGCAGTCTTCCTGTTCTTCAGCATCGCCCTGTTCGCGCTGACCTCCCTCCCCCAGGCCGCACCGACGCAGCCGCCTCTCTGGCTCGTACTCATCGCCGCCTCGATTGCCGTGTGCGCACTGGTTCTGCCGGGCGTTTCGGGCTCTTTCTTCCTGCTGGTCATCGGACTCTACGCACCGACCATGGGCGCAATTCACGACCGTGACTTCGCCTACATCGGCACGTTCTTCGTCGGCGCGCTGATTGGCATCGTCCTGTTCATCCGCCTCCTCGAATGGCTGCTGAGTACGCACCAGGCGCTCACGTTGGTCGCCATGTCCGGCCTCATGCTCGGTTCACTGCGCGCTCTCTGGCCGTGGCAGACCGAAAACAACGAGCTCCAGGGCATCGGCTCCGACTGGGGACTCGCCCTCGGACTGTTCATTCTCGGCGCCGCAATCGTCAGCGTCGTCGCTTATGCGCAGCGCCGTTTTTCTAATTCGGGGTCGATGGACTAAACTAGTCAAAGTCGCTTCGATAGAGCATTTTCGCTTATCGACGGCTTTGCGCCCCTGTAGCCCAATTGGCAGAGGCAACGGATTCAAAACCCGTCCAGTGTGAGTTCGAGTCTCACCGGGGGCACGATTTTAAAACCCGCTTTCACTAGGCTTTTAGCCTGGTGGGAGCGGGTTTTACTTGTCTGAGTATTCACTATCTTTCACTCTTTTTCACGCACTTTCACGGGTATTTTGCACCAAAAATGCACCACGAACGCACCACACAATTGCGCCGTAAAGCAGCAGGATTCACAATCCCAAGAGTTCGGCTGTGAAATCGCACTTTTCGAAAACAGTATCGTTGCCCCAACCCGCCCTGTAGGCATGAAAAAAAACGCCCCGCTGGCGAACCGTTCGGAAATCCCGAACAACTCAAACCAGCGGGGCAAAGATTCTTGATTTAAGTCTCGGTCGGTGGATTCCGGGCTGTCGGCAACGCCTGCGAATCCCCCACGATCCCGGTTAGTCTCGCCAAATCCGGCTGCGGTGCGGCACCCTCCGCACCACAACGCGCCCAATCAATGAACTCGCGTAGCCAATCAATCGCATCCGTGAGACCACGGCGAAGCAAATGCGTCCGGTCCTCCTCCACACGAAGCATCGCCTCCGTGTCCCGCAGGCGACTCTCGACACTATCGAGCCGGTCCTCAAGCTTCTTAATCCGATTGTCCTGGCTCTGCAGCAGCGTTCCGTTGAACGTCACCGAAGACTCTTCTTTACGGCCCTTCCAGCCAATCCACGCCACGATAATGCCAACCACAGCACCCGGAATCGAATTAATGAGACTTCCCCAGTTGATCTCCATACGCAACCTCCCCACGGGAGCGGTTTCGCCCCATCACTGTGGCAGACGCAGCCGCAGTAATAGCCAACAGCAGATAATTCTTCGCGCTCACCCACATTCGTGACCCGTCGTGGATCGCGTCAATCGCATACGAGCTCGCCCACATTGTCAGCAACGCGCCGCAGATTGCAATGCCTGCGGTTCTGCTGACTCTGCCAAGGGCTGCCCACTTCCCTTTCGGCGGGGTAGCCGCACCAATAGCCAGAAGCAGCGATGCGGCCGCCCATGCCAACGCCGGACTACCGGCCGGCAGCGCCGCCTCAACTGGTGTGAGCGCGGTCACCGAATGCCCGTAGTAGCCGTAACTGGTGGCTGCAGCGTAGACTGCCCAGACTGTGGCGATCAGGCGCGGGTTGAACAGTTTTTCCGTCACCGCGCCAGCTCCTACTCGCCCAGCCGGTGCTCACCGACATACTCGCCAGGGTTAGTGGTCGCTGCGGCGGTTCCCAGGCCGAGAACCGGGGCGATAACCGCCAGTAGCGCATCCATCTGCACTTCGCTGCCCCAGCCGAGGTACACGCCAAGGACACCGAGCGCTGCGGCGAGGCCGTAGACGGCCTGACGCCACGGCGTGTCAGAGTGCAGCAGGGCGAAGACAAGGGTGACGGTTGCGATGATGACGCCGGTGATTGCTGGCGCTGCGGTGTCGTCCAGGACACCCCAGGACACGAGCGCTGCGACGAGCGCTGACGCTACCGCGTACCAGGTGGCACGAGCGGACGCTGGGATGAAATTACGAATGGTTTCCATGATGGTTTCCTCCTAGTTGTTTCAAACAACTCCGAACAACTGTTTAGCGTTTGTGCTGGTAGACGTTGTTTCAGAGTTGTTTTGGGTAAAAGAAAAGCACCCCGGTGGGGTGCTTACTTGTTCTGTTCTTTCAGCAACGCCAGAATCTCCGCGTTCTGCTTCTCGATGCGTTCCGTAGCAGCAAGAACCTGGTCAATCTGATGCCGCCCCTCATACACGCCACGGTCGATGTACATGATGTAATCCGCCAACGGCGCAACATGCTTAGAGCCTGCAACATGTGACTTACACGGGGTATCCAACGTCATCGGAGCCTTCGGAGCCGGTGTAGGCGGAACCGACACAGCCGGGGCTGATTTACCCTCATTGATTTCCTTTGCCCGCTTCAGAACCACGTCATATGGGAAGTGGTAGCCGGGATCCCAATGTGTGGTGTTGCCCCATACCTGTGCTTCGAGGTGCCCGGCGACACCGTGCTTGCCTGCGCCGAGTTCCTGGCGTGAGAGCTTCACCAGCGGGATGCCGTACTTCTTCGACCAATGCGCGATACCCCTGGCGACACCTTCCAGCATTTTCGGTTGGGCGAGCCATTGCTCGCGGGTCATTTTCGCTTGCGCCACACACGACACATGCAACGCGATGTCATTTCCCTTATTGCCCGTTGACCACGTTTGCCAATCATCCGTATTGGCGAGCGTAATTTTTCCAGTCGCATCTACGAGTCGGTGATACGAACCTGTGCGCGTGCGCACCTGGTAGTCCAGGATTGTCTGCGAGGACGTGCCCGGAGCGTTCTCCGTAGTGTGAACTATGATTCGTTTCTTCGGCAATGGTGTTGACCTGCCGAATGTAATCAGATGGTGCTTGTCAATATCAACGGCGTTATCAGCCATGATGTCTCCTTACGGTTATTTTTTGTGGTGGTTTTTAGTTCCAGTCGTAGACCACGACGAGGCCGCCGACGCCGCCGGTTCCGCCTGTGCTTCCCTGGGAGCCTGGTTTGCCGGGGTATCCATTGGTGTCCTGAGTCTCTCCGCCAGCGCCGCCTGCTCCTCCTGAGCCACCGGCACCTCCGACACCACCGGCACCGACTTTGAGTACGGCGCTCGGTGTGTCTGTTGGCTGTAGTTGGCCACTGGTCGAGGTGAACTCCGCGAGTTGTGATTCGGTTCCGGCTGCCCCTGGTTTTCCTGGGAGACCGCGTTCACCTGCTGACCCGGGCCGAGGGCTGAACCAAAATCCGCCGCCTCCTGCGCCTCCTGCGCCGCCGGCGCCGCCTGCTCCACCGGCGCCGCCTTGGCCGACGGTCAATGTGGCGTTTTCAGGCATGCCGTCAATGACGAGGCATAAACCGCGGCTACCTGGCCCGCCCATCTCTCCGGTTTCACCCCGGCGCCCGGTTGCGCCTTGCGCTTTCTCCATGCCGTGCTGGCCGCCTTGGCCGCCTTGGCCTCCCTGGCCGCCTGTACCGCCCTGACCGCCACCGACCAGATAACCGATGGTTGTGCCACCAGGGTCCATGTGGCGGCGCTTCCACGACTGGGACATAGTGAAGATGTCAACAATGCGGTTGCTTGAAAGTAGCTCGCGGAATTTCGTTCCACCGTGCAGGCCGTTCAACGGGTAACACGCCGAGCTGTTAATACTGACCGTCATCTGGTCGCCACTAAACATCTGCTCGGGCAGCTTCAAACCATGAGAGTTACCGCGCCCGTCTAGCTTGTTTCCATCAGCATCAAACAAATCGAGCCAGTACCCGTACCAGTGGCGAGATGACTTCACACCCATCCACACCCACGGGGCATCTTCGCAGGTATACGAAAAGTCAGTCACAGTACCACGAGTTGCGGTTGATTCCACGCGCACCTGACGGCCACGACGCGACACTCTCAGCGCCACCCGGCCACCATCAGCCCATGTGACGCTGCCACCGTCAGCAAGGCACACCATGAACTCAACAAATGATCTATCCGGCACAGACAGTGTGACGCTGGTCTTCCCGGACTTAGGTGGATCTGCGAGGCTCTTATCGAGCAAATTGTTGCGGTAATACGCCCGCACGGCCTGATTCCCTAGCAGCCAGTCGCCAACCTCCGGGGTAGTCGGCCACACTTTCCGGCTACCAAGCCACAAAGCCTTAACCGGCCTGCCACCAAATGAAACCGCTTTCGCGTCACTCAACTGCGGCATCTACGCCCCCTCGATGTACAAAGTCGAGGCATCCGAGCCGGTGCCCAGCTCAATGCGGCGCACAGAAGCAGATGCAACTAGCTCGGCTACCTGACCTTGAAGCGCTTGAATCTGCTGACGCTGGTTCTCCACCAGCTGCTGCAACGATGTCACCGCCGACCGTTCGGCCTTCGCCTTCATCTGCTCCGTGGCCCACTCGCGGGTTGCGTACCCAGAAAAATCAGGCGTATCCGCGCCTTCCAGGGCAGAGACCCGCTTCGAAAGTGCGTCCACGCTACTTGACTGCGCCAGAGGCTCCACAGCCTTAGACACTCGCTCATCCACGCCAGCCGCCGACACAGACTCATCAGCCTTAGCCAGCGAAGATTGAACATCGTCAGATAGCTGGTTGCGTGCCCACCCAGTTTCCGGCGCGCCCACTACGGTGTTTTGGGCTGCGGCCTCGGCACGCGCTGCAGCGTCTTTCGCAGCAGCAACCTGAGCGGACATCGACTCCTGCAGCCTGGTCTCGATAGCGTCAGCAGTATCAGCGACCGTAGCCTCAATGCGCTGCTCCGCCTCAGCAATCTTCGTTAGTGCAGACTCGACACGGCCAGTCACGTCCGGCGAGTAATCCACCTTCGCTTCCAGCTGGTCTTTCAGGTTCACCCGCCCAGACAACGGCAGATCAATCTCCCACACCTCATACACGCCAGAAACCGCCAGCTCTACCCGAATACGACCGGGGTCAAGCTCCGGAGTCTCAAAAGTCCCCTCTTCGAGGCGTTGCCTGTGCAGCTCCCGGGTGACAATCTCCGTGCCCTCATACGATGGCCGTGACTCCACAGACGAAACCGTGACAGTGCCGCTCGACCGCTCGCGGGCTTCATTGATGAAAGTCCCATAAAGGATGGTCATGATTCACCTTCTTCTTGGTCAAAGACTCCCGGGTCGCCCGGATCTACGCTGGACATCACGCGAGTACTGGACTGTTTCTGGGCAAGGAGGAACGTGTAACCATGCCCTCCAAGCAGGTACCGCCAGCGTCCTGCGTCCTGGAACACCCTGATAGTCACGCCGTCCTGGGCTTCATACGGGCTAATCACCAGCGGCAGAATGTCCATCACTGTCGCCTGGTCTTTCGCCGCCCACCCGGTAGCCCACGACTCAGCGAGCAGTGAACCGTCAGCGCGGTAGGCTTCCAGCCACACCCGCTGCCAGTCCCCTCCCAGAGCATTCGTGCCTGACACTCCGCACTTGGCTGTAATCAGCCACGAACCCGGAGTCTTTAACACCAGCCCGCCGTCCGTGTCGATTTCCACACCGATGAGAGGCCCGACCTGCTCAGTGAAGGGAATCTGCATGCGGGTCCCTGCGGTTTGGTCGCCGCGGTACGTCAAATTCTTTGAACTAAACACATGTCCACGGCCACGCTCGTCCCACAGGCTCTGCGTTTTACTCTGCTGGTCGGTGATAGCGGTCGTGAGATCCGGTAGGTCACCTTCAGAGCCTGTGAATGCCTTCACGAGGGGGCTGATGATGGAACTCTTCAGCCCCTGAAGGAATCCGTTGCGGGCTTCCTCTGCTGCTGCAGTGATACCAGTCAGCGCCTGCCGACGGACAAACGCCTCGTCATACGACGCCAACTCCTGTAGCCCCGAAGGGTTCAAAGAGCCCTCCGGCCGTGGATTGCTGCCACCAGGTGCAATGCCCATCAGAATCCCCGCCTTTCTAGCTCGGCCTTAATTTCTTGCTTTGCTTGGTCATCGAGTACATCGAGCATGGCCTGCACTCTGGTTGGCTCCATGCCTTCGGGTCGAACGCCGGGTTGCTCGGCTTTTACCCATTCGCCGCCTAGTGAATCCCAGACGCTGCCGTCCTCCGGTGGTTTCGGTGGCTTGTAGTAAATCTGTTGCTCGTCCAAATGCAGGCGCCCACCGCAGCGGTAAATCTGCTCGGAGATATCCTCGAGCACCTTGCGCGGGAACAGCAGTGGTACCTGGGAGTTGGAAATGTTGACCAGCATCCACAGGAACATCTCGCGCGGATTGTCTAGGTCGCAGTTATCCTGCGTCGGAATCGACATTTATATCAGCCCCAATTCCTTGATTGATGCGAAGAAATCACGAGAAAGACCCAGTAGATAGTCCACTGGGTCTTGATCTGTTTCTTCGTCGCCGGTGGTGATTTCCCACTGGTGCGGTTGCTCGGCTGACTGGGTGAGCACGATTGAGCTGACTTGCTCAACGACCACCCTGCCTTCCTTTGAGCCGGGTATTTCCCCGCCAACACGGTCGCCGAGGAAGAAGTGTCCTTGGCCGTTATCGCCGACCAGGTACGGCGCTCCGTCTTGGATGTTCATTGTGTGGGCGGTGCGCTCACGGGTCTTAAAGAACCCGCTGCGCAGCGCGATGAGTGAGGACAGCGTGTAGGCCTTATCTGCCCCGTCCTCGAAGTTCTCAAGGTAGTGGTCCCAGCCGAGTTTTCTGGTTCGAAGTGGGTTTTTCACGCTCATGAAAGCGCCCAGCACATCCTCGTAGAGTGGTGCGGCTGCGCCGTCGACGATGGAGCCCAGACCCGGCTGCAGAATAAACGACCCGAGGATGTTGAACACCAACTTAGTAGCAATGCTGATACTTTCGTTGATGCCCGGAGCCGAATGCCCACCAACCGTAATCTGGCCTACCGTCGCGGGCTGCCACGTGAACCGCGTCGATGCCGCAGTGTTGTACGGCTCGTTGGTGCGGTAGACCACCCATGGTTGTTTCGGTGCGATACCTAGCCAGCCTGCGAGGGTGTATTCCTCCGCGTCCTCGTACTTCTGTAGATGCACGCGGGCTTCATCCACCAGGTTCTCAGCCAGCTCCACGCCGGTGCGCACCAGGCCACCAGCGATGGTGCCACCAACGCTGGTTTGTTCCCACCAACCGGACTTGTCCACGATGTCGACAATCAGTTGGCCATCGCGCTTCAACCCAGCGCCCGGCCACGGCTGCGGGTCTCCGGTGAACCACCTGTCCAGCTTCACCATCAACCGCCCATCCGCCAGAATGGGCTTAGCAACCTCATCGAACGTTTTGAAACGAGAGGACACTATGCACCACGGCGAATCATCCATGAGCAGCGAGCTGGGTTTGACTAGCATTGGCCAGTCCTTGTAGTTCAGGCCACGCACCCATGACTTGAAATCCAGTGGGTCATCCGGCAACTGCCACAGATTGCCGAAGTGCCTAAACAGGTTCATGAACAAGGTCAGTTTCAGCACATAGGCTGCTGGGCCTGGCATGACCCACGCCTTCGGGAACTGCACCCCAGCAGGAGTCAGTGGGTTAGGCCACAGGTCAATGTGCTTCAGCTTCTCGTAGTCATGCAGGAAGTTGAGGGTGACAACACGGTCTCCGTCCTCATCCTGCTCCGACACACAATCCGAAAGCGTGCCACACCAGCGAGCACCGTCCTTATCTAGACGGACATGCACATTCTGCTTATCCCGCTTCCAGTACTCCGCTACCCACCGGGCAATATGATGCTCAGCCGGCAAAGTGATGTGGCCCGGGCCAGTGTCATTCTTCTTCCACTCAAACGACAGATCGCGCTCACCGAATACCTGCCCACGGTACTTCCAGTCACCGTCATAGATATGCACCGCCGGGGGCTTCCGGCGCAGGTCATCCCGCTTCCTTCTGGCCTGCATCGTCGACGAATAAATCCGCTGAAGCGCAGCATAGTTCGCCTCCGCCATCGTCTAACCTCCCCACGGTCTCGTGTGCTGCGGCTCCACAATGATTTGTGCAGTCGCGCCCGCGATATTGCCGATACGCCCGTAGGTTTCACGGATAATGCGGGCAACGAAATCAAATGTCAACTGAACCGCAATGTCAGGAACAATCGGGTCGAGCCAGTCTGGCTTCACGCCGTTGATCCACTCGGTAATTTTCTCCGCAATGGCCTCCGGCGTGAGCGCCAGGAACTCCGACAGCCCAATCGCGTCGACTAGTTTTTCTAGTTTCTCGCCAATCCAGATGCGCCACGTTGTGGGCAGGTCGAACGGCAGCAGCGGAAACGGGTCAACATAAACGGGAAGCTGTGTCGGCGGTAGGTGTGGCGGGAGCTGGTTCTGGAAGAACTGACCGTTCATCTGCGCCCACAGCAGTGTCCCGTCGTTGGTGGTAATCATCTCCTCGAACGGGTCTGTGTCCACCAGCACTTCCCTGCCATGTGGCTGGAACGGCAGATAAACGAACCGGTCCAGGCGCTTATCAACCGGCGTTGACAGGTCAATATCCGGCAAACCATATTTTGCGGGCGCTGTGAGTACCCACTTCGGCCATGCAGGAACATCACCCGGATTCGTTACCGTCACGCTATCCGACGTCCAGTTAGAGCCGTCAAATACGAACTCGTCCGTAATCGGCTGAGACTGCCAAAACGGGTTAGCAGCCACCACCACAATCTGCATCTGCATATTCGCCTGCTCGTGCGGGTCAAGGTTGTTCTCCACCTCCGGGGCTTCCGCTAGCCGAACATTCAACCAGCGGCGTCCCGACAACTCCGTGTCGCAGATGAGCTGAAACTCCCGCTCCGCAGACAGGGAGCGGCGGAAACGGGAATCCACCCGCGCCCAATCCCCACCGGTATCCCCGGCGATGTTGAGCCGCAGCACAACGTTACGTTCCGCATAGTTGATTCCACGGAACGATTTACCGGGCTTGCCGGCAACACCCCTGTACACCGTGGAAAATGGCGCATCAAAAAGTTCACCGACAGCGCCCTCGCGCAACCTTACTGGGGAGCCGATGGACCGCGGCCCATGAATATGCCACTCAACTCCATCAACTCCCCTAATGGTGATATTTGCTTGCTCAGCCAGCATTAGCGGGCACCTACCTTCCCCTTCTTAGCCTTCTCACGGCGATACAGCGACTGCATCTGGCCGAAATCACTAGCGTTGAACACGTACGTGTCACCAACCGGCTGTGTGCCGTAGCCTGCTTCCGGGCTGAACCGGGTCTGAACCGAATCCTCGAGAACACCGCGTAGTTCTGCGAGTTCCGAGTTCTCCGCGATCATCGCCGGGTTCAGTCGGTTCATGCCGAAGGCGTTCATGACCTCTTCGACTTGGCCGACGCCGATGTCGTACACGCCGAGGGTTGCTTCTGCCAGCGCGTTGCCGATACCGGATGTGACCTTGCCCGTGTACCACGACGCCACATCACCGGCGACACCGAATAATCCCTCGATTGGCACCATGCCGGCCATGCCAGCAACACTCGGCGGAGTAGGCAGACCTGGAACGCCCAGCATCGACGGTGTGATTCCAGCCCCAGCCAGAGCGACGTCAGCGCCGGCAGCACCCGCCGTCAACGCCGACCGAGCACCAGTGCCCGCCAGCTGGAAACCGGCAGCAACACCCATCGACGCCAACTGCGAGAACGTATTGGACGCACCATAGAGGTTCTGCGCCAACATATCCCGCATGCTGCCGGACAACTTAAACTCCGGCACCGCATTCAGTGCGCCACCCACCGCGTCACGCAACACCTGGTCACGTACCGCGTCAGGGCCAGCGTCGTTGAGAGTTTTCGCCATATCCGGGTCAGCGTCAACAGAATCACTGTTAATGACCATCTCACCCTGCGACAGCCACGCGAGCACATCATCTAGATTCTTGCCATTACCGCCATAGACCATGCCGCCCTTCTTAAAGCCCGGCGCGCTTTTGAGAAGGTTTCGGTTCCGTTCTGGGTCGTATACGAAATAGCCCGTGTCGAACGCGAGATTGCCTGCTTTATCCAGCTTTGTGGCATAGCGGTCCGGGAACGCAGAGCGCTGAACCTTCTGCGCCGCGTCGCCCGGTTGCATGCTCTGCCAATCGAACTTTTTCAGTTCGCGGTAGAACATGACCGCGGAGTCGTAGGGGTTCATCCTCTGCGCTACGGTTCCCCACGCGCCGTTGTCACGTTGCTGGAACAGGCCAACGGAATCATGGTCGGAGCCAACAGCGTCATGACGATACTGAAGCGACTCTGGAACTGCGTTGTTCGCGTACATCAGCATCGGGTCGCCGGACTCAACCAGCGCTGTCGCGAGCGCAATTTGTGTGGCATCGAACGGGGCTTCGTCGCCAGGGAAATTCTGGTCGATTGCAGCGCGGGCAATCTCGTGGGCGAAAAATCCCTCACCCCACTCTGGCGGAGGTGGGGTGGGGTTCGCCTCAATCGCTGCATCAGCGACACTGGCGTTGTCGTCGATAGCGCCTGTGGGAACCGAATCAATCTCGACTGGCTCGGCTTCAACATCGACTACAGCGTCCTGCGCTTCTAGCTGCGCGTCCGCCGCGTCCTCAATCTGCTGCTGTGCCTTCTGCCCGTCCGGGTCACCCTGGGTGGCCTGAACGAACATTTTGCGGGCAGCAACAATGATTGGCGGAATCTCGTCCGGGATGCCGAACACACCAAGGATGTCCTTGATGTGGCCAGACACGAACGCCTTGGCCATATCGCCGATAGCGTCAGACCAGGTGGTTGCTTCACCAGTGGTGCTGGTGTCGACCATGCCGGCCTGCTCCGCCTTGGCCGCTACATCGTCGTCCAGTGGCACCATGTTCGGGTCAGAACCGGTAGCCGCCGTAGTCGACGTGGTGGCTGTAGCCGAGCCGCCAGTGGTGTCGGAGAAATCAACCTCCGGTACCTCAGCCACAGCATCATCCATACCGGTTGGACCGGTGTAGCCCGGCGCCGCGGGGATCCATGCGTGGTGTGTGAATTGTGGGTGGTTCCATGGGACTGCGCCGCCGCCGATGGCTCCGCCGCCGTTTCCTCCGCCCATTTCGACGTTGGTTCCGTCCGGCAGAGTACCGGAGGTGTGGCCGAATTGTCCGCCGCCGTTGTCGTACCAGCCGACGCGGTAGGAGCCTTCTGGACCCATGCCGATGTTTGCCCCGTTTGACCGGAGCCATGACAGCTGCGAGCTGGTGGAGAATTTGCGTGGCCACGGGTTCAGACCGAGCATGAACGCGGCGATGTTGCCCTGGGTGTAGGAGCAGTCACCCCACGCGCCGTCACGCCCTGGGAAGTTTTCATATGGTGCGCCTTGCAGTGAGCGTTCGGCCTGTACGCCGGCGACGTTGTCGCCTTCGACGAATCGGCGGACTTCTGCTGCTGTGCGGATACCACCGTTGGCGAATGCGCGGACTGCGCTGCCCTTCGGCCCCGTACCACCAGGCGTGGTGGCATCAACGCGGTTGCCGTCATTATCGACCAGCTGCAGGCCGAAGATTTTGGCAACATCGTTGAGAATCGCGGTGGAGCGCCCGCGCTTCGACCGAGCAAGTGGGATGTAAGCCTCACCGCCGGTCTCTGGTTCTGCCCATAGTCGCCAGTCACCTGCGTTTGCGATCTGTGCGACGTGCTTTTCGCGGCGGTGCCCGCCGTTGGCGTACTGCTCCAAACGTCGGATGCCGCCGTTGGCGTAGGCGGTGATACCACCGTCGACTAGGGCGATGCCGCCGTCGCCGAGCGAAATGAGGCCTTGGACAGCGCCAGGCAGGATACTGCGGATAGCGTTGCCGACAGTTCCGGCCATTGACTTAATGCCGTTGATGAGGCCTTGGATGATGGCCTTACCAGCGTTGACGAGCCAGGAGCCAGCGTTGGAGAACGCGTTGCGGATGTTCTGCGGGAACTGCTTGACGTGGTTCCACGCCTCATCAATCTTGGCCTTGACCGAGGACGCGAATTCCTGCAGCTTCGACACCATGGACTGCACCGCGTTAGCGATAGCAGTCTTAATGGCTTCCCATACGGCCTGGGTGGTTGCCTTGATTGCTTCCCAGGCGTTGGAGATTAGGTTCTTGATGTTCTCCCAGGTGGAGGACACGAACCCGGTGAATGCCGACCATGCGCCGGAAATGAACGACGAGATGGCATTCCAGATTGTAGTGACAGCGTTCTTAATACCGTCCCATACGCCCTGGATGATAGTGAGGATAGTGTTCCACACCGTTGTGACGATGGACGTGAACATTGTCCACGCTGCCGAGAAGAACGCGGCGATACCGTTCCACACTGTGGTGACAACCGTCTTGATGACGTTCCACACGGTCTGGAACACCAGCACAATGCCGTTCCACACCGTCTGCACCAGCGAGGTGAAGATAGTCCACGCGGTAGTGAAGAACGTCTGGATACCATTCCACGCGAGGATGACAATGTTCTTGATGCCTTCCCAGGCAGCGCTGAAGATGCTCTTGACGAACTCCCAGTTCGCCTGAACCTGCGCCTTGTATGCCTCCCACACTGCCGCGAACCACTCAGTGATGGCGTTCCAGGCGTTGGAGATAGCGGTCTTAATGCCCTCCCACGCCTGCGAAACAGTGTCCTTAACCGAGTTCCACTTCTCAGAGAACCACTCCGGAATACCGTTCCACACGTCAACAATCGTCTGCCATGTGTCCTGCGCCCAGATTTTGATGCTCTCCCAGGCCCTGCCCAAGAACTCAGTGAAGTCTGCCCAGATTTTCTTACCGGTCTCCGTCTGGGTAAAGAACCAGACCAGACCAGCGACAACAGCTGCGATAACTGCAACGACCGCGCCAAACGGGTTCGCTGAGATCACTGCTCCGAGAGCCTTGAAGCCACCAGCAGCAAGCTTGAGCCCTCGCACTAAACCGCCACCAATAGCTTTCGCAGCAGATGCGGCGTAGCGCGGCATGTCCTTCATCAGACCAATAAAATCGCCGCCAATGATCTTGCCAAAGTTCTTGAATGCGGCAGCAGCTTTCTTAACTCCGCCGAGTTTGGCAAATGACGTTGCCAACTTGGAGACGTTGGGGGCAACTTTAGTGATCGCTCCACCGAGCCCACCAAGCACATCTTTGAAAACCAGCGCAGCCCCGCCAGGAAGCTTTAATAATCCTGCAGCCGTTTTTGCGGTGCCTCCGAACTTACGCAGGGAGGAAGCTCCCTTACCCAACGGGCCAAGCACTCCGTTGACGGCTTTCATACCAACAAACGCGGTGACAAGTGCGTTCACAACGCCCTGGTTCTCGCGCATCAGGTCACCGACAGTCTGCAGAATTGGCGCAAGCACATCCGCAAGCAGCGGCGCTACTACACCTAGTGCGCCGGTAATAGACACAATCGAGGCGGTCATTCCGGCTTCACCCAGCGACATGCCGACATCCATCAGTGCCGGCATGATGTCCGCAGCAGCCTGCCCAATCTCACGCAGGGAGCCGCCTAGCGCCCCGAACAGGCCGGAGGCGTCCTCACCACGCAGGCCAGCTTGAAACTCGCTCCAATTCTGGCGCACGTCATCGAGCATCGCCATGACCTCATCGGCCTGCTCACGGGTGCCAAACGCCTTAAACATGTAGCCCTCGGTGTCCACACCAGTCTGCAAGTACTCAATACCAGCCTTAACTTTGGTGTTTACGTCATCGATTGACTTGCCGAGCGCGGAGAAAACCTGCGGCCCCATCTTGAACGGCGTCGCAAGCAGCGTCTCGCCGAAACGCCCCAAAGCGGCATCAACATTCTTTAGCGCACCAGTGAACGTCTCGCCCTGTGCCTGCGCCTGGCCGCCGATGGTTTTATCCATCGCTTCCTGCAAATCCTTAAAGCTGATTTGCCCCTTGGAAGCCATTTCCTGGATTTCCTCGCCAGTCTTACCCAAATGGCGAGCCAAAGCCTGGGTTGCTGGAATGGAGTTTTCTTCCAGCTGCATGAGCGTATCGCCCATCACCTTGCCCTTATTGATGGCCTTGGTGAAGATTGGCGCAACCTCGGAAAACTCCTTATTCGAAAACGAGGCGGCATCGGCGATAGTGGAGAGCACACCGGTCATCTCCCTGCCTGGCTTAATGCCAGCTGCCATAGCCATAGCCGCGGCATCCGCAGCCTCCGATGTAGCGAACGCAGTGCCTGTCACAGCCTTTGTGACGCTATCCATCGCCGCATCGACATCAGCCGCGCTGTCCGCAAGCGTGGACAACTTAGCTCGTGCCTGCTCGATAGCATTCAGGCGGCCAAAACCCTTCTGCAGAGCACGCCCCAACGTAGCGCCAGCAGCCGCGCCAGCGCCCAGCGCGCCCTTCTTCATCGCAGACTTAAGACCCGCAGACAGCTTGGAGCCGATCTTCGAGCCATGAGACGTTGCCTTCGGCTCAACGCCAGACAACTCCTGGGAAATAGCCGCACCAATCCCCTTCGCCGAGGGAATGATCTCCACGTATGCGGTCGCAAGATTTGTTGCCACGATGACCTCCTACACTCCGAGGAGTTTCGCGAGCTCCTCAGCTGGCACCTTCGTAGTGCCGCCAATCTTCTTTCTGTCGACGCCGTCATCAACGCCAGGTCGTTTGATGGGCTTCGGGAATTTACGACCCTTCTGACCATCCGGGGTTCTCTGCCAAATCAGAATCCGCAGATAATCCGCATTCAGGGCCAGCAGCTGCTCCTGCAGCCCCCACATCGCGTCCTCGCCAAGCTCCGCGCGAACAGACGCAGAGCCGTGGTCGAGCCCTGAGACGAAAGCCACGAGATCGCCCCAGGTGTAATCGGGGGCTGGAAACCAACGCAGCCTCATCCCGGCATTGATGAGGTCTGCTTCCAGCGCCCGCCGTTTCTCACTGTCCTCGAGCCTGTCGACCAGGCTTAGGATTCCCCCTGGGTGACGCCTGCGTCCTTCTGCCACTCCTCGACAAGCTTTTCGATGTCCTTCATGCCCATCGTGTCGATGACAGCCAGCGCCTTATCATCGGCGGCGAGCTCGAACATCTGGAAAAACTGCTCCTCATCCGGCAGCTTGCGGAGCTTACGGATAACGCCGAACGGCAGCTGGTCGAACTTCGGCAGCGTGAACTTCTTGCCGTCGAACTCGTGGTGGAACTTTTCAAGAGCCATAGAAACTGTCCTTTTTATATGCAGTGAATAGAAGAAAAGAGGGGCGGTGACTTCCCTAAAGCGCGACCGCCCGGCGCGCTGCCTAGCTACTGGTCGCTAGTTTCTGAGCCAGTGTCACGGCCAGACGTTTCAGCCCCGCCAACCGGCGCCGCAGCAGTGGACTGAGTGGTGTAGACCTTGTTGCCCTGCTTATCGACAAACGCCTCCACAGTGACCTCAACCGACATAACCGCCGAGTGGGTCATCTGCAGCTCACCGGTCTCGATGATCTGGCCATCGGGGATGAACTTATCAATCTTGGTGTCGCCGTCGAGTACCTGGATCATGAAGGACTTGTGCGGCAGAACCTTGGAGTTCTGCTTGACTTCGACCTTGCCGTCAGAGCCAACGGTGACGTTCTCGTCTCCGTAGATGAGCTTCAGAACCTCCGGGTTGCCGAGCTCGAAGAACGAGAATGCGAAGGTCTGGGTGTGGTCGTTCTGCAGGACGCGCACGGTGTCGCCGCCCCATGCCTTGACCTTCTCGGTGTCGCGCTCGTTGGCTTCGGTTACGCCGTCTTCGGAGATGAAGCCGACGTGTGTCCAGCCTTCTGCCTTGAGGTCAGCGCCTGCCTTCGGGTACTCCTTTGGGTCGGTGATGAGGTCCTTGACCCACAGGCCGCCGGCAACATCAGGGATACCGGCGAGAACATTCTTGGTGTTTCCAAGTGCCATGGTTTTCTCCTTAAAAATGAGTAAAACCCCGACTGTGTTAGTCGAGGTTTGTTGCAATCATCAGCTGCCCGGAGAATTGGTACCGGGTCAGTTTTGAGGTTGGGTCAGGGAAGTTCGCGGGTCCGGCTGATTCTTTCCACCACCGCACCCATGCGTCCCCAACCATTGTTGTGCGCGCCGCGAATAAGGCTTCGCGTGCTTTGTTTGCCATGTTTGCCGCTTCTGCTGGGTCAGCCGCGTATGCGGCCACAGCCAGCATTGCGGCGTCGGTCACCAGGTTCGACATGATGCCGCCGACACGATTGACCCGGATATACGGTGCTGTGACGTCACGAGGTGGTGTCACATGCGCCCGGAATCCAGCGTCGCGGAGAATCTGTAGTGCGACTTTTTCCGCAGAACGAATAGCCACCGGTTATCGCCCCGCGTCCAGTGCTTTGAGCAGTGTGTTGTTTTCCGCTGTGTCCTTGGCCGCATCATACGACTCGGTAATCACAGAGACACGGTGACGGGTCTTACCGGAGTAGGAGGACACCTCGTAGCCGGAGCCCGCAGCGTTGGCGATAGCGCGGCCGCGGGCTTCCAAATCGGCTACTAGGTTGGCGTCTTTGCGCATCTCTGTAAAAGCGGAGTTGTGCAGCTTCAGGCGCTTGACGTTGAACTTAAGATCCATCGCGGTCACCTACTCTTTTGAGTCTGACTTCTACGAGGCCGGGGCTGAACCAGGGGTTGTTATCCCAATTGGACGGTTCACCAACCAGGGTGAACTCGCCAACCCCAGGAAGGCGAACACGGTCACCGGCATGAATATGGGCTTCCACCGGGGCGTAGAGTGTGGCGTCCCACTCCACTTGATAGACGTGCCCGTCTGGTCGGCCTTCCACGCGCCCGCCGACGTACCAGCCAAAAACGGTGACGGTTTCCGGTGTTCCTGGCACCTCAATTTCATCGTCGAACTCGTTGACCTTCACGGCACGCCGCAGTACCTCAACGGCATATTCGCATTTGTACGGACTAGTCATCGCGCCCCCAACCACCAACCAGGCCGGAGTGTTTCACCGCATGCTTCACACGGTGAGTTCACCGACCCCATCAGGTACGGGCAGCCCTCGTAGTCACGCACGCACCGCGACGGACGGTCGGCAATCGTGTCGATACCAAACGCCCCATCCGTATTCGATGCTTTGCAGAGATCCTGCAGCTCCGTTATCTCCGATGGGAAAAACAGCGAGCGCCGCGACTGCCGGTTATCGAACGACAGGTTTTGTGCGAATGGGCCAGCCGACATTTGCCGCTGCGTGATACCACCGGAGCCGGACTCCGCCCAACGGAGAATCGCGCCACGGATAATCGCCGCTGCAGCATCAGCGAATGCGAATTCCTCATCGTCGATGCAGGGCGCTACACGCCTGGCGAGCGCCAAACCATCACGGATAAGAATCTCGGCCTGTTCGGTGGGGATGTCCTTGTTGAAAACGTGGATGTCCTCAACGGTGATGATGACTGGCATCACTTCCTCCTCCCCTAGCAGCAGAGCTGCTATTCAGTAGCTGTCTTCGAACGCGAAGTCCGCCGCGTGGTTTTCTTGGGCGCGTCGATACGCTCCCATGTGCCCTCCGAGAGCAGCTCCTGGCCGCGCTCATCACACACAGACACCTCGACGCCGTTCGCCTTGTTGACAAGCTTCATCGCTCTAGCCCTCGCTACCGAGCTCGTAGGCAACGAATGCGTCCTTGTCGAGAATTGCCCAGCCGAAGATAACCTCCGTCAGGAAAGCCACCGCGTTGCGGCGCTGCAGGTCACCATTGCCGAACGGGTCACCGTACTCGATGCGCTTGAGGGAAATATCCAGAGCGCGACCGAAACGCAGAGCATTCCAATCGCCACCGAACGCGCGAACCTTCGTGTCCGCCGATGCGTCCATCTGGCCAGACACCGAGCGGGACACAGCCACAGGCTGGCCTGCGTAGTTAGTGACCTGGCCGCCCATCGGAATCTCCGGGTTCAGGCGACGGCCTTCCTTATCGCGGGCATTGGCCAGCATGGACACCATGCGCGGGTCCATAGCGAAGCCGGTGAAATCGCGTGCAGTGGAGCCGCCGACAACAAGGTCGTAGCCCTGCCATAGCTCCGAGTCCGCGGTCTCCGGGGTGCCGGCAACCTTAACGCGGTTAGTGGTCTGGTTGATGAACTCCGGGTTGCCGGACAGTGCGGCGCCGTCGGATGCCTGGCGGCCGTGGATGATTGCAAGGTCAATCTGGCGGGCAAGAGCTGCCGACAGTTCCTCGCTCATCATGTCCATAGTGTTCGCCGGGTTAGCCACCAGAGTCTCCATAGAAAACTCCAGGCCCACAACAGCCTTAATCGGCTTGATGGACTTCGCGCCAACCTCGAACTCGGAGTCCGGCTTGTTGCCCAGCTCGCCGACAATCGACGCGGACGGGCGCTTAGTCAGCACCGGGATGATGTTCTCACCCAGAATCACCGGGTGAGCCTTCGCCAGCGTCGGCACAATCGACTGTGCGGTCGCTGCGTTCCAAATCTCATCAGAGACGCTGCGGGGCAGCAGCGCGGAGCCGCCGTTTCCCCCAGTCAGAGTCTCTGCAGTCAGAGTAGCCATAATGCTACCTGTCCTTTCTGCCACACATGGTGGCCTAGTCTTGTTATTTCAGGCCGAGGATTGCCCTGGCCTGCGAGTCACGATCAACGCCACCACTTAAGCGGCCGACCGACTCAACAACCGGAAGACTCGGCTTCGCCGACTCCCCCAGCCGCTTGTCCACATACGCAGCGATAGCCGCCGCAGACTCCGCCATCGATTCGGCATCATCACCGGAAATCAACTCACCAGGAATACCGTGCTTAGCTGCGAGCTCTGCGCGTGCTGCGGCAAGAACACTTGCCTGCTTTTCCGCCTCCAATGCCGCAATCCGCTCCTGGGCTTTTTGCAGCTCACTCTTTCCAGCCTCTTCGGCTTCCTTAGCGCGCTCCGCCAGAGGGCGAAGCTCCTTGTTTTCCGTGCGATACTTAGCCGCCTCACGACGAACCTTTTCCAACGCGGACTTGTAATCCTCGATGGTCATTTCCTGCTTCTCTTCCGCGCCGCTAGTCTCGCGAGCAGGTTCAGCCTGCGCCGGAGCATCTGACGTGGAATCGGTGGTCTGCGCATCAGCAGCCGCTTCATTCGTAGACATAAATTTGTTTGCCCCTCCTGGGAGAAAAACACTTCGGGTACGCAAAAACCCCACAGAGCCCGCCAGGGGAATGTGGGGTCAATGCCGTGGCCATACAGGGAATTGCACCCTGCCCTACCCGACTAGGTGGCCTCTATTTTTGGGCATGAGAAAACCCCGAACCACCGCAGTGGAACGGGGCTAAGAAACCTACACGCGCTAGGCCCCCTCTGGGGCATACTCTCTCGGTTGTCCGCCGCCAAGCGGTCGGTACAGATATTCCCTTCTCGAACCCGGGTCGATTGATTCCAAATCATCCCAGTCGAGACGTAACTCCCAATCAGTCTCAGCGCATAACTGTGTGAACAGTTTTGCGAACCTACTAAGTGGGACTTCATCGAGTGCATCTGTCGAGATACTCGTAGATCCATCGTCTTGATGGGTGATATCCAACATTGAATGCCGATATTCTCCCATCGGCAGTGACTTTTCGGGGAGTACATGCCGGATGACGTTCTCTATCTCGCTCGGCGCCGTCGGCCCCGAAATTATTTCAATAGTCGGATAGATGCTCATCATGCTCACCTCTCCCAAAACAACGTAGTTTTATCACTAATAATCACGATTCTATCAAGTCTGTCGCCATAATCGCGTATTGCATTCTTGCTTGACGTGACAAGATCTTTTTCATCAATCCCTGATTTTCGAGCATCATAAATCAGCAAGGTTGACTGTTGGGAACCTCGTTTCGCATTTTTATGAATCCCGCGTTTTGAGGTGATTGTTTTAACATCGGCAGTCATGCCATCGACGATTAAGTCCGGAGTTTTCTTTTGCCCCTCCGGCAATGAGGGAATAGCGTCGTTCGCAATTCCAACCCTTTGAATCTTCACCGCGCCGTTGCCAGCCAACCATTCAATAACGCTCTGCTCATTTTCGTAAACTTGTTGCTCTCGCTTTGAGCGCTTGGTACCTGGCAACGTCGACACAGATTCAACAAGCGCATGCTTTTCCAAGTCAGGAATGGTCTTAACTCCTGGATGCATTCCTCGTTGATGTTGAGGTTTTTCATTTATCCTGATTGCTTCGAAAGGCACCCAGTCAGGGGTTCTATTCCTGTACCTCAGCAACGCCTCCTGGAACTGCCTCTCAGTAGGCGTGTCACCGAGCTTCTTGCCTGTCGCCTGCCACAGCTCATGGAGCTCACGGTTAATCCTCGGCAAGTCGGCATCGCTTTTGACTTCGACGCCAACACACCGACAATTATCGTGGTACCCGTTTGCCGACTGCACCGACGCTTTGGAGTAAGCCGCTCCTCGTGATGCCAGCATGAGACAGAAACTACATGCCCCAGGCTCTGGGACACGCGCATACCCTGTGCCAGCGGTTTCTACTGCCTTGGCAACTGTGTCATGAGCAGGTTGAGAAACCAGCCGATTAAGTACCCCAGCCAGTTTCTCCCGCGCCATCGGCACTAACTCCGGGGCGAACTCCTCACGATACTTCGCCGTCGCCCAGTTAAACCCAGCCCGCGCTTGCTCATACCCTGCCGGGTTAGCAACCTCCGGGAACTCCATATCGGACAGCGTGTCATCTAAAGAACGCTGCAAAAACAAATAGTCTGCCGCCAAGTACGCGGCTTGCTCTCCATATGTCGCTTGTATCGCATGGAACGCCTCACGCAGCGTATCCATTCGCACCGGCGGCGCCAACCCATCAGTGTTAGCCCACCAATCCGCTAAATCCTGCTGCGCCAGTATCCTCAGTTGGTCAAGCGCAAATGCGTACTCGTCCATCCCGGAAGGCATGTTTGCTCACCTCCGCTACAGGCCGCTGGAATCACTGCCACGTATAAACTCATCGATCCCAATTTCCGTTGCGACTGGCTGCTCAGAACCAGATAAAGCCTTGGCTTCATCCCCTACGGCACGCGAGGCGCCCGAAATCAGCGCCACACGATTCTCTAACCGCAGCTGCGCCACCTCGCGTTCCAACAGTCGCTGTTCCTCCGGGGTGAAACCGACACGATCCCAAATCACCCGAGAATTACCCGGCGCGATTCCTGCCTGCACGGCCTTGACCATCGCGTCCATCGTCGCACCAACCGTTGGTGTCGCCGGGTTGCCCCAGCGTGTACGCGACGCCTGAACGTCTGCGACACGTTCACCGTCACGCCCGGCGCGCACCAGGCGGGAAACCTGCGACCAAGAGCGGCCAAATGATTTTTGGCGGCGCTCCGCGCGCTTGACGAGGCGGGCTTCCATCGCACGGATAGCGTCGGCTGATGTTGCTTGGTCACCGCGTAAACCGAAGTAATGTGACGGCAGCCCGGCTTCTGCAGCAGCCAACTGCGCTAGTCCCTCGATTTGGTCGAGGAATGGTCCTGGTGGTTGTGGGTCGAATTCGCCGAGTTTTGGTTCGCGTTCATCGTCGCCGACTTCGCCGGTTGACCACACGCGCCCAGTGAGGATCTGCCACGGGTTTAGGGGCCGGCCGTCGGGGCCAACGAAATCATCAGTGCTCATGCCGATGGCGTAGCGCTGTGGCGCGGAGAAGAACTCACGGTTGACGTCCATCGAAATGAGGGTGCGCACTGCGGCGTCTGCGTAGCGGCGCAGCGGAGCAGTCACCTCAGATTTGCCGCCACGGTCGCCGATGCGGGCACGGTTGATAAACGGCACGATCTGTACTGCACCGAGGTTGTTGCGCTTGCGGTCGACAATCTCCCACGGGGAACCATGGCGTTGCCTGCGGGCCTTGACTACCTGGTCTGGTAGCCACAGGTCCACACCGACGATGTCGCCGTCTTTGACCTCGCGGGTTAGTGCCGCGTCGAACAGTCGGGTGCGCGGGTTAAGCATGCCTGTCGTGTTGTTTGCGTCGTGTCCACGGATCAGCTGTTCCGGTTCCCCCTCGCCGCCACCGGTTACTGAGACGAATCCGATGCCGTAGATCAGTGTGTCGAGGTGAACCTGCCCAGACTCCTCATCCAGCGCGTTCGCCTCAAACGCATCAACCAAATCATCATCGGCATAACCGAGGAAGTCCAGGCGTTCCTCAAGCACATCAACTGCTGTGCCAGCCCAACCGGACACGGTTTTCAGCATCCGGCCAATATGCTCCGGAGTCGAAATGCTCAACAGCTTCGCCGAGAACGAACCATCGTAGTAGGCAGCGTGCTCACGGTTCGCCGCCGAATGCGCCACAATCTGCGCCAGCATCGAATCCACCAGCGCCTTCTCCTCACGGGAGAAAACATCCGCTACCATACCGTCACCTTCCTTCTAGCCCTCACCGGTTTCACCGGGCGCTTCGCCCTCGTGTATGTCCGTCCTGTGCATGCCAGCGTCGCTGCCACCAATGGGGTAATGTCCGCGTCCGGGTTCGACCGGTTCCACGCCCACGCATCACCAAGCTTGCGTTTCCTCGCAGCCGCAGCAGCAAGGTTCAGAGACGGCTGATCCAAATGCCGGAAATCATGCGACATCACAGCGTCATACAACTGCGCCGTTGCCGCCGCCATAATGTTCGACCCGATGCGCGAGACTTTGACGCCCTCCGCCTCCAACGGGTCAATCAACGACCCAGCCGGCGACAACACATCGATGAGAACCGCGCGGGCTTCCTGCTTCTCCAGAATCGCCTTCAACCGCGGGATAACCCACTCAGGTGTGCCGCGGCGGTTTTCAATCACATCCGCCCACACATGACCATCAACAGTCATGCCGGCAGCCGCGATAGACGCAGAATCACGCGACGGAGCAATATCAATGGCTAACGCCACCGGCTCCCCATCATCAGACAAGTTCGGGTCAGCGCACGCCGTCCAGTCTTCAATCGGCAAGATTCGCGCACTACGTTCCTGCTCCCACATACCAAGACGCTCGCGACGAAAAGACGAATCCGCCATAGCTGCACGCTCCGCAGCGACAGTTTCGACACGCATACGCTTTCCAAGCGCCGGGTTCGCTTGGTACCACAGGTCGCGATCATCAGCGTCTATCTCGACATCGTCATCGGCGAGGACAGACCACTCTGCCCACCACAAAGTGTCATCTTCGTTAGAGTGCGCAGCATCATGCATTCGCCGGAACACTTCACCGTTAATGTCTGTCGGGTCCGGCGGCGTGCCCGTCATGATGATTTGAGGGTCTCCGGCTGGCCCCGATGCGATCGTAGGCAGCAAAGCCTCTAGCGCTTCGTCCCGAAGCTCTTGCGCCTCATCAAGAACCAGAGTATCCACCGTGAAGCCACGCCCCGACGACTTTGACCTAGCGATAAACTCACACGAGCCACCATTGGTGAGAATAATCTGCTCCTGGCCATTGACCTTACGGATATTCTTCACCAACTTCGCAAGCTCATCGTTCTCCTCGAAGAACGACGCCAAACGAATAAACGCCTTACGCGACGTTTTCACTTCGTGGCTTGTATGAATAATCCTCCGCCCGGACAAAACCATCTGCCCGAGCTCCAAAACCTCAAGGGCACCGTTCTTACCATTCTGGCGAGGAACAGACAGCCCGGCGCGCTTGGCGACGAGGCGCCCGTCTTTGTCTCTTGCTGTGATGCCGGTGATGATGCCTTCTTGCCATTCGTCTGGGATAAGGCCGCAGGCGCTGGCTAGGGCGATGTAGTCTTCGCCGTCGTAGATGTCGGCTACGGGGGTTTTCGGCTTGGCGAGGAAGCTTGGCATTTGGCTACCCAGCCTCGGGGCGCTGGGCACGGCGTGCAGTGAGTTCGTCAAGGAAGCTTCCTCCCTTCTGCGAATCGGTGTCTGCGTCTTCTACTCGGTCGAGGACATCAATGAGGCGCGCTGACAGCGGGGCGATTGTTTTCGGGTCGGTCGCCTGGTCGATTTCCATCGCAAGGCGTAGGAGCAGTTCGTCCAGTACGTCTTGCTTGCTGTTGCGACGTACCGCGGTGGTGATACGCCCAGCGCGAGGTATCTCTACGGGCGGTTGTGCCGTGGGGTTGGGCTTTCGGGGCTGTGGTTTTGGGTAGAGATCGGGGTGGCGTTGGCCGCGCTTTCTACATCGGCCTGAGCAGTAGAACCGTTGCCGCCCCGTCAGGGGTGTGGAGCAGACGATGCATGTAAGCCGCTGATTCATTGGCTGCTCCTTCGTTCTGTTTTTGTTAGGATGTCCCTACCTAGTCACACTTCATTTTCGCAGGTCAGGGGAGGTATCCAGGCAATGCAGTGCCCCTTTTGCTTCCGTGGTCGGGACAGGGTCCCCTCCCCAGGGGCTTCACATGCGCTACCAGTTTCTAACGTGCTTAGGCTTCACCTTTGCTGCCCGATGCCCTTTGGCTCCCTCTGCTTGGTTGCAGCACAGGTGCATCGGTTGGAGGGGGCCGAGGTTATGGCCGCCGGCGGCTACTGGGGTGATGTGGTCAGCCGTCGCGCTGAATGGATCTGGGAACTTCAGTGTCTTGTCGATAGGCAGACCGCAGCGGGCGCAGACGAGACCGTCGCCGGCTAGTAAGCGAGCTCTTTTTGCTCGGTAGTGAATGTTTCCAGTTCTGGACATTGGGAATCCCTTCCCGGCTGTGCCACTGGCAAGGAGAGCCGCATACAAGAAAATGCCCTCAAACCTAAGTCCGGTTTAAGAGCATGCGCTTCAGTCAAGCGTAGCTTAGCACACGGACTGTAAACCGCAGGTCACGAAGCTCTACCCTGTCGACCGCGTGTCGTCGCCACACTGATGCGCTGCGACTGCGCGCATGCAGTCTGCGATGTCGAAGAGTTCCACGCCTTCAGCGTTCAGCGTCGTTGGAATCTCGCCTTGCTTCGCCCACTTCCTCAACGACGTGTGACTGACACGCACACCCAGCACTGCGAGCGCGTCGGCAACCTGACGCGCAGAACCCTGCTGCGGAATCTCCCGCCGCGCTACCGGCTCAGGTGGACTCACTCTATCGCCCATCACCCGCCGATGATGCTCAACCTCGACGAGCATGCCATCAGCCCACGAACGCTCCGCGACATCATGCACACGATCATGAAGCCAACGAGCCACGTGCTCAAGGCGTCGGCTGGTTGGCGGCCGGCACTGCACCTCGTAGGCCAGCGCCTGCGCCCAGTCCCACAGACACAACTCCGCCGCGTGCTCCACATCCAGCAGGTACACCGGTAGCGGCGGGCGAGACCCCCGGGCACTCGGGGGACGGCCCCCATTGACCCCGGAGGCAGGCGGCGAGGGGACCATCATCTCAGCGAGGGCGGGGGCCATAGATTCAATCGCGGACAATGCACGACCAAGCTGCTCAACCTGGTCTGGCGACAACGGTGGCATAAGGCTCCAATCAACAAGCCACAACAAAAAGAACTAGAGAACCAACAAAGGTAAAGGGGGGGGTGGAAAGAAAGAGGGGGAGGGATATTTAAAAGCCCTCCCGCCCCGACCCGTCCCGACCCGACCCGTCCCGACCCGACCCGGTGCCAGCCCGACAACTACTCCCCTTGTCGAACGGTTTTTTCGTCGACGGGAAAGTTTTTGGGTACGACAAAGGCCGCGTCGTCAAAAGCGCGTAGGCTCTCTTGGACGCACCGCATGCTCGTTTGTTTTTCGCCCCTCCTATCGCGGGGCGTGTACTCGAAAACTAGTTGCGGCGGCGTCGGCGACGGCGACGTGCGAAAGGCTCCGCTCCTTTGGCGGGACCGGCATCGCGCACGTGCGATGCCTTACGGCCCTGCGGCGCACCGCCCGCATGGTGTGCGGGGAGTGCCGGAAGCGACTGGACAACATTGACTTGAATAGTCTCGGCTGGCTGCCGAGAACTCCCTTTGGCGGCTCTACCCTCAGACTCAACCTGGCCATGGGAATCAGTATTGGGGAACTGCGGCTTGCCGGGCTCCTGGCTTGGGCCCGCGGCCGGGGACGTAGCGCGTACCGTTTTTTCTTCCTGAGAAGGGGTCACTGCCCGACTGGCTGCCGGGTTGTCCTGGGCCTCAACCTCGTCCGCGATAAGCGGATTCGGGAGTCCCTCCTTCTTGCACCAGCGCGCAACGAATCCCTCCCAGCGGGAGAGCTTCTTACGCAGCTCCGGGCCATACATTGGAGACTCTGGTGGGTCGAGGAGCGGAAGTTCCTCCTCGGCGCGTTCGCCTAATTCATGCCGCAGCTGATTACAGCCACGGCATGCCGTCACATAATTGTCTGGGGTCGTCGGCGCATCGATGTCACGGTGGTCGTACTCACGGCCACGATCGGACTTCTTATCGCCCCAGACCACTTCATCACCGCAGTACCGGCACTGGTCTCCATCACGGAGCATGACCGGCACCTGCAACCCAGCACGGTTTTGATCGTTGCGGCGTTTCGTTGCCTTCGACTTCGCATCGGAGCGGATGACATGAACAAACGATTCACGCTCAACGAGCATGAATTGCCGCTCACCTTCAGACTCCACCTCGGTGATAATCCCGATAGTGATCAGATCCTGAAGTACAGGCTCCACCCGGCTAATGCCGATATGCCGGACGGCTGCACCATAGGTGATTTTGTAATCCGTCCACTGCTGCGCAGAATGCGTAAACAACGCTGACGCCGCGCCTTTGAGTTCACTGACCAGACGGTCATCGCCACGTTCGGCTGCCAGCTCATAGGCTCGCATCCACTCCGGGGCCTCGTTGAAAGTATCGCTGACCCTTACCCATGCCATGGTGCATCACTCCCGGACCGGGGCTGCCCAGCAGAAATATGGGAAGCGGTAACAATCATTCTTCGAACTCCAAATCAAAAACAGGCGCGGTAACAAAATGAACCAACACAATTGCTTACGGATCTCTACAACAAGGCACTGGTAGCGCCACGGCTAATCCTCGCTTTCCTCGTGATAACCGGCTCGGTCATCATCTTCATCAGACGGATAAGGCCACATGGTGTTCGCAGAAACAGTGCGGGACAGCACCCGGTACCGCACAGGCAAGCCATACGTGCGGGCCCGCAAACTGCACGCCTGGTGCACATCTTGTGCCTGTTCTGCGCTCATCCATGTCACCCCAGCGACGCGCAATGAATTCCATGTGTATCCGCCATCTGTTGACGCCACCACACAGAACTGCCTGACGGCCTTGTTATTGCTTACGCCGCTGTCACCCATCAAGAAACCTTCCCCGTTACTGCCGGCCGTTGCGCCCACTGACACGCAGACAGCAACTGCGCTGCCGTCCGACGAGCCTCGTCGACAGAAGCGAACACAATGTCCCCCAGGCGAACCCGGGGGCCACCACAGGCGGCCACACCCCGAGAAGCCTCAACATCGCCGAACTGTGCGATATCACGGTCGTAACGCCCAACACCCAATGAGTAGCAATGCTCAATGAACAGCTTGTCCGGCCGTACGAGCTGTACTTCCACCTCGCGGGCGTACTCGTTCGCGGTACTGACAGCGTCTTCCCACGAGCCACACCACGCGATGCCACCGGTATCGTCCTCGACAACCCACGGCAACAAACTGCTTCCCGTCTTCTTCACCTGGAGCGTCATGGCTACGCTACGCCTCCCAGCGGACGAGCGTTGACGACAATGCACTTGGCCGGTGCATCCTCCTGCAACTTGGCCGCTTCAGGCTCCCGGTGGTCTTGGTTCTGGTGTTCTGCGTCATTGTCAATCTTCTTGGTGGTCATCGCGTATCTCCTGTCCATCAATGGTTAATTGCCCTGGAATCTCAGTGCGGGTGGGGCGCTTGCGGGGGCCAAGGAATCGGTAGATCTGAATTTGGCGTCGCGTTTGCTGCTGCTCCCACCAACGCTGCGCAGCTGATTCATCTGACGTCATCTAGCTGCCGCTTTATGGTTTTTCGTCATCTCATTGAGCCGCTTGCGTTCACGCGCAGCACGCCGCTGTTGCATGCGTTGTTTCTCCCGCTCAGGCATGCCCGCTCGTCGTTTGCCATGAGCACCGGCGCATACATGCTGCTGGAACAGCAAATACCCCTGCGACCGTTTCCGCAGAGCTTCTTCCGCGCTAAGGAACACGGCAGCACCATGTACGATCTGCACGGTCCCATCTGGGTCAGACGATGCATCAAGGGCAAGCCGATGCCCCAATGGTGTGCACGCCCACCGGATAGGGAAACCGCAATACCTACAAACCCTTTGGGGTGGCATTTTTCCTCCTTATGTTTGACTGCTATCGGCTGCTTAGTGCTTTTCGCCGCGGTGGACTATCCGCAACACGTGGGCTTCGACCGTCATCTGGAAAATCAGCCATCGTCGGCGCATCATGCTGATTTCAGCCCCTCCATACGCTGCTTGACGACGGGAACTGCAGCCCACGCTTTCTGCGCCGACAGGCCATCTCTTTTTCGGCACCATGCAATCGCTTCCCGAAGGGTGGCTCCTAATGACGTGAAGTGCAGGAGATCTAGCGCGGTGGCTTCCGCATCGGAGAGCTCAAACTCAACCTGCGCCATCGCATTAACGTCAGCCATAGCGACGGCTGCAGTACCGGAGATGATTGCTTCCACTGTTTGACAGCCCACCTGGGCTGACTCAGCGATATGTTCTACTGACATTCCCAGTTCTATGAGCTCGAGAACATGCCCCCGAGCATCAAGCCGGCACACCTCATAATCGCCGGGCGGAACTTCCTCAATGCCCACCGCGGCCTTCAGAGCGTCTTGCAGCGAATTGCAGATCACGGCCGGCGGAATCCCTGCCATTGCTACCTGCCAGCGACCGTCTGAGATTCGGCGGGCGCACCGTGGCTTATCTTTCTGGTTCACCTTGCACCTCACTTGCGATGTGCTCGATGAACTCCTCAAGCTGGCGCATAACGCGCTTGTCATCCTTATTGAAAGTGACCAGGTTTTCCAAGGCCCCTCTGGTGATGAACTGCTGCCCATCCCCATGCCGGCCTAACCGCCGAGGCAGCGTTGCCGGAAACCTCAGACTACGAGGCATCTCTGACATCACATCACCGAACGACACCTCGAAATCGATCGTGGCCGGCTTCCTGCCGCCGCGGGGCACGGGGACTACTACGAGCACCCACCGATTCTTCGGTGAGCGAACCCTACGAAGCTGTTTCATGTCATGCCTCCGGCCAATACCGGGTCGCAGAGACGCCACTGTTGTTCTTTTTCATCTGGAGAACACGCTCAATGTTTTTGACAGACTTTGAAATAAAGACCGCCGTGCACAACCAGAAAATTGTTGTGATTGTCCAAATGATTGGCACAAAATTGAAATTGTCGTAGCCGGTAATGATGACCATTGCGAAAGAGGATGCGGCAAGAATCAGCGACATTGCCCATTGCAATTTGTTTCTGGTGTTGACGTGGTCCAGCAAATCGTAGGCGTCGCGCCACATTGAGCGGCTGAACTTCACGTTTGGATTACTCATTTATGCTGCTCCCCTTGGTGCTTCTGGAAGCCCTTCGCGCTCAATGCGATGAACCTCGGTGACATGGATGAGGTACGGGCGTCGTGATCCTGGTCGACGGCGAGGACCCACGTACTGCAGACGACCTGCGTTTAAGAGCGCGTAGATATAGTTCACGTGTACTCGGAAATGCTTGGCGACTTCCTTGGGTGTCCACATCACTTGGTCTTGCGTTGGCATGGTGACCTCGTTCCTTGCGGTATGCTTCATGGCAGTGTTCCTTTCAACACTTTCGGCCTGTCCCTGGTGCTAGCGGGGGCGGGCCCTTTTATTTGGTTTGTGAGGCGCGCAGCCAAACCGCCGTGCGAAAGGCCCACGGCATTGTGGCTGGCTTGCGGCGACCGATTCTCATATCGCCTACGCGCCAGTGCCCGGCAGAGGAATCGAACCTCTGAGTAACCATTCGGGCTGTTCTTATTTCGCCAATTTGCTGTAGTCCGACCAAGGGACTGCTCTGGCTGCCCATGGATGTGTAAGAGGCGCGCGACACCTATCTGCGAGCTCCAACACTTCGACAACGGTGCCGACTGCCCGGTAAGGAATCGACACTGATGTGTCGTTGTCCGTATTGGTGATTGTGATTTCGCTTTCGGTGGCGTCGATTCTCGTGCTCCCGATTGCTGCTGTTAATTCCATGTGTGCTCCCCTTTACTGCCCTGGTTTTGTTGATGCAGTTGGATTAGTGTCAGCCGTTACGATTTGTCTATGAGTGAAAACGAATTCCGGCGCCTCGTAGCTCGAGTAGAGCGAGCAGCTTCGCACCGCCACGAGCTGTGGAGTCTTGGTGCCGAACATCTGAAGGCGAATCCGATTGAGCGCCGGGTTGTAGGCGACGGTGATATCCGTTCCTTTCGCCTCCATGCGACCGCACCTGTGCCAACCGAGTTGTCCCTCGTCTTCGGAGAGTGGCTGTACCAACTTCGTGCCGCTCTCGATGGGCTGATGTACGAAATCGTTGTCCGAGAAACCAAGTTGGACCCTCCGCCAAATGCCGGCCGGATTTCCTACCCGTTGTGTAGATCTGCTGACGCTTTCGCTTCGTGCAATACCTATGGGGTTTCCGATAGGATTCGCCGAGCTATTGAACGCACGCAGCCCTATCACGCCACCGGAGGATTCAGCGGAAGTGCGCTGTGGTGGATTCATGAGCTCGCTCGAATTGACCGCCATCGACGTGGGCATTGCCTCGTGTGGCGCATTATCGAGCTGCAGGTCAATTCCAACAGCCCGGCCATCGACGCCTCGCGCTGTGGTGTATGCAATCAGTTCGAGGCTTTCATCCGGGGTGATGAGGAGTTGGAAGCCGCGTGGATCGCGCTCCGCCGCGGCATCGAACTCAACTCGAATGACGGAGTAGATATCACTTGGCGTCTCCAATTCGATGTAGCCGACTGGGTCCAGCGCATTCCCCGCAGCTACGGTGTTTGGAGCCTCGATGACCGAATGGCCAACGCAGAAATGTATCTCAGTAAGACCATCGAGTTGTTCGAGCAACTCTTCATCGTTGATGACGAGATACTGGCTTAGGCCACTGTCATGGAGTCTGGTCAACATTCGTTGACGCAGTTGGCCTCTAGCTTTGGCTAAATCCATGTACTTCATCGCCGCTTCCTCCTTTCGCTTATCGACGGTTTGCTCTGCCCAGCACCTTCCCCAGCACTGGGCAGCTATTCAGTTGGTTAAACTTCCTGCTCAGGGGACGCTTCCCCAGAGAGGAGGTGATTACGATGTCTCTGTCGCAAGAAGAGTTCGCGGAGGCCGTCGGTAGTACGGACAGTGAAAACATGGCGACTCTCACCGTTGGGCCTGTGACATTCACTGCACCGACTGCATTGGTGGAGTTCTATGTCGCCCTGATTAACGCGGCTCTTATTGATGACCCGGGGTTCAGATTCTTGGACCTGGGAACCGAGGGTGACGGGTACGCGACTGTTCTGGTCACCTCTGCGACGCCAGTCAGCGTCAGCTGGCCTGACGGTTATCGCCCGTTTGAGAAGCCGAATAAGTTGCTGGATTCGGTTGCCCATACTGACCTCCTTTAGGTCGGTTACCTCCAGCAGCTCCATGCTTTAAGCGCTGCTGGGGGCTCTCGCTTGTTGACGGTTGCTGCCCGGCGCCTTCCCCAGTGCCCGGCGCGGTTTTTCTTACGCGGTTTTTGGCTGCTGGATAAGCATCCCGTCCAATGGCCTGCCGGAGATGCTGCGCAACTTCACCAACGTGGCTACCGACGGAGAGCTGCGCCCGTGGCGCAAATTTCGCACTGCCGTACCGGTCATTCCGATTGCTGCAGCCAACTTCTCATCCGAGGTGTATCCACCCAGGCGACGGGCATCATCCAGGACTGACGGGTCTAGCAGGTAGCCCACTGTATTCCTCCTGTGTAATTCCATCTGCGCAATTCATTGCGCTTGCAACGCAATCATTGCACACCCTTGCCGAATAGCGCAAGCTATTCTTAGCAATTTAACGTTTCCCCAGGTAACAAGGTGTGCAACTATTGCGCACATACCTAATTGCAATTACCATGAGGGCATGACATTTCAACATTGGCTATCCACCGCCACCGAGGATTCAATAGCCGAGATTTCACGACGTACCGGCATCCCCCGGCGCACGCTCCAATACCAGCTAGCTAACGACAAGCCGAGTATCGAGAATTTGCTCAAGATTTCATCGACCTACGACGTGAACCCGATTGAGACGCTGTTGGACTTTGGAATCGTCAGTCGCGTGTGGGAGAAGGTGCCGAATATAACCGGTGCACTCCGGCTTGCATCGGATGAGCAGCTAACTGATGAGGTTTTGCGCAGACTTAAAGCAGGTTCACAGGCTTTTGATGAGCCTGTTGATGAGCTTGCAGAGCACCGTCCGAACACCCAGGTGGCGTCTTGTCGTCGTTTGGCTGTGACATTGGGTGAGCCTGCTCGCGTGTGGGACTTTTGCGGTGATGGTCGCTGGGTGATGATTCGAAGCCTGTATGCAGAGCCGGGACATGCTCCGTTTCCCGACAGGGCTGGCGGGCCAATGCCTAGCACGATGATTGAAGAGCGCTTTGGCGCACTGCAGGAGCTGCCGCTTGAAGTTGTGGCGCAAATCGAGCAGGAGTCCGTCGGCCGTCGGATTGGCTCAGCCGAGATTCTGAGCATATTCCACGACAGCACCAAGAACCCCACACGCGAGACAGCCGTTGGTGACTTGCGCACCATGCACGACGGCAAGCCACATGATGATGCGCTCAACGCTACGGTGTTCGAATTCCCCGGGCCTGAATCCGCCCCGGCTGATACACATCTGGACTACGTTGCCAAGCGCGGCACCCCAGAACCAGAGGAGGGCGATGACGATTACGGAGACGGAGCTTGAACAACTCGCCGAATCCATGGGAATCACCGTGGAAGACGACTACCGCAAGTCACTTCGCCCCGGCGATCTCGGCGGATACATCCACCACCGCCAGACGATCCTGCTCGACCCCACACTGGGCTCCATAAACAGGCGGTGCACCCTAGCCCACGAGTTGGCACACGCCATCAGGGGCGATACTCCAACCGGTAACCCGCATTTCGATGCCAGAGCAGAACGCGCAGCCGACCAATTAGCAGCCGAACTTCTCATTTCTCACGCCGAATACGCCACAGCGGAATCGATCTACGGGCCACACCCCGGGGCTATCGCCCGTGAACTCGGCGTCACGACCCACCTACTCGCCGTCTGGCGAGACACATACGAAAGACAGAAACAATGAAGTCGACATATAGCCTTTCTAAATTCCGGGGCTACACACCTGATCTCGTCGTCGGAACCTCGTACTACAAGAAGAACCACAGAGCATTAATCAGAAGCCTTCGGCTCAATGTCGAGGAATACCAACGAACAAAAATCGTGGTAGAGCTAATCCCAGAGCCAGACAATCCATACAGCCCGGCGCGCCAAGCTATTTCAGTTCGCTGGGACAATAAAGTTCTCGGTCACATCAAGGAATCAGAAGTAGGAAACTACCAACAGATCAAGCGTCTCGTCGCGAGTGGGTACACACCTGTCTGCAAAGCTACCTACATCGCATACGAACACGAGAAATGGGACGATTACGACTACCTCAACAGTGACTCATATAGACCCAAGAAGGAACTAGTTACCAACATCGAGCTCTACCTCGATGATTTCAATTACCTTGTTCCACTCAATGACCCACCGGTTGAAGGTTGGACATTACTTCCAATCGGCACCAGCCTGCAGGTCACCAAAGAAAATGAGCACTATGACCACCTACTCGATTACGTGCCCGAATCCGGTGAAGGCCTGCTGCTGGTGAGCCTTCACATCATCGAAGGCGGGGTTAAAACAAAGTTCGAGCAAGTTGAGGTTCGCCTCGATGGAGAACCCATCGGGGTTCTGACAAAACAATCGAGTGCTCGCTTTGTTGATGCTATTAAGCACTTCGATGCAATGGGGCTTACCACCGTTGTGTACGGGAAAATCAAGGGGTCATCATTGGCCGCAGAAGTTACGATTCACGCATTACGATCTAACGAATTATCTAACGATGACCTTGACCCGGAAATCAGCCCGCTTCGTAAACTTGTGCCATTTGAGGTAAACGCCCACAATTACGAAGTTCCTCCCGCCTACCCAGGCAAACGCACTCCCATCCAACGCGCACAGAAACGCCCGGAGGCAAAGAGTGGTGGCGCCCCGAACCCGACAGAGATCCTGCGGAAGAAAGACTCTCCAAAACCGGCTGCCCCAAAAACACCAGCTGACACACACGATGGTTCGCTACACGGACAGCCGACGTTTAGCGAAGCAAAGCCAGCTATACAGCCCTCAGAACAGAGTCACCCGCAATTCAATGAGGCACGTCAACGTGGATCGGAACAGCTAGCAAAGGTTCCGAAGATTATTCTCCAATTACTCGGTGGTCTACTTGGGGCGCTCGTCTGCCTATTCATCGTGGCATTGCTAATTGGGGCTTTTCTCGGAGAACCAGGAACTGACACACCCGCATGGCCGGGGTTTGTCATGCTCGCTGCAATTCTGTTCGGTGGATACGTTGGCGCAAAGTGGCTCGGAGCTTTTGCTGCAAAGAAAAAGAAGTAAAGGGGCGTCCCCCCCCTGAACGCCGGACAGACAAATGGGCTGCAACCAACCTCATCACCCTAGACGATGTACACGTTGCGGCGAATCTGCGCGCGCAGCTGAAAGAAGCGGCAAGACTGAGCTCAACATGCCGATGAACTGAGAGGAGCGTAAATATGGTCGACTACTTCCCCGATACTCCACACGTCTACCTCCCCGCCACAGACCAGAAGCACGCACCCAAACGGTGGATATTGACACAGGAGTGCACTGACGATCTCAAGGAGCTAAAGAAAACAAATATCGCCACCTGGCAAGAACTCATAGCTCTCATGAGCCGCTACGCACGTGAGGGCGCGCCCACTTCTGGTGAAGACGAAAACGGAAATCCCATTGCCTCCGAGTATGAGCTCGATGCGCCGGTAGGCGACCGATTCCGGCCAAAGATTAGCGGCCCTAGACCTTGGCTCGGAGAATTACGAATCGAAATGCACACGAAAGAAATCGGTGGCGGCAAGCACTATCGCCTGTACTTCGGTGACCTGTGTGATGTCGCCGAAGAAGCAGCGGCACAAATGCTTGCTATCTCAGGCGGAGAAAAATGGACGTCCAATAAAGGCGCTGACCAGACGAAAGTTACACAAAGACAAAACCACGACATAGAACAAGCCATGAAACGCATCATCCACTGGTGCAGCAAGAACTCTCGGACGTACCGGGAACTCGGGAATTAACACACAACGCCACATGTTGCGTTAAAATGCACATCGTATGTAGAGAAAGGGGAATAGCATGTTCTTGGACGATTTGATTACCCCAGAAGATCAGCTGGGCATCGACCTAGCCGATGCGGAAGTAGATCTCATCGAGCAACTCATCGCTATTCGCAAGCAGCGAGGCCTGTCACAAGCGCAGGTAGCCGAATCGATGGGCGTCGACAGGTCTGCTGTTACACGATTCGAGAAAGCAATCTTCGGAGCAAAGCGACCGAACATCACCACCGTTCGCCGCTACGCGACAGCAGTTAATGCCTACATCGCCCCAATCGTGACGCAGGCAGAGAACTACTCGCCGCTCCAGTCGGCTCTTCGACGCAACCTCAAGCGCCTGCAAGAAAAAGAAGCAGAGATAACTCGGGAGCGAAATAGCATCTCCTTCGAAGCTACTGGGCGCACTACTACCGCAGCTCAATCATGGAGCGACGGCACCCCTCAACGTAAATTCGAGCTACTCACCAAATAGGAGCAAACCACAATGGACATCAACGCTCTGGAAGAGTCTCTTAGTACAGTTCGGTACCGAACCGGCGAACTCAAGGCAACGCGCAAGGATGTCGACGAGCCCCTGACCCCACCAGAAGACCCCACCCCAATCAAATTCGACTTCAATTTCCGCATTGCCCAAAACACTGAACACATCAGCGTCGATATTAAACTTGGCGCAGACACTTTCTACGCAAATTACTACCTCGTCATGAGCGGGATTTGGAGCGCCGACGAAAAGTCGCCACTGCCTGAATCCATCGACGAGGAGGTACTCGGCAATGCTGTCCGCGACCTCTTCGCGCCTCGCATGCTCGCCGTAGCCACCGCGAAAATTAATGACCTCGCGAGGTTGATTGACTGCCCTACCCTCAACTTCGACTACAGCATTGACCGCACTATCAAAACTGCCAGTTTCGTTCGCAGCGAAAGATAAAACCTAGTTTTTGCACATCACGACAAATGAAGCGGGCGCTGTCTAACACCATTTTAGACAGCGCCCGCTTATGCAAAGCCCCATAATAAACAGCTCGACTTGTTTGAAATGGGATACATAAGGAGTCTACACCATGGCGTCAATCAGCCCGTATAAAACAAGGAAAGGTCGACGATGGGAAGTCTTCTACACACGACCCGACGGCGCGCGCGCTCATAAACGTGGATTCTGTACAAAAATAGAAGCCCAAGCCTGGGTCGAAGACGAAGGTGCTGCAGGCCGCGACGGAACATGGATAGACCCCAACCGGCAAAACACCACTATTGCTGTGCTTGCCAAACGATGGGACAGCACCTTAACCAGGCTCAAGCCCTCCGGCGCACGCTCCATCCGTAGCGCCCTCAACAACCACGTCCTACCCAAATGGGGACCACGTCCCGTCGGCAGCATCAAAAAATCAGAAATCCAAGAATGGATCTACACCTCAAAAATGACCCCAACAACCGCCCGGCGCGCTCATAACGTGTTGTCACAGATTTTGGATATGGCGGTTGATGATGAGTGTTTGCAGACTAATCCTGCGCGTGGGGTGCGTTTGCCGAGGAAGCCTAAGCCGGTGAAGGTGTATTTGACGATGGAGCAGGTGCGAACTTTGGCGGAGGAGTCGAGTCGGCCGGAGATTATTTGGTTGTTGGCGACCAGTGGGTTGCGGTGGTCGGAGTTGGCTGGGTTGCAGGTAGGGGATTTGGATTTGGACGGTCGGCGGGCGCATTTGCAGCGTGCTGCGGTGACGGTTGTGTCCAGGGTTGAAGTTGGAACATTGAAGACGCATGAGAACCGAAAGGTGGCTATTCCTCGGTTTGTGTGTAATATGCTTGCGCCGCTTATTGAGGGGCGTGATTCTGGTGATTGGGTGTGGGAGCGTGCTGACGGTGGGCCATTGAAGTTGCCGTCTACTGGTTCGTTTTTTCATTGTGCACTGGAGCGTGTGCAGGAGGCTGACTCGAGTTTTCCCCATGTGACTGTCCATGGATTGCGCCATGTGGCTGCTGGTCTTTTGGTGTCGTCGGGGGCGAATGTGAAAGTGGTGCAGCGCCAATTGGGTCATGCGTCGGCGGCGATGACGCTAGACCAGTACGCAGATTTGTTCGATGGGGACCTTGATGAGGTCGCTGATTCGATGGAGATGGTTTATTCGACTCTTGGTGAACTTGAATCAGTGCCCCAGAATGAAAGTGCACCAAAAATGCACCAAAAACTAGCTAACGATTCTAAACAGGCTGGTTAACCGTTTATTTCGGGTCGCCTTTTGTGCGTTCGAGTCTCACCGGGGGCACGATTTTAAAA